>JAUVYG010000112.1 GCA_030603185.1 Actinomycetota bacterium | reverse complement strand
GGATACGAGGATCGGATACAGCCGATACCCGATGCTATAGCTGAGTTCTTCGGAGCCGATAAGAGGGCAGCTGTCCGCATCTCGAGTGAAGAAACTCGACTATTCTCGAGGTGCGTGGAATGCCATGACCTGTACCAATCTAGAACCGCTTTGGGCGGTATATACATAGACCACCAGACTCATGGAGGGATATGGGAGTGTGAAGAGGGTATTGTTCCCGAGGCGGAGCATGGGATCTCAGAGGCCCACGCCTCCGAAGAGGGCGGTAACGAGGGTGGATGTACAGACTTCGAGGCCGGCCTGACTGATAGGTTGATGACTTTCTCGTGTACCAGGTGTCACAAAGAGTCTGAGGTGTCCGGGAAGTCTGCAGAAGAGGTTGAAGAATTCACAGCGGCGGCCGAGAGGGACCTTTCTGAACTCACCTGCAAAGAGTGTCATCTGGATCCCGAGATTCATTTGAGTGATCCGTCCAATACCGTCTCGGTCGAGACGCTAGAAGCGCAGTGCATCACTTGTCATGACAAGCATGGCTCCAAGGAAGAGGCAGAAGAGGTAGAGGATATCGAGACCTGCCGTTTCTGCCATGCTCCAGCTTGGTACTTCAGTGACGATCTGGTCGGCCAGGCGTTCGTAGACAAGGAAAAGACCGAGCGCTTCCTGGTCAATCGAGAGGTGCACAAGCGCGACCTTGATACCGTGACCTTCTCTTTTCCATCGTTTGAGGGCGAGAAGAGAGAGTTCTGCATGAACTGCCACAAGCGGTTCAGTTTCTGTAATGACTGTCACAAAGTAGTACAGGGTAGTCACGCGAATAGAACCGAGTTCATTCAGACTCATGGACAAAAGATCGTCGTTACCAGAGAATGGGCGACCACCCAGTGTTGGGAGTGTCACAGCGGTAACTGGTGCGTTAATAAATGTCATTTTAACGGCGTATCAAAGAGAGGTACGCCGAATCGCGCGGGACGCGTACTCCCCATTCCCTGGAAGCCTTTGCCTAAAACCGCAAGGTGATAGTTCGCAGGTAGATGTCGAAATTGATGAGGTTGCTGGGAGACTGTATACTGATTCAGGTTCGCCGGACAAACACTAAGAGTTCTTAAGAGAGGAGCCAAGTATCGTGGATGACACCGCAGTGGGCGGTGGCAGTTCGTCCCCTCCAGGTCGGAGAGGGCGTAGGCCTGACACAGAACCGGATAGCACAGAAAGAGGCCTTCGTATCGCGATCATCGTTATTGCGGTCGGAATCACGATCACTGCCGGTTACATGATCTATCAAGCCATCGCGCAGCGAGAGGCTCCACCTCGTACATACTATGAATTCGAACTTAGGCGCTGGCAGAATGTTGTGAACCAGAACCCTGAAAGCCCGGTTGGTTATGAGAACCTCGGTTTCATCTATTACAAGATGGAACGCTACAGCCAGGCGATCAACACATTCAATCGAGCGCTGGACTTGGATCCCGATCGAGTAATGGCAAAGATCAACCTCGGTAGGACCTATCGGGAGCTCGGTGACAGTGAGCTAGCCATTAAATACCTGGAAGAAGGGGCTGACTTCACCACCCCGACCAATAAGGCTGGACCGTTCTACGATATCGCTCAGATATACGAGAAGGATGGAAACACCGAGAAGGCTGTTGAGTTCTACCTCAAGTCGATTCAAGACGACCCGAACATCTGGGATTCCAGGATGGCGCTTGGTTCTATCTACGAAGCTCAAGAGGAATTTGATAGGGCGTTGGTAGAATACAGGTCGGCATTGGATCTGGATCCTTCCTTGGTCGAAGTAAATGACAAAGTAAGAGAGATCGTGGCGGCCGTCGAGGCCGAGGCCAAAGCTGCAGCCGACTCGGGTGATACTGAGACCGCGATCCGATTGTATGAGTCGGCTGTTGCCGGCGGTATACCCGGAGAGCTCGCCGAGGTGATGCTCGCTCTTGGGGCACTCCAGTTCCAGAATGGCGACGATGACGACGCACTGAGTACGCTTCTTGCAGCTGTCGCAGACGGTGGCGATGCCGGTGCAGATGTGATGAAACAGATCCACGAGACGCTTTCGGATGTTTACTCGGCTTTGGGTAACTCCTCGAAGGCGACTGAACACAGCGGCTTAGCTGCTGCTCTATAGACACATAACAGGCTAGAAAGGGACCTATGGCTGGCGATGAAGCCGTATACGCTGACGATGAAACTGAAGGAAGAAACGCTAGAAAGCGCAAGCTCAAGCTACTGGCTGCGCTGTTCCTGACCCTGATGATCGGCCTGCTAGTGCTGGTTCTTCTGTGGCTACTGCTCTTCCGTCCTACGCAGGCGCCTAATGTTGCCGGGGATGGCATACTCGAGCCGATATTCTCAATTTATGGACTACAAAAACCCTTCGGAGTTGCGACTGATGAGGACAGCAACATCTACGTAACCGACAATGGTACACAGCGACTTCTCGTGTTCGATGACGACGGTAACTTCGTTCGTCGTATCGGTGAAGACGAGGGCAGAAGCAAGATGTACTCGATCGCCGGTGTTGATGTCGACGACAACAAGGACCGTGTGTACGTGGCAGACTTTGCGCTGCGTCAGGTATTTGCTTTCAATAAGCAGGGCGAACTTCAGTTCCGCTTTCCAAGGCAGCCAGGGGACCCTGCGTTCGGTGGCCTAAGGTTCAGTCCGTATGACGTGGACACCTACGGAGATCGGATCTTTGTTACCAGCAATGACGGGGTCTATGTCTTTGATGTCGAAGGTAATCTAATCCAGAAGTGGGGCTCAAAGGGAGCCAACCTCGGCTTCTTCAATTTCCCGAACGGTATTGCGGTCGATCCGAAGTCAGGCACCGTCTTCGTTGGTGACATTCTGAATAGGCGAGTTGTCGCCATGGATCAGTCCGGACAGATCAAGTGGGCGGTCGGCCAATCAGACTTGGCTGGTCAAAGCAGAAGCTACTTCGGACTTCCCCGAGGTATAGCTGTAGACCCCGCGGGCAATGTTTGGGTCGCGGACACTCTTAACTTCCGACTGACGATCATCGATCCGGACGGTAACTTAGTGTCGATTGGTGGAGCCCGAGGCGTAGAGGACGGTCTGTTCAACTTCCCTGAGGGTATCGATATCAATGCTGACGGGACCATTCTGGTCGCTGACAGAGAGAACAACAGAGTGGAAGCCCTGCGTTTGCGTAATCCCGATGCCATCGCTGAGGCGGATCCGGAAGATCGAGCTAGATACAACGAGTCCTTGGCCCGACCGGGTGCAGGCAACACGAACCCGGTATTCGTCAATGTTATTGATTTCCAGGGTTCTACGATCGCCAACGAGGACCCAGCAGAGCGACTTGGCGCATCCGAGGCCGACATCGATGAGAGCATCGATGAGAGCATCGAAGAACTCTCCCCCCCGGGACGATCTGACCTAGAGTAGTTCTCTGGGGCGGTGAAAGGCGAAGATGGCTGACAGTGATCTTAGGGATGCTACCGACCCAGTCGATCTCGATTTGATCGAAGACGGACAGGAAGCCGAACCTCGAAAGAAGAAAAGGTTCCGCTGGGGATGCTTTCTTATTCTGAACTTCTGGGTTGCACTGATCGGGCTGATTTTTCTACTGCTTTTTCTGCCTGTTTCGGGTGAGGAAGAACTTGAGGAAGTGCTGAACAGTAATGTGGTCGAGGGTGGGGGCGCCCGGGTCGAGGTAGTAGCAGCAGAGAACATCGGACCACCACCTTATTTCGGCCCCGGAAAAGGGTCGGTGACCCGCTTGCTGATAACAGTGAGAGTGTCGAATCTGACCCAGATCGAGCAGGCGCTGTCTCTGAACATGTTCTTTCTCAAAGATGGATATGGTGGCCAGTACACGCCCCATCCAACGCACACTCGCTACTATTACGAGGACTCAGAGGAAGGGAGAAGTCCCTGGGACAAGCAGATAAAGCCGGATGATAGCGTTGAGGCAAAATTGGTGTTCTTGCCGATGGAGCCGGGCCTCGAACGAGAACTCTTGGTCAAGAAGGGGTTCAGCTGGAACACCACTGAATTTGTTACTGTGGCTATGCCCCAAAAACGAGAGCCCAAGATGCAACCGACGACGACGACTCTCAGTGACGTGATCCAGACAAGAGACAAAACCGATTTAAGATAGGTACAATATGAAGACAATGAAATCTCGATCTCTACTTTATTCAATAATCGCAGTACTTCTACTCGGGCTCACGCTGGTGGCTGCTGGCTGCCCGTCCTCCGAGAGTACTGACGGAACGGGTGTAGCGTCGGATGAGCCCGCTGATGCTCATGCCGAGGCGGGGGCGACCGATGACTCTGAGGCAGGAGGCCATGGTGGTCTCTCCGAAGAACAAGTCCAACAGATAAAGGACGACGGGGTCAAAGCTCTTCAGGTTCTGCAGGATGCCAGGGGTGACTCCGGCAAGCTCACCGATGGATTCATGGACCAGGCCCTCGAGACGATGGAGAAGTCATTCGCCGACGACCGGGCAGCTGGCAAGATCCGAGTACGTGACTACTCAGAAGTCGAGTTCGCTGTTTCAACATCAATAGTGGGACTCGTAGGAACCACGGCCGAGTTCATCGACCAGGGCCACTTCATAGATGTAGTCACCGATGAGATGATCGGACAGCCCAGTAACCAGAAGCACCGCTTCATCTTCGCCATGAAGCAGCAGGATGGGGTCTGGAAGATTGCTCAGATACTCGACTCCTCCACCGATCGTAGTGACGAAGAAGGCGATCAAGATGGAACCATCAACGACGACACACTGCGCGACTAATTAGCTCTCCAAACTTGATCTGAGGGAAGTATGGACCTCGACGTAACCGGCCTCGAGACCCTTGTCTCTAAATATGACCCAGTCATCGTCCACGACGCCTTTTGCGTTCGTGAGCGTTCCGGTACTGCTACATGCCATGCCTGTGTGCAGTTCTGTCCGCGCGAGGCGATCAGCTTCACGCCTCAGCTTCACATCGACTTTACCAAGTGCGATTCGTGCATGGTTTGCGTGGCGCTTTGCCCTACCGGGGTCTATGCCGACAAAAAGCGCAGCGATGTCGCTCTGCTC
>JAUVYG010000142.1 GCA_030603185.1 Actinomycetota bacterium | reverse complement strand
GCGATTTTGTCTCGTCGCCCTTAGCAACATGGTCCAGCAAATCCTCTATCCTGCTCTCAAGATTAATAATGCGCTCATGCATTCCACCCTCGTGCCCTGACGGCTGAGCCGCAGGAGCAGGTGGTGGCGTTGGCCTTGGCGTTGGCGCCGGCACTGGAGCCGGCGTCGGCCTCGCAGCCACTGCAGGCACAGGCCTCGGAGCCGCCGGTACTGGCATCGGCGCGATTGCCTCAGCACCCTCAACATTGTGATCGATGCCAACGTCGAGCAGATGCTCTTGGCCTCTGCGAATAGCTAGCTTGTCCTCAAACTTACTGACCCACGGTAGGGTCAGGAAGAAGGCGAAGTAAATCAATGTCGTGACCTGGCCCAGTGGAACCCAGATACCGTCTGGAGACTGACGAGCGATGTAGCCGAGTGCGATGAAGTCGACTACGAAGACCCAGAACATGATCCGATAGATCGGACGATTGCTTGCCGACCTGATCCTTGAGCGATCAAGTAGAGGCATGAAGAACAAGATGACGATCGCGGCGCCCATCGCAATGACTCCACCGAGCTTGTTCGGAATGGCCTTCAATACCGCATAGAACGGAAGTAGGTACCATTCTGGAACGATGTGTGGCGGTGTTGCCAGAGGATTAGCTGGCAGATAGTTCTCGGCTTCCATAAGGAATTGAGGAGCCCAGAACACGATCAAGAAGAACAAGGACATGATAAGCATCGCGAACCAGCCATCTTTGATGCTGTAGTACGGATGCAGCGGAATACCGTCCCGCTTCTTGTTGATATCGATACCTGTCGGGTTGCCCGATCCAACCTGGTGTAGAGCAGCAACATGCAGGCCAATGAGGCCAGCGAGGATTCCAGGAAGAAGAACGATATGCATTGAGAAGAACCTGTTCAGGGTCGGATCGCCTACAACGAATCCACCCTGTAACAACTCAACGATGGTGCCACCGATCACTGGTAGGGCACTGAACATCGTTGTGATGACTTGCGCGCCCCAGAAACTCATCTGACCCCATGGGAGCAGATATCCGGTGAAGGCGATAATGGTCATCACCAGGTAGATCAATACACCAACGATCCACAGCAACTCGCGCGGAGCTTTATATGAACCGTAGTAGAGTCCGCGGAACATATGAAAATAGACCGCGGCAAACATGAACGAGACGCCAACGGCATGGGAATAACGAAGTAACCATCCCCACTGAACATCTCGCATGATGTGCTCGACCGAGGCAAATGCTAGAACTGCGTCTGGCTTGTAGTGCATGGCCAACCAGATTCCGGTGATGATCTGAACGCCAAAGAATAGTAATGCGATAAAACCAAAGGTCCACCAGTAATTCAGGTTCGCTGGTGAAGGATATTTGGTCAGATGTGCCTCGGACATTTTGGTGACAGGTAGACGCTTGTCTATCCACGGCATCACCTTAGAAAAGTTGATCTCGAGTTTCATTTAGTTCTAGGCCTCCCCGATCAGTACGGTGGTATCGGAGAGATACTCTAGCGGTGGAACTTCCAGGTCCTGGGGGGCTGGACCAGCAATGATCCGAGCTGACATGTCGTACTGAGAGCCATGACACGGACAGTGCCAAGCTTTCCACTCTTCTTTAGCTCCGCCCTCATAGAGCGGGATGCAACCTAAATGAGTGCAGATGCCGACGACTATAAGATATTCGGGCTTGAGAGCACGTTCGCTGTCTGGTTTGCTCTTCGGATCCTTCGACGGCTTCGGTGGATTTGCCGCCAAGGCGATCTGCTCCGCGTTACGGTGGAAGACCCAAACAGGCTTACCCTGCCATTCAAAGGTCGTTACCTTGCCTTCGGGTACTTCGCTGATATCGATCTCAGCGAATCGTTCTGCCTCGACATCGAGACTGGGTTGCATGCTGCGGATAAACGGCACAGCCCCACCAGCAGCGGCGATAGCTGCAGCGGCGCCTGAAGCCAAAATGATAAAGTCCTTGCGAGAGGGTTCCTGGGATCCCGCCTCTTGGGGACTCTGAAAATCTTCTGCCACAGACATAACCTCCTTACAATGTTGGTCGGGTGCATGCGCCAGTAATTCTTGTTAGCGCCGGAAGCGAGAATTTTCTACGTTTCCTTGTGAAATAATGCACTTGAGCGTGAACATATTACCGCATCCGAGTACATTTTGGCAGCTAATATTTTAGGTAGCGCGAATCACCTTAAGTTAGTTCCTAGCCAAGTATCTAGTCCGTGAGGCAGCAGGTAAACACCAGTAATTGGTGACTTATACACGCTCGATAAGAAGAACGGCGAATTTGCGGGGTGTGTCCGTGTACACCTCTCGCGCTTCCATTCGAAAGTTTCTGACGTAGGAGATGATGTCAGGAAGTCGAAACTTGCGACTAATCTCGGTGAGGATCATCTCGCCCTTTGCGACGGCAAACGACTGCTCAAGGGGC
>JAUVYG010000102.1 GCA_030603185.1 Actinomycetota bacterium | reverse complement strand
GTCGCCCCAACGATAGCACGATAAGTTGGATCTTGTGCTTTCATATTTCTTCCTCCTTTTGGCGTTAATGAAGCAGGGCTTTAACGGTGCAGTGCTTCGTTTAGTGTATCTGGTAATCATGGTAACCTTCCACACGGATGTGAGCAAAGCCCCGAGATAACAGTTAAATAGTTGATTAGTTGAATGGTTGAGTAGTGAAAAGCAGCAATCAGAAAGAAACGCAGTTGTTGGGAAGAGAAGAAAGTTATCAGTAATCAGTTTTGAGACCATTTGTAACGTTGGAACCTCCGTCCGACGTTAAAGATGTATGCGTCGTCATTCCGGCGAAAGCCGGAATCCAGCATACCCGCCAGGATCGCAGAGGAAGACAAACATAGGGTTAAAGACAAAGGTTACTTACTGCCAAAGCAAAGTCATTCTACCGCAGAGGACGCAGAGGTCGCAGAGAAAGCCAACAATAGGGTGAAAGACAAGACCATAATACGTAGACCATTCGTAGCGTCGGGTCTTGCGCCCGACGTTAAAGATGTATCCATCGTCATTCCGGCGGACCCTGGATCGAGTCCAGGGCCGGGCCCGGAATCCAGCGTAGCCGCCAGGATCGCAGAGGAAGACAAACATAGGGTTAAAGACAAAGGTTACTTACTGCCAAAGCAAAGTCATTCTACCGCAGAGGTCGCAGAGAAAACCAACAATAGGGTGAAAGACAAGACCATAATACGTAGATCGTTCGTAGCGTCGGGTCTTGCGCCCGACGTTAAAAATAGCGTCGCACATGAAGTGCGACGCAACACAAGCTTTTGGTAATCAGTCTGCAGCTTTCAGCTCGCCCGATCCTCCTACTGAACCATTTCACCGCTTCTTTTTCTTTCACTGTTTTCGACTCTCGACTGCCGACTCTCGACTGCTGACTGTCTTTCCACCCATCACAATTTAGGGGTATGCGTGGCCGGAAGTTATGCCAGTGTTCAGTTGCAGAACGCGGCCCTGACGGACATAATGAGGTCTTCATGGAGGAAACTAAATTTGGTAAGTCAAGAGGTGACATGGGAGGGAGTCATATGAACGATCAGCCCGTTATCTATACCGAGGGTCTCACCAAGCACTACGGAGACGTCCGCGCCATGGTGGATCTGAACCTCGACATCCGAGCCGGCGAGATATTTGGGTTTCTCGGCCCGAATGGCGCCGGCAAGACGACCGCTATCCGGACTATGCTCGACGAGATCCGGCCGACCATAGGACGGGCCTCAATTCTTGGGATGGATACCCACGACAAAGCCGTGGAGATCCGCAGACACATCGGTTACATGCCCGGTGATCTCGCGATGTATCCCAACCTCACCGGCAAGGATACTCTTACGTATTTCGCCAATCTGCGAGGTGGGGTGGACTGGTCGTATGTCGACCGACTCGCCAAGCGACTCGATGCAGATCTGTCCAAAAAGGTGGGTGATTTGTCGTCGGGCAACCGCCAGAAGGTTGGGCTGATCCAGGCTTTCATGAACCGGCCGGAAGTGTTCATCATGGACGAGCCCAGTTCGGGCCTCGACCCGCTTATCCAGCGGGAATTCCAGATGATGATACGCGAAGTGGCCAACGAGGGGCATACCGTGTTCCTCTCCAGCCACACGCTCTCCGAGGTACAGCGCGTGGCCGACCGTGTTGGAATCATCCGCCACGGCAAGCTTGTCGCTGTTGAGATCGTCTCCGAGCTCAGGTCGAAGGCGATCCGCCGGATAGAGCTAGATTTTAGTGGCCCGGTAGAGGCTGCCGTATTCAAGGCCTTTCCCGGAGTACGCGAGGTCTCGGTAGAAGATCACCGGGTCGTGTTCTCGTACGACGGGAAGATGGAGGTTCTATTGAGGGCGGTAATGGACCGCTACGACCTGTTGGATATCCGTACTCAGGAAGCCGATCTCGAAGAGATTTTCCTCACGTACTACCACGATGAGGAGGTGACGGTCTAATGCTGGCCAACATCTTTACCAAGACCATTCGCGATCGCTGGCTCGGGGTGGCGATCGCCACTGGAAGCCTGGCCCTATTGCTCCTGTTCGCGATGTCGATGTACCGCAATCTCGACCTCGGTATCTACGCTAATATGCCCGAGGCTTTCCGTGCGATACTGGGTGTCCCAGCTGAGGCGGATGTAGGCAGTCTTGCCATCGGTGTGCTATTCAGCTCCTATGGTGCGTGGGTACTGGTGGGCCTGATGATTGCTGCGGGTTCAGCCTCCATCGCCAGCGAGGAGAGGAAAGGAACCATAGGACTCCTGCTTGGCAATCCGAAGAGCCGCACGAACGTGCTCGTATCCAAAGCCGCATCCATGGTGTTGCTCACCGGTCTGGCAGCCGCTTTCCTATGGGGATCTACGTATCTTGTGTCGGGAGTCCTGGACGTCGAGATCACGGGGATGGCCGTGGGGGCGCTCTCACTTCACATGTTTGTCAACGCCCTCTTCTACGGTTTCCTGGCGATGGCAATAGGCGCCTGGACCGGAAATAGAGGGACTGCCGCAGGGGCAACTGCCGGGCTGATGTTCGTTTCCATTTTTGCTGTCGGACTTCTGCCTTTCATCGAGGGATGGGAGAATGTGACCAAGGCGTTCCCCTGGTACTACTTCAACGGCAGTGAGCCGCTTATCAATGGAATCAACTGGGGTCACATAGGTGTGCTGTTCACAGGCATCGCCCTCTTTGTTATCGCTGCAGTGATCGGGGTCAACCGCCGCGACTTGAGGGGTCAGAACGTGGGGATCACGTTGCTGGACCGGCTTCGAAGCAATCCGATGACACAGAGGGTCGTAAACCGGCTGGCCGGTTCGGTCCGGGTCTCTCGAATCTGGATCAAGACCCTATCGGAGCACCAGGCACTTCTTATCATCACGGGATTTGTGATGTTCCTTGTCATGGGTGTCATGATAGGTCCGATGTTCAACATGATGCCCGCGGAGCTCATGGACATGACCGCCGATTTCCCGGAGGCGCTGTTGGCCGCGTTCGGGGGTGGCGACGTGAGCACTCCGGAGGGTTGGTACCAACTTGAGACCTTCGGCCTGATGGCTCCAATTGCCCTCATGGTTGTCACTATCGCGGTGGGGGCCCGCGCCCTGGCCGGAGAGGAAGAGCGCCGCACCATGGGCCTCCTTCTCGCCAACCCAATCAAACGTTCCAAGGTCGTGATCGAAAAGGCGTGGGCGATGGTGATCTGTGCCATCACCGTGGGGTTCGCGACCTTCGCTGGAGTCGCGGCCGGATCTCTGCTTGGTGGGTTGGGCATGGATATCGGTAATATCGCCGGCACATGCCTGCTGGTGACGTTACTTGGTTTGGTCTTTGGGGCCTTGGCTCTCGCCCTGAGCGCTGCTATGGGACGGGGGAAGGTAGCCGTCTTTGGGAGCATCGGAACTGCAACCGTCTTCTACCTGGCTGCCTCGTTGCTGCCACTGAGCGAGAGCGTGGCCGGCTACGCCAAATGGTCGCCGTACTACTACTACCTGAGCAGCGACCCGCTACTCACAGGAATGGACTGGGGTCATGGAGCGATCCTCGCCGGGCTCACGCTGGGACTGGTCGTTCTCTCGGTAGTTCTCTTTCAGCGGCGAGACCTACGACAAGTCGGCTAGCCCTCTCATTACGAGAGCAGCTACTGGCCTCACAGGGCAACGTTTATAGTAGGACTGTCTACATCAAAGACTGACGAAAGGGAACTGAACGAAGACTGATGACAGTGAAATAGTACTTCTGTGAGTACAAGCCCTTTCCCGTTACATCCATTTGAATCGGGTAAGAGTAGGTATTGTTGACAAACCCGAAAGATATCCCTGGTCGAGCTATCCGTGCTTTATCGGTCATAAAAAGGCTTCCCAATGGCTCTATGGTTCTATGGTTCTATAGTGTCGATAGCGAAAGGGTTAGAGCTGTCAAGAGTGTAGCCCTGGCTCTTCTTCCTCGATACAATGGAGGGACAGTTCGGTTGAGGAGGAAGGATCGAGCAGCTTGAGCAGGTTCAGGGAGCAGAGGCGGGAGAGGATCCGCAGACGCGAGTTCTCCACCACATGGCGAGAGATCATCGAGAGGAACGTCCCCTTCGTTCGCTATCTCCCGTTGGCCGATCGTGAGGAGCTTGAGCGACATATCCAGGTTTTCCTGGCGGAGAAACACTTCGAGGGGGCAGGCGGCTTGAAGGTGACCGATACGATTCGGGTAACCATCGCCGCACAGGCGTGCGTTCTCCTCCTGCACCGCAAGACCGATTACTATCCCGGTCTGTACTCGATCATCGTCTATCCCCATGCATACTTCGCCCGCCAACTCAAACGAGACGCCGCGGGGATCATGACCGAGGCGATGCAGCCCCGTCTGGGGGAGTCCTGGAAACGAGGTGCTATTGTTCTCTCATGGGACGATGTTCGATCCGGAGCGGCGGACATCCACGACGGTCACAACGTCGTATTCCACGAGTTTGCCCATCAACTCGACGCCGAGGATGGGGAAACAGATGGCGCGCCGATCCTTCCTCGCCGTTCCCAGTACCTGGCCTGGGCGCGGATCTTGGGGCAGGAATATGAGCGGTTGCAGCGGGAGGTCGGCTGCGGACAAGAGACCCTGCTCGACCGGTACGGGGCAACCAATCCGGCCGAGTTCTTTGCCGTGGCAACCGAGTTCTTCTTCGAGAAGCCACTGCAACTGAAGGAAAGGATTCCTCAGCTCTACGACGAGTTGAGTCTCTACTACAAACAGGATCCCGCCACCCTTGACACGTACGTCTAACTTCTCTGCGCTTTCAGAGATGTCCCCGGAATGTGGCAATCAGCTTACAGCAGAACATAGGCTTGGTTTTTCGCTGGTTGCCGGCAAAGGAAGGAAGTCTCTGCAACAGCCTCAAGGGAGGCTTACCAAGCCTAATCCTTGGATCTGAAGGCAAGGAGGGAGACCGTCCCAGAGAAGAGAGGGTACCGCGCTAGCACTGAGAGAGGAAGGTCATCTTCTAGGGATTCTGCTCCGCCGGCCTCCACGAACGCGCGAAAGTTGCGGTAGTGATCCCCGCCGGCGAGCCGCTCGATCATGGTAATGAAGGACCAGGCCAAACGGTGCGAACCACGTTTGGGAGGAGAATACTCCGCTAGGATCAGCGTTCCCTCCTTCCGCAGAACACGATGTGCCTCACTGAGCGCGGTCAACTGCTCCGCATGGGTGTGCTCGTGCAACGCGAGGATGAGAAGGACACAGGCGAAGGTTTGATTATCGAACGGGAGTGCGAGCGCCGATCCACACACGTAGCGGATGGTCGGAGGACTACGCCGCCGCGCCGAGCTTACCATCGCCTCTGAGAGGTCGAGCCCAACTGCGTTGATCCTCGCCCGATCGAGGAGAAGACACTGAGCGCCGGTTGCTGAGCAGATGTCAAGGACGTTTTCAGGACGGATCTCCTTACAGACCCCTACCACCTGCGCGTGTACCGGCCGCAGTAGCAGATCAATGAAATGGGAGTAGAACCAGACAGTCCCTCGCTGATATGGCGTTCGAACGTTCACCTCCTGCAACTCAACATCCGCGGCTCTTGCACGTCTCCTCCCATCTCTTCATCCTCCGACTGATGGTTACGTAGTGAACACGAAGATGCTGTGCTATCTCCCTCTGGGTGTATCCGTAGTCTCGGTATGCTCGATAAATGGTATCAACGTTCTGGTCTGGGGTGAGTAGCTCTAGAAGGCTTGGTCGATTCACCAACCGCTGCTCCCTCGGAACCTCAAGCAGACTGTCGTCTGCCTGTGGTAGGTTGTCGATGAAGGAATCGCTGCCCAAGTAGATCTGCCCTCTGATCTGCTCCCACGGTGATGCATTGGCGCCTTGTGATACGAATCGTCGGTACGCTCTCTCTGCTCGCGACCGACTAAAAGTTAACTGTTCCAACAACCAATCGGTGGTCAGCAGTTGTGGCTTCTTTGCAAGTCCAGCGGTCGC
>JAUVYG010000118.1 GCA_030603185.1 Actinomycetota bacterium | reverse complement strand
ATGGCGGTTTTCATGGCGCCGCTATTCATGGCAGTCACCTACTACTCGTACAACAAGACCTATTGGCTGATGACCCAGAACTCACTGGGTGGACTGATGAACTTTGTCGATGCAAAACAGCAAGGAGCCATCAGGTTCCTGGGTCAGAACGAGAAGATGGCAAAAAGCCTCGCAACCCTGGTGGATGAGACATCTGACCGAGCGGCTACCCAAACATATTTCAGTTCCATCGTAGAGACTGATGTGTTTGACCCAAGCGAGCATCCTTTTAACTCCGAGATCGAAGACGGATCACGGTCGATTCCTACCTTCAAGACATACCACGCTATTGATCTAGTCGAGAATGGCAAGATCACGCTGTCTTCAAATCCGGATCGAGTAGGGGAAACAGCCGAGACCCCGGACACTGATGTTGGCTACTCTGACGTATATATGGACGGGGAGACTCCGGTAATCACCTTCTCTGCGCCTACATCTAAGGGCGACTTATACGTTCATGCGGATGCTGGAATGCTCACAAACATTGTTACCGGCGAGATCGGCAACCTAGAAGGGGACATGGGTGCCTTCTATCTCGCTGGCGTCGGCGACACCTTCGACTACTACATCACTGATGCAGATAACACTCTTGTCACGCAGTCGCGAGTTCGACCCGGTGCATTCCTTAATGAGAATGGGAGCACGCTCCCCTGGGATAAAACCATCAACGGAGCTAGTAGCCCAGCGTGCGTAGATGGCAAATACACCACCAATGGAAAGATGCAGACCGGATGCCGAGAGGCTATGGGCTTCTATGAGGGGGTCAACGGGAATCAGATGATCGGTGCCTCGATGCCCTTCTATGACTCGAATTGGACGATTACCGTCGAGCAAGAAGCATCAGAACTACTATCCCCACTCGCAGTCGTACAGAGCAATGTGACCCTGCTTGCTGCAGGAATCCTTCTACCGGCGATCATTCTCGCATTCTTCGTTAGCCGTTCAATCGCAAAGAGAATCAACCGGGTCATCGCAAGTCTGAATCGGGGTTTCTCTGAAATCGACGGCGCGACAGTGGAGGTATCAGAAGCCAGCCTCTCACTGGCAGATAGCACATCCCGCCAGACTCAATCGATCATGGAATCCTCATCAGCGCTTGAGCAGCTCTCTGCTCAGACCAGAAACAACGCTGACAATGCATCAAAGGCGAATAGTCTTGCTACCGAGGCTCGTGATGAGGTACTTCGTGGATCGAGTGCGATGAAAGAGATGACAACATCCATGAACGAGATCAATCAATCATCCGGAGAGATAAGCAAGATCATCAAGGTGATCGAAGAGATTGCTTTCCAGACCAACCTGCTGGCCCTGAACGCAGCTGTCGAGGCCGCCAGAGCCGGAGAGCACGGTAAGGGATTTGCCGTAGTCGCAGAAGAGGTCAGAAGTCTGGCTCAGAGGTGCTCCTCGGCAGCCAAGGACACTGCATCGCTAATTGAAAGTGCTGTCAGCAAGACCGCTGAAGGACGTAAAGTAGCCGAGACCGCTGCTGAAAATCTCGAGCAGATAGTGGAGCGTATCAAGCAGACCACTGACCTGATCACCGAGATATCAGAGGCGTCCCACGAACAAGCCATCGGAGTTGAGCAGATCACCGAGGCTGTAACCAGGATGGAGGAGATCACTAAGATGAATTCAGGTAATGCAGATAGGACTGCAGCGGCCTCGAATGAGATGAGGTTGCAGACAGGAGGCCTGAACTCCGTTATCCAGGCACTTACGATAGTGGTCAATGGGTACGCTGATATGAATTCATCGGGCACCGGAACCACCAGTTTGGCGTCCTCTGCGGAAGCATTGGCTCCTTACAGCCTTCCTGAAAACGCAGACAAAGCAATAAGCGAGCAGAAAGAGCTTATAGCCCCTTAGTGCCCTATTAAGCTGGGACGCGATTCTTCGGGCGAATCTGAAGGATCGCGTCCCAGCTTATTGGACGATCTTCGAACCTTCGGTGCTTGGACCTGATGGTGTAAACCCTAGTTAACCGCTTGATTTATTGCAGGCGGGGTCTTGCCGGAGCTAATATCTGGCTCATTCTCTATCGATATAGATAGTGAGACCTCGAACCAGAATCGGGGGACTATGGGTCTGAATGAGAGAACGAGAAAAGGATTGGTGCGGGCGTTCAGGTTTACTGATGACGCCAATACATGGATGGCTCATCATCTCCGTGTGAACACTACCGTTGAGCGCACCCTGATCATGGGTACTGCGCTCATGCTGATCATGCTGCTGCTGACCATGATCGACCTGCTCCAGTGGCCGATCTATACGGCTTCAGTATCAACCCTGTTAGCCGCCGTCTTGCTGGCGCTTCCCGCAACTGCCAGGTACTTTGAGATCATACCCACCGCAAACTTTAGATACTGGGCTCTTGGCGGGATGATCCTCAGTCTTCTGGTCCTCTACTCCACACCACTGGGCCCCTATATCTTCCTTCTTTGGTTTTTGCCTCCCATAGTTGCCTCAATATATCTGGACCTAAGATTGACCGTGATTATTTCCGTGACTTCGTTCATGGCCTTCAACGTCATTGACATCATCCAGGAGATAAATGTCTACTCTCCTCTCGAATACGTAAACGGAGCCCTGATCGAGGTCTCGGGAGCCCTACATTTTTGGAGAGAACAGGCCTATCTGGATATTAGCTTTGCGCTGGTCATCCTAGCGATCATCACATTGACTTTACGCAACCACAGGCTCATGAGCAGAGGAATAGCTAGCGAGGCCCACACCAACTTCCTTAGAACTCACGACCCCCTGACCGGACTCCCCAAGGAAGACATGCTTGAGGAACTGATAGCCCGGTCTGTCGATCTTGAGCTTCAAGAAATATCGACCATTGTGGTCACGTTTCCTGGCGCGGAGCAACTGGACATCCTGCACGGTTCTGGAATCAGGGACGCCACGCTGGTCTGGGCGTCCGGCCACATAGATGATCTCCTGAGAAGCCCTACCGAGCTCGGGATAATGGACAACTGGCACTTTGGCACCTGCTACAAAGGCCCCTTTTCAGAAGAGGACGCAGAAGCGGCCGCAAAGAGAATTGTCAGCGCATTCAAGCAGCCCCTTGAGTACGGTGGCCTCAACATAAAGCTTAACCCGCAGGTGGGACTGTCCGTCTCGTCTAGGGATGGGCATAACCTGAAAGCTCTTTTCAGAAAGAGCACCATTGCGGCTTTGAATGCCGCTCATACGACTCAAGCCTCATACCGGTTCTACTCTGAGACCGTCGCCAAAGAGGTGGTGACCCCGGTGAGGATGCGAACTCTGATGCAATCTGCTCTCACCAGAAACGAATTTCGGATTGTATATCAACCCAGAATCGATGTGTCGACTTCAAGAATAGTCGGCATCGAGGCCCTGCTACGGTGGCACAACAAGGACATGGGACATGTCTCACCGCACGTCTTCATTCCTATTGCAGAGGAAACAGACCTGATACTCGACATTGGGGATTGGGTCCTAAAGACCTCTATCGCACACTTAGAAGACTGGCGCAGATCCGATTACGCGCACGAGATAGTCCTATCGATCAACACCTCATATAGGCAGTTCGTCAGTTCGGACTTTCTGCTTAGGACCTTAGCAGTGATGGAGAAGACCCCCATTGAGCCAAAAGATATTTCATTTGAGATATCTGAGACCCCTGCAATGGAAAACCTCGAAATCATCGCCCAAAACGTTGCCCATTTCCGAAATGCAGGATTTATGGTGTCGATCGACGACTTTGGCACCGGCTATGCATCGCTTCAATCGATCGGACGGCTTGGCGCCGATGCCATCAAGATCGACACAACGTTCATCCAGGACATTGAGAGCAGAGATGAGGTATTCAGAGTCGTTCTGGCCATGAACACCCTCGCCCACGGTCTCAAGATGAAGACTGTCGCGGAGGGCGTTGAGAATCAGGATCAGCTCGAGATCCTCAAAGGCCTTCATGTCGATGAGTATCAAGGCTTTCTGTACTGTGGCCCACTTGAGGCTCCCGACATAGACGCTTTCCTGCGCGACTTGGCCAAGCCCAAAAAGCAGAGAAACCCCCGGCTCTTCAAGTAGCGGGACTTCTAGTGACCGTGGGCCGTATTGGACGGTTTTCGAACCACTACTCTGGCGTGACGGGTCGTATTCAGCCTATTGGTCTTGCCTCTATCGGTCGTGTGCCGGAACACTATCTGATTGTCTAATGCTGGCACGCGGCACTCCTCCCTCCCACCACGAAGCTGGAGCGTGGTAAAGTATTCAAACTTACAGGGATCAGTCACTTTATCAGGACAAGGTTCGGCAAAAGGGGGCAATGTGGGCGAACTCCTAGAACAGATACTTACTCAATATGCGGTCAACAAGAGCTTCAGCGTAGCTGGTCTTGAAATCAGAACTGTGTTCCTCGTCTATGCCTATGTCATCACTGCCGGCATCGCTGTGGTCTACGCCACCATATCCGTCGTATTAGGAAGTGTAGGCGAGCTGTTCGGGGTGGGCGACGGTGACTTCCTTCCTGCGTCTGCAATCGGAATGGGAATCTTCTCAATAGCGGGGGCAACTTCACTGCTGTTTTGGGGTGCCTCACCTAGGGCCTCACTTGTCATTGGGCTCGGTGTCGGTGTGGCTGCATTCGCTGTGGCTATAGCCGTCCTCAAATCACTCACTCGTTTTGAGACGAACAGCACTTTGACCGAGAAGTCC
>JAUVYG010000116.1 GCA_030603185.1 Actinomycetota bacterium | reverse complement strand
GGTCGTAGCTGGCGGTGGCAAGGCAGTGGATGCTAGCAGCGGTGTGGACGGGTACTCATACCTGTTCAGTACCGATTCACTGGATGATCCGGACACGGCAAAGGATGCCGAAGAGGGTGCGTTCACGACCGGACAAACTCTATCCGTGGGCGATTGGTACTTCCATCTTAGAACGGTGGACAATGCCGGCAACTGGTCCGCCACCCAGCACGCAGGACCCTATCAGATTCTGGCTCCACCACCTACCTTCCCTGATCTCGTGGTCAACAGCGTTGAAGCCTCGGACTACTCACCCGAAAACGGCGATACCGTACAGATGACGGTCGAGGTAGAGAACGCGGGTGACGCCTCGACCGGCTCGATCTTCAGGGTCAGCACCACCGATAACTGGGGTTCTGGGCCACTTAGCTCCGGGGCCGTCGGACCTCTGAGCCCAGGGCAGACGCTGGATGTTGTGATCGACTGGAGCTGGGGATTCGAGGGAACCGCAGATGTTACAGCGACCGCGGATTCGCTAGCCGAGGTGTCTGAGTCTAATGAGAACAACAACTCTGCCACCTCGTCTGAGATCACCATCGTTCCTGTGTTCGTAGACACCACTCCGCCGAGCAACCCGACTCTATCGAGTCCTTCGCATGCGGTGACTGTTCCTTCCATCGATTCGACGATCGAAGTGACCTGGCCAACATCCGGACCCGGGTCGGCGGTTGATGATTCCAGTGGTGTGGATGGGTTCTCGTACTCATGGTCCAAGGGCGCTATCGATGATCCGGATGCCGCGAAGGATGGGGATCAGACCCTGGGCGAAGTCACTAGTGCCTCTATGGCCGGCGGAACATGGTTCTTCAATCTGCGGGCCAAAGATAACGCGGGTAATTGGAGCGCCACGACCCATATAGGCCCGTTCATCATTGGCCAGACCAAGGTGCTGATATGGCCTCGCTGGAGCTCGGCTCCCTTCGGGTACTGGTCCAAACTCGCAGGAACTGTAAAGGATGGAGTGGGATCACCCATAGTCGCTGAGACGGTCAGACTCGAGTACAAAGATGGCTCTACATGGAAATGGCTGAAGAATGTGTCGACCGGCAGCACAGGCTACTATCAGCATTGGTTCTACTACGAGGGTGGTACTCGCACCTACCGGGCAAGGCACGTGAGCAGCGGTCTTTATTCGAACCTTACGACTCCGACCTTCACGAAGAGCATTTCCGTCTGGAACAACTACCGCCCCAAAGTTCGTTACTGCCAGTGGACCAAAGTTCAGGGCAAGTATGGTGGGCCAACAGGAGTCTATCCGAACGCAACACTCTATATGCAGCGCAAGAGCGGCTCCGTCTGGAAGTGGCAGGCGACTGTGAAAACAGGCTCCACAGGCTACTATGCAGCCTGGGCTCCGGTGTGCCCAACCACTCGATTCAGGATGGCAACCGCGGGTTCGGTAGTCACATCTGTGGCTGTGACTAAGACGGGTACAAGCATCGCCGCCTGGCAGAACACAAAAGTACACGCCTCGATAAGGGACGGGTATGGTGCTGCTATCAGCGGAATGAAGCTCTACTTGCAGAAGTGGAATGGCTCGAGCTGGACCTGGCAGGCCACATGTACAACATCATCCTCTGGTTACTGTAACTTCGGCAGCAAGAATCCATCTGGCTCACTTCGTGTGGCCACAGGCGGGTCGAAGGTACGCTCAGGTACCTTCTAAGCTACTTAGGACGGGCCTCATTGCGGCGGTCAAGAGACAATGCGATGGCAGCGAGATCATCGCCCAAGCTACCACCGGCGAACTCCTGAACTATAGAAAATACTTTGTCCGGGATGTGAGCAGCCAATAGAGGCGAGGCTTTCTTGACGGCCTTAATAAGTCTCTCTTCCCCGAATAATCCATCCGCACCCTTCGCCTCGAAGAATCCGTCTGTGTATAGGAATAGGACGTCACCTTTATGAAGAGTCTCGATGTCTGATTCGAAATGGGAGTCAGGGAATGCCCCCAGAAGCATCCCGCTAGGTTGCTCAAGTTGATGAGTATCGTTTTTTCGCGAGATTATGGGCGCAGGATGACCCGCTGATGAGTACACAAGTTTTCCGGTGGAGCGGTCGAGTATCCCGTAGAAAACAGTGGCGAACATCGAAGCAGGTGACGAGTCGACAAGAACGCGGTTGGCCTTCTCAAGGACATCCCCAGGCGACTCGTGTTCGTAGGCGTACGCCCTGATCACATTCTTCACAAGTGATGTCAGCGCGGCGGCCTGCAAGCCCTTGCCAGAGATATCCCCGATGATCAAACCCAGCTGATCGTGCTCCAATTCGAACAGGTCATAGAAATCCCCACCGACCCGAGCGGATTCGGTCGCAGAGCGATAGATGTGAGCGTAAGACACCCCATCGAGACGTTCGGGCATGGTGAGGATGGACTCCTGAAGTGTGTTCGCGATCTTCGCTTGTGACCGGTAAAGCCAGGACTCGTGCAGGGCAAGGGATGATGATGAGGCTAGTTTTCCGGCAAACTCGATCTGTTCATTATCGAATTGAGAGTTTTTTGAATGGTTGAGGTATGCAAGTACTCCTAGTTTTTCACCCCTGACCCTGATCGGAACGACCAGGGCTGAATTGATACCCAACTCAAGAGCTAGACTGTGTTCTATCCGTTCATCATCGGCTTCTGTGATGATACAGGGGTGGTCCTGCTCAACAGCTTCGATGCCGCAGCGAAAGCTGGACAAGGGGAACCGAAAACCAACTCTTTGTTCTATCCAGCCGGAGCCGTACTGGAGCACCCACTCATCTTCCTCGGCAAAGATCACAGCCGTTGACTCGCATGGAAGCGCCTCTCTGGATGCTTGGGTGACCTTTTGCATGATCTCGCTATTGTCCATAGTGGAACCCAGAGCCATGTCGATCTCTACAAGAGCATCGGTCAGTCTTTTTGAGCGCCTCAAGCGATTGACCAACACTTGTCGTTCGGTGACATTTCTGAATATGCCCTGAACGTAATTCTTGCCATCAAGTTGATATGCACTGGCACTGATCTCGACCGGAATTCGGCGACCGCTTCGGTGATATGCATCAAGGTCCGGTATCACTCCAATCCCATTACTGAGATAGTCGCGGAACACCTTAGCGTAGTTCTCTGCTTCTTCAGGGGGGTGTAGCTCCATCTGGTGAATTCCGATTATCTGATCTCTGGGAATACCGATTAGCTCTTCAGCTTTCTTGTTGGCATCAACGACGATGCCCGTCTCGGCCTCGGCAACGAAGATTGCGTCATTAGCGGACTCGATAAGCTGGCGGTATTTCCGTTCAGACGTCGCTATCAATCGGTCGACCGAAACCCTCGCCGATACATCAACGATCTGAGAGATATAATGGACCGCCATGCCCTGATCGTCGCGAATGATACTTGTCGCGAGTAGTACCCAGACAGTGTGACCAAACTTGTGAAGGTAACGCTTTTCAAGCCTGTTACTGTCGGGCTCGTCTACGGACAACAGGCCTTTTAGGAATACTTCACTGATACCAACATCATCAGGATGGGTGAGGTTCCGGAAGTCCTGCTGCTCCATTTCTTCGGGCGTGTATCCGAGCAGATCGCAGAACGAAGCGTTAATCCTGATGAATTTGCCATCCAATGCGGTGATGGCACACCCTACGGGGGAGTGCTGAAAGATAGATTCAAAGTCATCTCTTGAAAGCAGGGTTGAGAATCGCTTGGCCATTTACCTGTCAATTGTTTGTACTTTGACAATGCACGTCTACCGCAACGATACCCAACAGTTGGACTGCTCAATCGGCGAGGGAGATGACAATGTGTTTACATACTAGTATGAGGTATCGATTACTGCTGATTCTTCTAGTAACCATAGTTCACTTATTACTTGGAGCATCAAGCGCTCTTGCGACCTCTTTCCCCACTTCATTGCAGATGTTGAGCGAAGGTCTGAACTGGATGGATCAACACGAGGTTGAGGCGACCTTTGACAAGAACACGGTGGTCTCGAATCCCACCATGTCTGCTGCCGACTCGATGACTGCCGGTCAGATCCAGACCTTTCTCGACGGCCAGCCGGGCGTTCTTAAGAGCAAACTCTTTGCCGATCACAACGGCGTTATCAAAGATGTTGCACATATTATTCGTGACGCTGCGGCCGGACATGGCATCAGCCCTAAGGTGCTTTTAGTCAGACTTCAGATGGAGAAGGGGCTGATCACCAAGGCAGCGCCGAGTCAGACCGATTTTGACGGGGCGATGGGAGTCGGGTGGTACGACAATGGCGGGGTGGATCCCACCTGGAAAGGTTTCGGACCACAGGTATGGAGAAGCGCCTATCTTCACAACATGCGGATGGCGGAATGGTCGCCCGGTGACAGCAAAGTCGTGAATAGTGGCGCCGATACGGTTTACCCGACCAACTCCGCCACCTGGGCTTTGTACAGGTACACACCGTGGACCGGACTGTGCTGCGGCGCGGGAGGCAACAAGCTTTGGTGGGTGCTGTACTGGCAGTACTTCGAGCAGGATCCGCTTGGTGGCGAGCCTGTCGTTACGCTCTATCCGAACTCCAACAACCTCCCATTCGGGGAACGGACGAAGCTCGCAGGGACCTTAAAGGACGAGTACGGCAATCCAATTGCAAACTCGACTATTTGGCTGCAGATCCAAAACGGTGGGGGTTGGGGCTGGCTCGGCAGCGCTAAAACGAACTCTTCCGGTTACTACCAGTATTGGTTCTACACCGAGACACCGACTCGGACCTATCGAGCAAAATATGCTGATAAGGGGACGTACTCGAATCTCTCCACGGTATCCATTACCGC
>JAUVYG010000027.1 GCA_030603185.1 Actinomycetota bacterium | reverse complement strand
GAGCGACTAGTCGAGATCCTTGATGTAATGGACGAGACTCCACATCTCGCTCTCACCCAAGGTTCCCTTGTACACAGGCATATCGGTTCCAGGAGAGCCCTCGGATATCACCCAGAAGATCTCACCATCTGCGTAAGCCTGTACATGGAAGTCGGTTAGGTCCGCTGGCATAGGGTCCATCACAAGATTATTGATGAGACCCCCGCCGGTACCATCTTTGCCATGGCACCGGGCGCAGTGGGTAGCATAGCTCTCAGCTCCCCGCTCTAAAGCAGTACGAGTGTTCTCGACTGGGTTCTCGATCTTCCAGGCGTGACCTGGGATTCCGTGCCCTCCAAGACTGGTCTTGATCTCAGCTTCACGAAAGGCTTCAGTCCCGTACCTATCGTCAACATCCACGTGTACATGATCGTGCGCGACTTCAGTCGTGCAGCCAGACGAAATGACCAGTAATATGACTCCGAATATCCAGTTGATTCTCATTTGTCACCCTTCGGATTTTCACCCACCTCTATTCATCATCGGCAGCGCAAATTATTTGCCTTAGCCTCCTCTACCAGGGCTTTGCATATAATGCATGCCGTATGCATTATATGGAAAACCGATATCAAGCTCTAGCATCGTGCTGCCGATACACCCTAAACCCAGAGAACGAAACGAACTGAAATTTCTGGAGCCAAGCAAAGGGGGCCACACAGCATGGAAGGCGCACGACAGAATGTTCGGCACGAGAGAGGATCCCCATGAGCACCTCTGCACCAACCCAAAAGGTTGTGGAATCCAAGAACTTGGGTGGCAAGCTACTGTCATTCGCTCTCGACTCCGAGAGCTACGGGGTCGCCGTTCTCAAAGTCCGCGAGATCATGGGTCTTGTTGATATCACCTCAATACCCCAGACTCCGGATTTTGTAAGAGGGGTTATCAATCTTCGGGGAAAAGTGATTCCGGTGATTGATATGCGCCTTAAGTTCGGGATACCCGAAAAGGACTACACCCAAGAGAACTGCATCATTGTTGTTGAGACCGCACGCGGCGACGGCAACACGGTAGAGATGGGCTTGATCGTTGACGCAGTCCAAGAAGTACAGGATGTGCCTGCTTCATCAATTGAGCCGCCACCTACCTTCGGTTCGGGAGTAGATACCCACTTCATCCTCGGTATTGCCAAGGTTGAAGAGGACGTTATCGTCCTACTCGATATTGACCGTGTACTAACAGATTCGGAGCTGGCTAAGATCGATACTCTTGCCAGCAAGGAGTAGTTAAATGCTTACAAATATGCGTTGGAGGCTGATCGGGCTCACCCTTTTGATGGTCCCTGTCATCCTCATTACCTCGTTATACTTCTACAACCAGGTGAACACTCTCCTGGTTAAAGATGCGCTTGGCGGCCTAATGAACTTCGTTGACGCCAAACAGCAGGGAGTCATCAGATTCCTGGGACAGAATGAAAAAATGGCAGACGAGCTCGCCGTTTTGATCGAGAGCTCGTCTGACAACGACTCGGTACAGACCTACTTCGCCGGAATCGCTGAGCGAGATGTATTCGACGTTGAAGAGCACCCCTTCAAGGACGAGATCAAAAGCGGCGCTAGAGACATCGGAGCCTTTGAGGTCTATAACTCCATCGACTATGTGAAGGACGGCAAGATCCTGCTGTCCTCGGATAGTTCGCGGGTAGGCAGCTCATGGACGGAAGAGGTCGACCTTTCAGTCGGATACTCTGACCCTTGGATAGATGGGGACGCACCGGTAATCACCTTCGGAGCTGAGGCAGACGGCGGAATGGTGTACGTCAACACAAACGCCAAGATGCTGACCGTTATTACCAACGGTGAGATCGGCAACCTCGAAGGCGACATGGGCGCATTCTATCTAGCTGGAGTCGGAGACACCTTCGATTACTACATCACTGATGCCGACAACCAGCTGATCACAGACTCACGAGTGATCAGTAGCGGATTCATGTCGGCCCAGGGAAGCACCGAGCCATGGGACAGAACCATCAACGGACAGGGTGACGCAGCTTGCAGCGGAGGCAAGTACACCACCAACGCAGGTATCGGAACGGGCTGCCAGGAAGCTATGGGTTTCTACACCGGAGTGAATGGTGGCGAGATGCTTGGTGCATCGATGCCATTCTACGACTCGAACTGGACGATAACAGTCGAGCAGGAGTCTTCAGAGCTGCTTGCTCCTCTAGCATCGCTTCGCAATACGATGATCGCAGCGATCGTGATTGCACTGCTTCCGATCCTCGCTCTCTCATTCATCGCAGCGACTCGCATCACCAAGCGAATCGGAGCCTTTATTGGAGACCTTTCATCCAGATCAGCCGGTATGCTTGGCTTCGCGGAAACTATGCATGGCTCAAGCCAGGAGCTGGTCCAGGTGGCTACCAGCCAGGAATCCATGCTGGTAGATTCCTCCTCATCACTCGAGGAGACAGCTGCACAGACTCAGGCGAATGCCGACAATGCAGGACAGGCTAACCAGCTTTCCCAGGAGGCACGTACAGCGGCTCAAGAGGGTATGGGCTCCATGAATGAGCTGCGTACCGCCATGGAAGAGATCAACAGTTCATCTCAGGAAGTCGCTAAAGTCCTAAAGACAATCGAGGAGATCGCCTTCCAAACGAACCTACTCGCTCTCAACGCTGCAGTTGAGGCTGCTAGAGCCGGTGAACATGGTAAGGGCTTCGCGGTAGTCGCTGAAGAAGTGAGAAATCTTGCTCAGCGTGCTGCTAAAGCGACCAGGGACACCGCAGCCCTCATTGACGACAGCCTTGCAAAGGCCAAGAACGGTTCTGAGATAACCGAAACCGCTAGCACCGGCCTAGAGACAATAACCGCCCACACAAACAAGGTTGCTGACCTTCTGGGAGAGATTTCATCTGCCACACAAGAGCAGTCCACGGGAATCAATCAGATCAGTGCATCGGTCAATAGCATGACTGATCAGACTCAGGAGTCACTGGAAAGCGCTACTGGTGTAGCAGAAACAGCTGATGAGCTAGCATCAGCCGCACGAGATATCACAGGGCTCATCGATGCACTCGGAAGCATGGTCCATGGCTCTTCAAATGAGAACGATAATCCCAAGAAGGGGCCACAGAATACGCCTCACCTCATGTTCTCGCAGAAGACACATGGGGATGGCAGCGTACAGACCGAGTCCACCGAGCGACAGAGAGTCCCTGCTTTGACCGGCACTGGATCAGATCGGGATAGGATGGAGGACTTCTAAAAACCTCACCTAAGTCGTATGAACAACTAGGGCCCGGCGCTATGCGCCGGGCCCTAGTCTTTTTTGTAGCCTCATGCACGCCCACAAAGTCCCCCGTATACTGGGCACGATGGACAAAGACACTCCCCCAGAACATCACAAACCAAATATCGAGCAGTTCCCCTCGCATGTAGCCTTTGACACCGGCACCTCCGAGACAATTGAGGACGTCCCGATCCCCGGCCAGCAAAAGGGCCAGTGGCTGAGGCTGCTCAAGCGGTGGTGGGGGGCGATTGCTGGTATCGGTTTTCTGATATTCAGCTACGCGGCCAAACTCAAGGTTCTTCTGCTGCTGCTCACCAAGGTTAAATTCGCTACCACTGCCCTCACGATGGTTGTGAGCATAGGGGCATACGCCCTGCTATTTCCCTTATGGTTCGCGGTCGGACTGGTGCTTCTATTGCTGGTTCATGAGACCGGTCACGTCCTGCAACTTCGAAGAGAGGGCATCAAGGCCACCGCCCCGATGTTCATCCCGTTTATGGGAGCAGTCGTCGGCATGAAAGAGATGCCCAAAGACGCCGCCGCCGAGGCCAGAGTCGGACTCGCCGGCCCGATCATCGGAACCATCGGTGCCATCGGGGCCTGGGGCCTCTATATCCTCACGGACAACCTTCTGTTCTTGGGCCTGGCCTACGTCGGGTTCTTCATCAATCTATTCAATCTGTTGCCCATGCTTCCCCTGGATGGCGGCCGGGCAGCGGGAGCACTGTCCCCGGTCTTTTGGATCTTCGGTCTGCTCGCCGCGCTCGCCTATCTTGCGCTGAACCCCAACCCCATCATCTTGTTCATCCTCATCATCGGGGGAATCGAGCTATGGAACAGGTGGAAGAGTCGCAACAGTGAAGAAGGCAAAGAATATTACAAAGTACCAGCAAGGCAAAGATTCGCTATAGGTAGCGTGTACCTGGGAATGATATTGCTTTTAGGTCTGTTCATGAGCATGACCTACCTGCCGGACCCTATAGCAGTATCAGAGGGTGTGGCTGCAGCCCCGGGGGCTATCGACCTGCGTCAGTAGCAGCGATTGCGGGGTCCAAGAGAAGTGGCGGCAGTGCATCCCCAAGACCGGATAGGGTCCAGACGCCCACGCCGATACTGAACAGTCCGACAGCGACGGCGATTCCCAAAAACTTCTTGTTGGTTCTGTCTGCACCAACGAGTCCGCGACTTGCCGTCAACACCATCGCGCCGTTAGTCACCAACATTCCAGCAAGGAAAGCTCCTAAGAGAAGCAGGGATCCGGTGGTTCCGGCGATTCCAGCCGCTGCGGAGAACAGGATCACCTGTGTAGGTGTTTCCGCCCCGATCCCATGGATCATTCCGACCCCGACGCAGCTCGCCGAGGTATAGGTCTCGAAAAAGCGTCTGTGCGGTCGGACTTCGCTGCGAGTGATAGAGGCCCGCAACCTCTCATAGAGACGACTCGTGCCATTGAGGATAAGGCCCCACTTGCTCTGCAGCCTTACCTCACCTTTGTGCCCGCGAGCTCGAACAACAGAGACGATCACATAGGCACCCAAAGCGACTAGAGTCAGACCGACCAACGTTCCCATGCTGGCATCAAGCCAACCCGGTACCTGGGCGCCGACCAGAATAGCTAGTAGAGCAAGCCCTCCAACGACTACCGCGTGGCCAAGAATGTAAAAACCACCCAATCTGACACTCCGAGAGCGGCTCTCTTGGACCGAAGCAATATCAGTGATCGCCGCTATGTGGTCCCAGTCCACCCCGTGTCTGAGTCCCCAGATGAAGGCCGCGATTGCGGCGATTATCAGCGCGTCTCCGGTGAGATCCATCATTCGAGTGCGAGAGTCCTTCCTTGAAAATATGCAGTAGCACGTTATTACCCAATCGTGTTACTGGGCAAAACAGAATATATCAGAAAAGAGGGCTGATTACGGAGAGAATCGATTAGTGATCGGCATCCTGCGGTCCTTACCGAAAGAACGAGGGGTGATCTTGATCCCAGGAGGCGCCTGACGGCGCTTGTACTCTGCTAGGTCCACCAGCGTGACGATACGGTTTACCAGGTCGGCATCGTGACCCTCATTGATCAGATCAGCCAGGCTCTTATCCTCTTGGACATACCCGGCGAGGATAGGATCCAACTGCTCATAATCCGGCAGACTGTCACTATCTTTCTGATCAGGTCGCAACTCAGCTGAGGGCGGCTTCGTGATCGAGTCCTCGGGTATCACTCGACCTATCGAGTTGCGCCAACGAGAGAGCCTGTACACCAGAGTCTTCGGAACGTCCTTGATCACCGCGAAGCCTCCGGCCATGTCCCCATACAGAGTTGCGTAACCGCACGCCATCTCACTCTTATTGCCAGTGGTCAGAACCATCCAGCCAAACTTGTTGGACAAGGACATGAGAATACTGCCGCGTAGACGGGCTTGGATATTCTCTTCAGCTAGACCCGTATCAGTCCCGGAGAACTCGTCCTTCAGCGTACTCAGCATCGCACTGTGCGCCTGCTCGATTGGAATATCTCTGATCTCGATGCCTAGAAGGGTTGCCAGCTCGCGGGCGTCATTCAGACTACCTTGGGACGAGAATCTTGAAGGCATGGTGACGCCTACAACATTTTCGGAACCCAATGCGTCCACTGCGATGGCAGCCGTGAGGGCCGAATCAATACCACCGGATAGACCTATCAACACCTGGGAAAAGCCGTTCTTGCGAACATAGTCTTTTACACCGAGGACTAGGGCACGATAGACCTCTTCGTCCGCGCCAAGAAGAGGCACATCCGGGCGGTCGATCCTACTCATCGGCTTCCCGACCTCGCCCATATCCATGATCCGACAGGACTTGAGGCCGGTCACCTTTCGGACCTCTGGGGTCATAGGAGTCTCCCCAGCTACAACAATATCGGCCTCGGGAATGTCGACCAGCAAAAGATCCTCTTCGAATTGAGTGGCTTGAGCAAGTAAAGCGCCGTCAGGACCAAAGACCATGCTGTGGCCATCGAATACCAATTCATCCTGTCCCCCGACCAGATTGCAGTACGCTATAAAGACACCATTTCGCTTAGCGGTATCGCTCAGAACAGCCTGGCGCTCTTTCCACTTAAGCTGATGGTAAGGGGATGAATTCGCTGTAAGAATAATACCCGCGCCGTCCTGTGACTCTTGAGCCACGGGACCCCCAGTGCGCCAAACATCCTCACAGATAGTTGCACCTATTTTGATCTCGGTCCCGCCGACAGTCATCTTATATACTGCGCATTCAGTGCCAGGTGAGAAGTACCTGCGCTCGTCGAAGACTCCGTAGTTAGGCAAAAGTGACTTGTTGTACACATCCTGCACCTGACCGTTGCTTATGAAGGCCATCGAGTTGTGGGGTCTATCGTCGTCTATGTTCTTGCTAATGAATCCGACCAGCGCCGTGATCCCGTTGATCCTGGCGGCAATCTCCTGAATGACATCGTTGCTTGCTTCGATAAAATCAGGTCTCAGACAAAGGTCTTCGGGGGGATAGCCGGTCAGAGCCAACTCTGGAAATAGCACGATGCCAGCACCTTTTGCTTCGGCCTGCGACACCGCCGTCAGTATTTTCTTACCGTTTCCATCCAGATCGCCAACGCGAACGTTGATCTGGGCTAGGGCCAAACGAAGAATGGTTTCCTCCCTGTGTCCATCAAGAAACACATTGTACCGAAAACCAAGGTATTAGCAGGAAAAATAGACCAGACCCGCCATGGGCGGGCCTGGTCTATAAACTACCTATTCGGTTCTCGCTCCTTGATGCCGGCGCCGAGGCTGACGGGGGGGCCATGGGGAGGGGGTCGACGCCAGCATCAAGAAGCGAGACCCACAGTTTACACAATATCTCTTGTGCTTACTTACATTACAACATATGCCCGGTGCGTTATCAACTGAAACATATCAGGAATTCTGCATATGTTCAATTCGCTAGGATTAGAAAGGTATAATTCCCGAAGCGCTCTCAGATGGCTCTTTGCCCAGCTCAGGCATCTCAGAGATTGCCGCACTCAGAACCTTGAAGTCCTGCTCCAGTTTGCCCTGCAGGGACGGGTTGTATAGCGCAGCGGCCGGATGGAACGAAGGAATCACTAGGCGCCCATCCGCTTCGACCCGCTTGCCATGAAGCCCAGTTATCCCCTCCCCGGTATCCAGCAGCAGCTTGGTGGCGAAGTTCCCAAGGGTGCATATGACTTTGGGATCCAGCAACTCGATCTGGCGGTCTAAATAGGGCCGGCAGGTCTTGATCTCTTCAACCTTTGGATCTCGATTACCGGGGGGTCGGCATTTGAGCACGTTGGCAATGAACACATCATCTCGAGTGAGATCGATTGTCGACAGAAGATACTGAAGTAGTTTTCCGGCAGCGCCGACAAAGGGCTTACCTGACAGATCCTCATTCTTACCAGGTGCCTCGCCCACGAACAGCAGGTCAGCGTTGTGGTCTCCTGCCCCGAAAACGACATTAGTCCGAGTCGCACTAAGCGCACATCGCTGGCACTCCTTGATCTCTTCATAGTAAGAGGCGAGTTCATTTTTTGACATGATCCATTTTTGCACGGACCCCCGCCGCGCGCTAATGATGTACCATTTAAGACAGGTGCAGAGACCTAAGGTCCAAAAAATATGTGCCGACTATTTAAATTGCGTTTGATAAACCAATAAAGGAGCCGAAATGGAAAGAACTGCCATATTCATCGATGGTTCGAACCTTTACTACTCACAACAAAACCTGAATCTTCAGATCGATTTCCGCCGACTACTTCGATTCTTCACCAAGGACTGTTCGCTTCTTCGCGCCATCTATTACACTGGGGTCGACCCGGACGACAAGGGGCAGCGAGGCTTTATCCACTGGCTCAACCTGAATGGATACAAGGTCGTCGAGAAGCCCATCAAGCGTTTTCCTGACGGTTCCACTAAAGCCAATCTCGATATCGAGCTCGCTGTCGACATGCTGGCCCTGGCCGATAACTACGAGCGCGCAATCCTCTTCTCGGGGGACGGCGACTTAACGCGATTGGTAGAGGCGGTTCAAATGAAGGGTGTCAGAGTGCAGGTGGTATCCACTCAAAGCATGGTCGCAACCGAGCTACGGACTGCAGCCGACGAATTCGTCGAGCTAGAGCAGATCAGAGGTCAGATAGAAAAACGGGGGGGCAAAGAGAGTGGCTCAGGAAAAAGACAGGACGATACTGTCGACCATCCTGGTCGTTCCGAAGTAGGCCCCTATGGCAATAAGCACTGAGCCTCCGAGCCTCGTGAGCTCTTCCAGTGATTCCGAGTCACAAACACTTACGAACTGAAGTCGACATAGCGGCTCACTGACTAGCTTCTCTACCAGCGCTTGCTTTACTCGGTCAGCCGAATGAGTGCCTGTTTGGGCCACCTTCTTGGCTTCCATCAGAGCTTCGTAAATCACTTTAGCTGCGGCTCGCTCTTCCGGGCTCATATAGGCGTTCCGCGAGCTCATGGCCAGACCATCCGGTTCGCGCAGAGTCGGACAGCCGATGACCTCGGCCCCCATGTCCAGATCTTCGACCATGCGCTGGACTACGCGCAGTTGCTGAAAGTCCTTCTCGCCCAGGTACAGCTTGTTCGGCCTCACAATGTTGGTCAGCTTCGCCACAACGGTCGCGACGCCGCGAAAGTGTCCGGGACGAAATGCTCCACAAAGTTTTTCCTCTATCTCACCCAGTCTCACCCAAGTCTCTTGGCGACCCTTGGGGTACATCTCTTCCTCGCTGGGAGCAAAGAAGATATCAACACCTTCTTCCTCGGCCAGACAGGAGTCACGATCAATATTGCGAGGATACTTTGCGAGATCCTCTCCGATACCGAATTGGGTTGGGTTAACAAAGACACTGACCACCACGACATCGCATTCCTCGGCCGCCTTGCGGATCAATGAGACGTGTCCCTCGTGAAAAGATCCCATAGTTGGGACGAATCCGATGGACTTATTATTTGAGAGCGAGTTGATCGCACTTCTCACCTGGAATTTCTTGGTCAGTAACTCCAACTTAGTCCCCCTTCAAGGCTTTCCGGATCGGCTCCAGGTACTTGCGAACGCTGGCCAATCTCTGCTCTTGAGTAGCTGCAGGATCAATCGCGCGCAACAGCGCGCTTCCGATAACAACTCCGTCGGCCATTTGGCCTACGCTCGTTGCATGCTCAGGAGTGGATACTCCGAACCCGACAGCCAACGGCTTATCTGTGAACTTACGTACCCGCTCAACGAACTCTCCAAGCTCAGGAGGAAGGTCAGTGCGGGCTCCGGTCACCCCGGTGACGGACACACAGTAAACAAAACCTCTCGCTTTGCCTGCGACCAACTGTAGCCTCTCGTCCGAGCTGGTCGGAGCGACCAGGAAGACCGTGTCGATCCCTTTCGCGTCAGCGATCTCCAACCATTCGTCTGCCTCTTCGGGGGGCAGGTCAGGAAGTATTACGCCGGAAATACCGACCTCGGCACACCTAGTGGCGTAGGCCTCCATCCCATAGTGAAACACGGTGTTCCAGTAGCCCATTGCCGCCATCGGTTTACCGAGAGGCGTGGGAAGCGCTCCTAGCGCGTCGAGAATATCGTCGGTCGTGATGCCTGCGGCCAACACATGCTCAGAGGCCTTTTGTATGACCGGCCCATCAGCCAAGGGATCCGAAAAGGGAATGCCTATCTCGATGATGTCAGCGTACTCAGCTGCAGTCGCTAGTATCCCAGGGAAGCTCTCTTTGTCCGGATAACACCCTGTTATATACAAGACCAGTGCGGCCCGCCCGGAATCACTGGCAGCCGAAAAAGCGTCAGATAACCTCACGACCCGCTACCTTTGACGCCGGGGGCCAGGCCGTCACCCAGCTCGATCCCAAGATGATCCGCGATGGCCTGGACATCTTTGTCCCCTCTACCGGACAGACAAAGAAGTATCCGCATCGGCTCGCCGGACTTAAGATCCTCTTTCTTGTCCGCCACCAACTTTCGCAGGTAGGCAATCGCGTGAGAGGACTCGAGAGCGGCCAGGATACCTTCGGTCTCGGCCATGTCTCTAAATCCGACAAGTGCCTCATCGTCAGTGACCGAGCCATAGACCGCGATGTGCTCGTCCTTAAAGAATGAATGCTCAGGCCCTACCCCTGGGTAGTCGAGACCCGCAGATATTGAATGGGCTTCTGCTATCTGACCGAACTGATCCTGAAGCACATAGCTAAGAGATCCATGAAGAACACCGGGTTCACCGAGAGCCAGGGGGGCACCGTGCTTACCTGACTCAAGTCCGTATCCAGCGGCTTCGACCCCGACAAGCTTGACTTTGCCTTCAGCGACCTCACTCAGGAAGGGATGGAAGATACCCATCGCGTTACTTCCACCACCAACGCAGGCGACAATGTAATCAGGCAGGGCCCCATCCTCTTTTTTGAGGAACTGCTTTTTTGCCTCGACCCCAATCACCCTCTGAAAATCACGAACCATCATGGGGTAGGGATGCGGACCGGCCACAGAGCCGATGACATAGTGAGTCGTACGGACATTTGTGACCCAGTCACGGATCGCCTCGTTCATAGCATCCTTGAGAGTCTTGCTTCCGGCACTGACCGGGATCACTTCGGCGCCGAGCATCTTCATGCGGAACACGTTGAGAGACTGACGCTTCACGTCCTCGGCGCCCATATAAATACAGCACTCAAGGCCGAAGAAGGCAGCAGCTGTGGCGGTAGCCACCCCGTGCTGACCGGCCCCGGTCTCGGCGATAATCCTAGTCTTACCCAGGGCCTTGGCCAAGATCAATTGGCCGATGGTGTTGTTGATCTTATGGGCCCCCGTGTGACAGAGGTCCTCTCTCTTTAGATAGATACGTATCTGCTCAGCGTTTACGTCCGCCTGATCAGCGACCCGGGCCGAGAGCCTGGGGGCGAAGGTAAGAGCGGTTGGTCTACCGACGTACTCAGATAGGTACTCGGCTAGCTCCGCCTGGAACTTAGGGTCCACCCTCGCGGCGTCATAAGCTGCGCTCAATTCGTCAAGGGCGGCCATCAGGGTCTCGGGTACATATCGGCCACCGTACGGCCCGTAGTGGCCGCTGGTGTCCGGTGTGTCTTCAGCGCGGCCTAGGGCCGCGCGAACAATATCAAGTGTGCTCAAATAATCATCCGATGCTGTGAAGAATGGGAACTTAGATATTGTAACAGCCCGGCGAGGCCTGGTGACCCCTGACTATTTCACCTCTACCAAGGTGTCCAGCTCCTCATTGGCGATCTTTAGCTCGAGATAGGTGCCAGGGGCCGAACCGACAACCCGTCCATCATCACCGAGACAGTCCCCAAGACACAGCTGTCGACCTCCGGTCAGCGGCGAGCTATACAGCGCGCCCGTACGTTCCAGCTTGCCGTTAACCATCAGCCAAAGACCCTTCGAACCCCACCCGAAGGCTAGCTGGTTGAAATCGTTTCGGCTGAGACGAGCGCCATCGTTGACCACCTTGAACTCTCTACCCCCCTGGTAGCAGAGTATTCGCACAGTATCCCTGTCTATATCGGTTGACTCGATACCGGCAAAGACAACTGTCATGATGCAGCGGCCATCTCTGATCGAGTCGGTATCCCCTCCAGGTGTGAACAGAGCATACGAAGGGCCGACATGGGATTCAAGCAGTTCTATCGGCTGGTACTGGAACTCGACCATGCCCTCTTGGAGACGGCCCGTTCCCATATCAAAGAAATAGGCATCGTCGGTGGCCAGCATCAACTCCTCATCCTCGAAATCTCTAGAGAAGAAGGAGGAGGCAATAATCGATATTCTAGGAAGTTCGATGTTCTCAGGAGCGGCCGCGCCCAGGTCAGCTTGGGTCTCAGGAAACGCCAGAGAGCCGCTTCCACCAATAGTCGAGCAGCCACTGGCAAAAACAAGCATCAGTGAGACCATCACCATTATTCGGGAACTCAACTGCACGAATTCTCCAATCCGCTGACCATCGGTCGCTTGATTCAGAGAATATACTAGACCAGGCGTGCAAGTTACAAACGGACATGCCGATGACCATCTTATGAGTGAAAATAGTAATCCGTTCGAGAGCGCGGGTGACGAGTCATTAGTCACGCACTCACTCGAAGGTGACAGAGAGGCTTTCTTTGAGTTGTTCCGGCGCAACGGCGCCAAGGACTTCGCTTTTCTTGCTGCGGCGACTGGCAGCCGAACTGACGCTGCCAATCTAGTCGAAGAAATATGGGGCAATATCGCTCGCGAGCTGCCAGACTACCGCGGCGACAAGGCCTTCGGCACCTGGCGAACGGTATTCATTCGCGACGCGGCCAAGAACTATCTTCGAGGTCGATACCGAAATGCCAAATTGATCAACAAGTTCTGGTTCGAGTACCTGCCTGATACGCCTGACAAAAGCCTCCCCCAGAGAACCCGCGCCTGGGTTGAGCGGGTGCAGGGCAAGCTGGACTCAGATGAGCTGAAGATCATCCGCATGAGGATTCACGAGAAGCGCTCTCTCCCGGAAACTGCTGAGATCCTAGGTGTATCGGAAGAAGAGGTGAGAATCAGCCTATTCCGAGCTCTCCGAACTGCTTCAGAGGTAGGGGCGCTGGTGGATGATGAGCTTGGAACCTCGGATAAGCAACCACTCCAAAAACGAGCAGATCATGTGGACAAATACGTGTCGGGTCTTGTGCATGGTGACGTACCTTCCGACGTTGGAAAGATGTTCGGAGATTCGGATCTAGGGGAGCTCAGAGCTGCTCACGCGTTTGTCTTTGCACTCGTAAATGACGCAGATCTTCTTCCAGATGATGACCTCTCCGAGAAGCTCTTCTCCCTGGTCTGGCAAGACCTGGAAATAGCCTCTTTGAAACACGAGAAGAAAAAATCTCCCTTTCTCGCTCGCCATGGGTTGCGACCCATCACGTTGGGCCTCGCGACCACCTTCGCTGGATTGCTGGCTTTAATCCTTGTCGTAGGTGTTCCTCCTGCTCCCATCAGTCAAGAAGAGACCCTCAGCTGGACCGGAACGACGACGGTGCTTGGGGGCCAAGGCTTTGGACCCGCAGCAGGAATAGAGGTGAACGGCTCGATCCTCGATGCACTGGAAGAGGGAGGCATCATCTATGAGTACGAGTGGAGGGGTGGTGATTTTCCCGCGTTCCCAGCTCAGCTGCCTGTATATAAGGTCCTGCCGCGTGAGTTGGATATGGAATCAGTAAATGCATGGGCTCAGCGGATGGAGGTTCCTGAACTTCTAGGACAGACCGAGGTCGATCCAGGGGAATCGATCATCTCGACTCCAGGAGCACAGAGCGGCCTCGAGGGTGTAACCTTCGACGTGGGTTCGTCGTTTGTTTTCGGGTCCGGGACGGTGCAAGACCCGGAGCCCGGCCAGTACCGGCTACTGATAGATCCTCTCGCTCGGCGCATGAACTTGCTCTATATCGGAGAGCCGGGTGATCTGTTCGCTTTCGACCCCGATACATTCAAAGACAAGCTGACAGTGGCTGTTGGCGCTCGTGATTACCTCAACGACCTGACTCTGCTCGCGCCTTTCCATTCAGGCCCACGAATCACATTGCCAGAGATGACGGGTATCAACGCTGGATCAGTGGGTCCAGCCCAGATCGCTTATGGTCAACAGCTCGACGGCTACTCTGTATTGTCCCCTGGGGGGCAAAGAGCAAAGGATATGATTACGATGGTCGCCGAGCCGGACGGCAACGTCTTGCAGCTTGATACCGAGCTACCATTCGACATGGAACGCTCAAATTACGAGCTCATCGGTCCGGGGGCAGCGATAGAAGAAGTATCCAGGGCAAGCGCCGCTAAAGACAAAGAGAGCGATCAGGGATTCTCATTGATCATCCAGGCACTGCTAAACGATATCGAGCTCGCCTACATGGACGCTAAGGATACTGCAGGCAATAAATATCTTATCCCTGTGTTCGTGATGTCTGGCACCTCAAGTGCCGGTCCGCTAACGGACATCAGTGGTCCGGTCAGTGTGGTCACGCCGGCGATCAAATAGGGTGTTAGCCCAAGTCCGCTGCTGCTACTCCTGCAAGTTCCTCGGCGATCATGGTCGCGCGTTCCACTGATTCAGCCTCGACCATGACCCTTATCAACGGTTCAGTGCCCGAGGGTCTGACAAGTACTCGTCCGCTCTCACCCAGCGAATTCTCTGCCTTTTCGACGGCCGCTTTGAGCCGAGGCGCTGCGGCCATAAAGTCACCGTTCTTTTTCACGGCCTTGCTTATCGGAACGTTGAGTAGCTGCTGAGGCAATCTGCGCATCACTTTTGCTGCTTGAGACAATGTCTCGCCTGATTCCTTCATAGCCCTGACCAGCTGAAGCGCAGTAACCAGCCCGTCGCCAGTCGTAGCTCTACCCAGATTAATGACGTGGCCAGACTGTTCACCACCAAGAATCGATCCACGCTTGCGCATCTCTTCTAAAACGTAACGGTCGCCCACCTTGGTCTTGACCACTTCGATGTCCAGCTCACGCATGGCGTGATCGAAACCAAGATTGGTCATCACCGTTGTCACAACCGTGTTGTTATCCAGCTCACCTTTGGATTTCAAGTGACGAGCACAGATAGCGATGATCTCGTCACCATCCACCTCTACGCCGTTCTCATCAACCGCTATGACCCGATCCCCGTCTCCGTCGAATGCGAGTCCCAGATCGAACTCGCCCTCGGTGACAAGATCGATCAGCTTCTGAGGGTAAGTCGAGCCGCAGTCCAGATTGATATTCACGCCATCCGGACTGTTTCCTATCACAGTCACGTCCGCCCCCATGAGTCTGAATACCCGCGGAGCAACAGCAGTGGTAGCGCCGTTCGCGCAGTCCAAAGCCACGTTCATTCCTTTTAGTTTTAGAGGAGCAGTGTGGCGCAAGTGATCCATGTAGCGATCCTGCGCATCTGCGGCATACGACGAAATACCTACCGCCGGCCCGGTTGGTCGGTCCGTTGACGTGCCGGTCAGCTGTGCCTCAATGGCTGCCTCAACCTTTTCGTCAAGCTTAAAACCATTAGGTCCAAAAATCTTAATACCGTTATACGGTGCAGGATTATGTGACGCTGAAACTACAGCGCCGCCGACTCCGTTGAATACCTCTACCAGATAAGCGACTCCCGGAGTAGGCATAGCGCCTACTCGCACAACATCCAATCCGACAGACATAAGACCGGAAGCCAAAGCGTCCTCGAGCATATGGCAGGACTTTCTTGTGTCGCGTCCAATAATCACAGGACCGTCACCAAGCTCTCTGAGCTGAGTGGCAGCAGCCTGACCTAGGCGCAAAGCAAGCTCTGGGGTCAATTCTGAATTTGCGATCCCGCGGACACCATCGGTGCCAAAATGAAGCAGAGGAACAGATATGTTCACATCGGTCATGTCGACCTCCTCTCAGGCAACCTTAGCAGTATAGGTCGGCTGTACCTTACTCAACAAGAGAATAGTCGTTCGAGTGTGAGCTTAGTCGCTGAATGGGTATCATTCTGAGCCATGGAGTGGAAAAAAATACTTTGCGCCGTTGACGGATCAGAAGCCAGTCTACTCGGGGCCGAACAAGCGCGATCGCTTGCCGGGACTCTGGCAGCTGAGTTATTCCATGTTTGTGTAATACCATCGGATCTGTCTTCTTTGCCGGGACCACCCCTACAGCCCGAGGTAAGAAGGGCTCTTCACGAAACTGCCGAAGAGGACCTCGAGCACCTGGCAAAGCTGGCGTCGCGCGACAAGATAGAAGCCCGGGGGGCAATCATAGACGGTGATCCCGCGGACGCCATAATCTCTGCTGCTTCACTTCAAAAGAGTGACCTTATCGTCCTGGCTGCTAGGGGCACGACTGCCGTTGAGAAATGGTTGCTGGGCGGGACAACCACCAAAGTCCTCCAGCACTCCCCAGTTCCCGTTCTCGTGACAAAGGGCAAAAAGAGGCACACCACCTTTAAGCGGATTCTGTGCGGCGTAGACGGCTCAAAAGAGAGCGAATTCGCAGTTAGAACCGCGATAGATCTCGCCCAGGGTTATGACGGCGAAATCTGCATCGCTCATGTCGGAGATTTGGGCAACGGGCCATCCCCTTATTCGACAGTGGAAGCGGAGTACCTACAAGAGAAGGCTCAGGCATGGATCGACTCGGATATCGGGCGCCTTCAGGACGAAGCCTCCCGACAAGGCGTCGATTCGAGTACAGTATTCCTCATGGGAGACGTAACAGAGAGCATGCTGACCCACGCAAGCGAATGGAACGCAGACCTGATCGCGGTCGGTTCCCGCGGACTTGGCGGCTTCTCAAAGTTACGACTGGGCAGCACCTCGTACAGGTTGTGCGAGTACGCGAACAGGTCAGTACTGGTCACTCGTTTCCCTGAGTAACACAACCCAGACAGCAAAATCGCAATAAGGAGCTGACAGTGACCCAAGATCTTGATCTACTTCTGTCCGACGATGAACTATCCGCGCTGGTCGACAAAGCCGGACTCAAACCGGCAGAGGGCTCTCCCTTCCATGGGATCGCAAGTACCTCATCTGACGAGCTAACGGACAAACTGAAGAACCTAGGGGCCCTCGACGACCGATCCGAGGCCACCCCAAAGGCTGTAGCTTGCCTCACAGTCCTGAACGACCCCAAGTACAGTCTCACCCTTTTGAGCGGTAGCCCTGAAAGAAGCGACAGCGTCACCCTTTACAGTGCAGACCTGAACTCTAATTCCAGTTTTGCCGGTTACAGGCGAGTGATGACCGAGGGCGGTGAAGCCAATCATCTCAGTTTTCCGGTGAGCGCAAGTGAGCTGATGGAGCTGATCAACGACAACATGCGCCTGGAGGACGAGACCGTCGGCGGTATATTCAATGCCGACCTATCAGTGCCAGGATTCTTGGCCCTTTCGTCCCTGGCGGACTCGTATCAAAAGGAATCAATGCTGTCCACGCTGGACCGATCGCAGTTCACGGGACCCGTCATCGAGGCCAGCGAACTCACCGAGCTGGCCAGTGCCGGATTGGGGCAATTGGATATCCGCTGGACAGTATCCCTGCTCTCCTCACTATGCCCGTTCGAACTGATTGCGGACGAACCGACCCTACAATCAGGGCTCGAGGACCTGCTCACCTCGGGCGCGACAATCGCCCCGGAGGAAAACGGGCCGACTGTACTCACCGGAGACTCTGCCGTTTTTTGTGACTCGCTCACCAAGGTTCCTTACTACTACGCGATGAGAATCGGTGAGGTGGGTGGCCCTGCGTCATTCATGGCGGCCCTTAGATCCGAAGACCTGATATGGCTCTTCGAGTTCGCGGGAACTGATCCGGCGACCGGTAAAGTCCGGCTGTCCAATCTCACCAACGACGAGTTCCGCGAAACCGTCAAAAAGAACTACCTCTCGTCTGAGTGGTCCGAGTAGTCCGCAAACAAAAATAACCCCCGGTGGCTCTCGCCTCCGGGGGTTATTTCGTTATCGTCTCTGTTGGGACTAGCGCTTAGAGAACTGTGGCTTCTTGCGAGCCTTGCGCAGTCCGTACTTTTTACGCTCTTTCTCACGAGCGTCGCGGGTCAAGAACCCGCCTTTCTTCAGTTCAGCACGATATTCAGGATCCACCTCGAGTAGAGCGCGTGAAATACCATGACGAAGCGCGCCGGCCTGGCCGGTGGTGCCACCGCCATTCACTCGCACAAAAATATCGAATGTCTCTGCGTTCTCGGTCGCCTCGAGTGGCTTGTTGATCATGATCTGGTGTGTAAGGCGTGGAAAATGCTCTTCTAGCGTCCTTCCACCGTTAATGCTGAACTGGCCGGTGCCAGGGGTCAGACGTACACGAGCGGTCGCTTCTTTGCGCCGTCCAGTACCTATGTAAACTACTGCCTTCTTCTTCGCCTTGGCCAATCTAGACTACCTCCGTGCCCTTTTCTGTTAGCC
>JAUVYG010000035.1 GCA_030603185.1 Actinomycetota bacterium | reverse complement strand
CTCCTTGTTCTAGCTTTTCCTGGGCAGGGTAACGCCGGTCATGTGCAATTCGGGGTATTCCTCCCTGAACAGTCGATCAGCGCGCTAGAGACGTTTGAGTCAACCACTGGCTACAAGCAAGATGTCTACTCGATTTACCGTGACTGGAACGGCACTTTCGAGACTACGTTTATGACGGATCTCGTTAATCGTGGCACGACACCGATGATCACCTGGGAACCTTGGGATAGGAGCCTAGATAGCATCATCGCTGGCGACCATGACGCCTACCTCACTTCATTTGCTCAAGGTGCCAAGCTGGTTCCCGGAACTGTGTTGCTGCGACCTGCTCATGAGATGAACGGTTGGTGGTATCCGTGGGGTGCTCAGAACACCGATAACAGCCCAGAGAAATACAAGCAGGCATGGCGCCATATCGTAGACATTTTCAACACTGAGAATGTCACCAACGTCAGTTGGGTGTGGTCGCCAAACGTCAATGGACTACCGGGTCGTAATACCGACTCTATTCCCTCTTACTATCCGGGCGATGCGTATGTGGATATCGTTGCTCTTGACGCATTCAATTTTGGCACATTCTTCGGATGGAGCAGCTGGCGTAGCTTCGACAGTCTCTACAAAGATGCATACAACAAGGTTCTGACTTTCACGAACAAGCCGATGATGATCGGTGAGATCGGATCAGTCGAACAAGGTGGCAGTAAAGCCGCTTGGATCAAGGATATGTACTCGACAATCGAAAAAAGCTACCCAAAGATAAGATACTTGGTTTGGTTCAATCTCAATTCCAAAACAGAAGGGGACCACCGGATCGAGTCTTCCGCCTCGAGCATAGCGGCGTACCAGGCGATTCGACCGCCTTACACCTACATCAGCAATCCCTGGGGATGGCTCCTTCAGCAGGGCTATGGAAGTCTTTGGGTTGTTGCGCCAGCGAACGCCCCCAAAGGTATGGCCAAGGTGACATTCAGTATCGACGGTAAACTGGTGAGTCAGGACTACGCAAGCCCTTATGCGTACAAGTGGGACCTTGGGCAGATGAACCCCGGGTGGCATATTCTGAAGATCAACGCTTTCGATAAGGCATGGAATCTTAAGACCGTAACCAAGTGGGTCCGAGTGGACGCGGACCGTTGGGGCCCCACTTTGTTCATCACCAATCCTACTGCCACCACCATATACAGCCGGTATGGGGCACTTTGGTTGGTCGCCTCCGTCTTTGACGCCAACGGAATCGCCAAGACCACTTTCTATATCGATGGATCCCTCGTGCATCAGGATTACGGATATCCCTACGCTTGGAAGTGGCCAATATCAGGAGTGAGGAAAGGGTGGCACACAATCACTGTGAACTCCTTCGATACCAAGTGGAATCGCACGACCAAGAGTAGATTGGTATTCGTCACCAGCTAGGTTCTAGGGGTAGGTGATCTGAAGATAGTTGAGGATCCGGTCCCGCTCATCAGGTCCGAAGTCTGCTCCTTTGGTGTCCATTCGGGAGATCACAAGATTCCATCCCCTTGCGCCGATCCCTGAGGTCCCGAGCCTTTCAAGTGTATGGCAGGCCGTACACACTCTATCGATGATGCCTTGGTCGGCCTTGGCCCGAGCAGTTCTGGCCGCAAGGATGTCGGACTCATGGCATTGGCTGCACAGATCGGGATTGGATAACGAGATCTTGGGCAGTTCATTGGTGTCGTAATGAGCCTGCTTCCCAATGTCGTTCGTGTGGCATTGGTCGCACTCTGAGAAGGCGGTCTGTCCGTCGTGACATGACGCACAGCGCTCCATCACGCTGGCGCCGGTAACAAGAGAGTCCGCTAGCACGAAACCCTCGTCCGATAGCCTGGTAGACTCAGTCAGATCCTTGTGGCCCACCTCTGGGTGACAGGATGTGCAGGCCGGAATCACCTCAAGGAACTCCTTGTGACTTACTCGGATATCATTGCTGATCGACACCGTCTGGGTGATGTCATTGTGGCACCTCAGGCAAGCGGGGGACCGCACAAAGGCAGTCCCCGATGTTCCCTCAGCACCAATCGCTGAAGCGACAAGGTTGCCTGCGCCTTGGGAGGCGATCTCGACTACTCCAAGAGCGCCGGGGGTTTTATGACAGGCTAGGCAGCCGATATCGCTGTGAGTAGAGTCCTCCCAGCTATCGTGTGCTTCAGCACTCGAATGACAGCTTAGGCAGAATTTTGGCTGGCTTATGGAGTAGGGGCCGGTAGAGAAAACCGCAAAGACCAATACTAGGACCACTGTGATCTTGAAGGCCTGGCTCAGTGGTTTCATTGGTGTGATCACGCGAGGTTTTGGCTTTGACGCGCCAGGGTTTTGCCCCGTCTTGCGCCTCTTTTTGGCTGAGATGCGCAGGTAGGTGAGTAGCAGGATGGCGACCAATATCAAAGCGACGGCCACGATCATACCGAGAGAGATAACAGCAAGTTGAGGATTCTCCTGCGGGTTGGCAAGGAATCCTGGAAGCTCGGCTAGGCGCGAAAGAATGTCTGTGAGTGGAGACGACTCCATGGGGCCTTTTCTAAGAGATTTACCAGGTTATCTACGTATATGATATCCCATGGAGTATCGCTTTGTGTGAACTCTAGGGAGACCTCTGGTCAATGTATGACCGCATCTCAGCAGTTCGCGGATCCGCAAGTCCGAGCTCTATATATCGCACTGCCATCTCAGTCGCAGTCTCGTCCTCGTGGTCTGATGCGATCAGGAACAGGTAATAAAGGCCATCCGGATTCGTTGGATGAAGCTCCAACGCCCTCTCTAACTTGAATTTGGCCCTGTCGGTAAGAGTGTCCCGCTCAGGAGAAGGGGTGAGATACACCGCCTGGAAGTAGTCTGTAAGACCAGCAAGAACGAACGAGTTCGCCTCCAAGGGAGCTAGAGTAATACCGGTAAGCGTCGAGTCAGCAGCGACATCGGTGAAGTTCAGATTGCCGTTGCTGAGCTGTTCCACGTAAGCACCGGAGAGGCGTCGTCGGTACCATTCGTCATACGGGGCGAGTTCAGTGGTTCTCTCAAGTCGTTGAACAGCCTGCTGAAGGTTAAGAGATCGCTGAGCTGATTCGTAGGTTATGTCGGCCGCCACTGGTAGTACACTCAATGCGAGTAATGGGACTGTGACGACGGCCGCAGCTCCGGCAGTGACCCGTCCGATGGTTGGCAGCTTGATGGTTTGCACTGAGTCATCGCTGCCGCCACACCAGCCGACCAGCATCCAGAACATTGCGGCGGCCGCTATATCGTCAGGGTTGAATGCGGCCGCTCCAAGATATCCTGCCATTCCAGCGACTACGCCCGCCTTGGTCGCCCATGTACTGGCGCTCGTGCTTCCTCGGCCTCTCCAGGTCGACCACATGAGTACCAGGAACACCGCGAGAGCGGGTATGCCAGCTGAGGCTCCGAGGGTCAGGAAGTAGTTGTGAGCGTCTTCTGGTGTGAAACGATTATGACCCCCCTCGATGATGTCCATTTTCTGGGGTAAGTGATATTGAAGAGCATCGAGCCCGGTCCCGAGGACGGGTCGCTCAGCCGTTACCTCAAGGGCAGCTGGCCAAAGTAGCAGTCTTAGAGTGAGACTGTCTCCCTTTAGTTGGGGGACCAATACAAGAGCGAGAATCGTTCCGATGACTAGTACCGCTCCAACGCCTAGTCCAGCGATGGCCTTGCGCCCCGAAGTGAACAGCAGGATAGTGGCAAAGACCGTTACCGCGATGGACGCTCCCACAATGGCCCCAGCCGACCCTGAGCTCGCCACTCCTCCGATGATGAACAGTACGAACAAGCCGGAAAGAACTTTTTGCAATTGGTTCTTGGTACCTGTTACCCCGGCGAGGGCGGCACCCAATGCGACTGCAAGATATAGACCGAGGAAGTCCGGATTACCAAGGGTCGCATAGCCTCTTGTGCCGAAGAGCGGCCCGATATCCCAGATGTTGGAGAAGATACCCAGGGACTGAAGAATGGCGATGAACGACACCACCGATGCGGTCGCTGCCATTGTGAACAGCAGTGTGTATCTGCGCTTCGAGTCCCTCAGGACCCACCAGCCGGAAAAAGCGATCACGAAGAATGCCAGATATGTCAGTAGACCGAGATATCCCAGATGTCTGCCATAGAGAGAGACGCTGAAATCGGTGGAAAAGAACGTGGAAATGATCAGGATGGCCGCGAAAACGGTTAGAAGGATTGCGGATCGGCCCGTCGGTCGCTGTTCCTTGCCTCGGACAGCCATTGAGAGAGTCCAGGCCAGGATGATGGAAAGAGCGAGTATGCGAACCACTGTGACTTTCGCAATGCCGGTGATATCCGCCCCATTGGGCAGAAAAGCGATGGGAGTCAGGACGGTTAGCGTCAACAGTATTCCGAAGATGACCTTTTCGAAAGGGTTATCCTCGGACACATTTTGTTTTTCTACAGTGGCCTTGCGACCTCTTTTGATGGTTCTTTGTTTTGTACTCATGAGCAATCAGTATACTACTCCTATGATATACTGAGCTGCAGGAAATCCCGGTTTACACCCTCGTCTAGAAGGCACAGGATAGGCCTTTGAGTTCACTTAAATTAGCCCTTCTCGGGACATTTGCGGTCTTTTCACTGCTGGTTCTCTCAATGATGGCGCTGGCGTCCCCTTCGGCCGGTGTCGGCTCGGCTCTTTGTACTTCCTGCCACGCTGTCTCCGGCTCAGCCCAAGCGCTTGAAAAGACAAGTCATTTGGATGTGCCATGCCTGACCTGTCACCAGAAGCCAGGGGTTCTAGGGGCGATAGAGAGTGTGTTCGATGGCGCTTCAAATATAGCCGTCTGGGCCAATCCACTTACAGAGGCTGCTCCCGCTAAGTCGTCGGTGATCGACAGTCGAAAATGCCTTGTCTGCCACCCCGGTATAGTCGAATCAGGGGATATCATCGATAGCGACTTGTACGTGGATCACAGACATTTTGAGAACCTGGACATATCATGTATCACCTGTCATCGAGGTGTCGCGCACGGTGATAAGCTGGTGCGCGGTGGAGGCATGACCAAAAATCTGTGCATCAGGTGTCACAACGGGGTCAGCGCCTCGAATGACTGTGCCTCATGCCACAAGACTGAGGTCGAAGGGGTTATACCAAGCGACCCCGAGACGGCATTGGGTATTGCACATAGCCCTGACATCGAGAAGAACCATGCTCTTGCGGACCTGGATAGTTGTGTCTTGTGTCACCAGAAGTCTTTCTGCGAGAACTGTCATGGCCCCGGAGTGCCTCATGATAATAATTTCATCTACCTGCATGGTAAATTCGCTTCTGGGAAGGTAAGCTCCGATGCACCTGAGGGCCCGGCAGACAGAGCGGCGAACGCCAAGCGGATCTTTGAGTCCAAATGTCAGCAATGCCATGGACTGGATAGGCCCCGCACCGCCCAATACCTGGGAACTCAGTGGCAAGACCTGGTGTCCAGAATGAGAGCCAAGGGGGCCTCACTTAATGACGCCGAGGCAGATCTGGTCGCGGACTACCTTGTGACCACAGAGGGTGGTCGCTACCCCGAGAGAGCTGAAAGCGGACTAGAGGGTGACCTCGGGTCGACCGAGGTGTCTGAGGACGCCGCCGTCACCTCTGGCGCTACTACCGCTGCCACACCCGAAGAGTTCTGTGTCAGCTGTCACAATCAGAATTACTGCAATGACTGTCACGGAAACATCGACATGCCACATAGACGAGAGTGGTTGGGGATCCACAAGGACCGTACCGAGCTTGAGGACTTACCTCTATGCTATCGATGCCATGTTAACGAGGAATGCATTGGATGCCATGAGGCTCACACTCGAGGTAATATCCGCTTTCCCAACGGCCCACAAAGGTTCTAGATGAGCAAAGTGTATACGCCGAGTGAGCGCATAATCAGGGTGTTGCTGTACGCGATCCTTCTGGTACCACTGGTGTTCATTCCTGATCTTTTTGACATTTACGACCTGGCCAAAGCGACTTACGTACGTTTTCTGGTGTTGATCGGAATCGCGGTATGGGTCCTGCATATATCACTCAGGGGTCGTATCGAAATACCCAGAACCCCTTTGTTCTGGCCGCTCGTCGCTCTTCTGGTCATCGCCATCCTCGCGGCTGTATTCTCGGTCAATCCTATTCTTGCGACCATAGGGGGACTGAAGAGGCATGAAGGCTGGACCACAATCCTCATGTATATAGTCATCCTGTTCGCGGCCTCCACCTTCTTTCGACGCAAAGATCTCCCGAGGATCGCCACGGTCTTTGCGTCAGTGACAGTTCTGATATCTATTTATGGAATCGCTCAACGCTATGGGTACGATTTCATGAGTTTTGGTAACGCTCCCAACTACGATCTGACCCGCGCCTTCGCTACTACTGGCAATCCGGTATTTCTCGGCACCTACTTGGCAGTCGCTGTCCCGTTCTTCGCTGTTCTCGCACTCACGCTGAAGACTCAGTTGTGGCGTCGTATTCTATTCACTTCCGCCGCAAGCCTTGGTTTTGGGGCCGCTATCTTCACGTACTCCCGGGGTGCTTGGGTCGGCCTGGCAGTGGCTGCTCCCCTTATGCTGATTCTTATCGGGGTCAAGCCCTTGTTGCGGGCCTGGAAGCCTCTGCTCGGAATGGTTGCTCTCGCGATTGCTGTGACCGGGTCCGTTGTGTTATTCAACCCGGACAGCTCCCAATCCTCGTCATCTGTTGTCGAGAGAGCGACGGCATCGTTGGACACAAGCCAAGGATCCACGGGCACCAGGTTAGAGATGTGGAAAGGGACACTGGGAATGGTCGCTCAAAGACCCGTACTCGGTTCCGGACTCGAGACTTTCAAGGGGCTGTTTCCCGAGCACCGAACTCTGCAGCTGATCAGGCTTGAGGGCGAGTACGCGATTCCTGATCGGCCTCACAACGAGGCGCTCTACGTCGTCTCATCCTTGGGTTTGGTGGGCCTCACCGCCGTTCTATGGGCTGTAATAGCGTTCTTTTGGTTCGCGATCAAGTGGATGAGGGCAGCCGCTAGGCGTGATCCTGATTCGCCAGTTCGATGGGGCTTAGTGGCTATTATCGTAGCTGTCACCTCAGATCTAGTCGCTGAAGCGACATCATTTACCACCATGAACACGACTCCCACGGTCTTCTTTTTGATGGGGTTTGCAGCAGCGCTGGGTGTACCGGCCAGCAAGATCAAAAAGAAATCGCTCCCGAAGATTCCGGCTCCTATTCAATACGCTTCATACGCACTGCTCGTCGTTGGAGTTATCCTCGTCGCTCAGTCCATCGCACGTATTCCGCTGGCTGACTACAACTTCAATCAAGCCCGATTCGCCCGCGCCTTCGGCGACCTCGAAAAGGCCACACGTACTGCTGAGTTCGCCGTCAGGCTGAATCCCTATCAGAACATGTACCGGATCGAACTTGGTGCTATCTATACCGACATTCGAACACGCACGCAGGATGTGACTTGGAGGACAAGAGCCGCCGGTGTATACCAGAATGCGGTCGAATTCGATGAGCGCGATGAAGACTCATGGGCGAATCTGGGTAACTCTTACCTTGACCTGGCGCAATCGGGCAACGAGGTGTACCTTGAGCGGGCCGAAGCGGCCTTCAAGCGGGCAATAGCGATCGACCCCTGGTTCTCAGTGGCCCACAGTCAGTTGGGTTCCATATATTTCGCTACTGATAGGTACGAGTTGGCGATTCCCCACTTTAAGACCGCAGCGCTTGTGCTAGAGGGTGAGGATGCGATCATCCAATCTCAGAGGTTGGATGTGCTCATGCTTCTTGCTCAGTCGCAATCGGGTGCCGGACTTAAACAGGATGCACTAGCCACCTATCTTGAGGCTCAAAAGCTTGACGAAGAGGATGAAGGCATACAAAGTGCCATAGATAGGATCACACAGGAATTGAGTTCTTAATGGAAGTACAAGAAGTATTCACCGCGGTGGAACCGGAATCCGATCAGGCGAACACGATGGTGGAGCAGTTGTTCAGCCGGGAACATCGCCTGGTCGCTGCTCGGACTCGTGTGGACTCACCTCGCGCCCGCTTTCTGCTTGCCTCAGCTCGCCCTGGAGCCAATTATCGTACCGAAGAGCTGTACCCATTAGCCGTTGGAGTGGAACTACTCGCTGAAGCCATAAGGCAGCATTACGAGACCATTCCGGACCCAGGAGACGGGGATCCTTCAACTTCAGTCCTCGGAGGTGACCGCATATACGCTCTGGCGATGAAAAGCATTTGTTCTGTGGGCCGAAGCGACCTTATCGGAATTGCCGCAAAGACGGTCCAACGGATATCCGAAGCTGAGGCAGCTATAGATCCCATCGAGTCCAGGGCCCGTCAAAGAAGGATGCAAAGAGAATCCGACATCCTCGAAGGGGCCCTTCAAATGGCCGAGGCAGCTGCCGAGGTCCCCAGGCTCGGGGTTGAGAAGATGCGGATGCAAATACCCATCGTTGCAGCGGAGAACATCGCCAGCATATGAGTAACTCGTTGCGAAAACTGATCCCAGCTGTAGTCAGGGGAGACCTGAAGACCGTTGAATCCAGGTTGAAAGAGGTGGTCGCTGTCTCACCTTCGGTGAGGAAGCCGGCCGCCCAGATCCTTGCCGCCGGAGGCAAAAGATTGCGGCCGGCCCTCCTATTGCTATGTGCGAACGGTAATGTACCCGGAGCTGACTCTGAAGTAGACCCGATAGCATCGGCTTGTGCTGTTGAGCTCATCCACATGGGCTCCTTAGTACATGACGATATTGTTGACGAGAACCCATTTCGCCGGGGCGAAAGAACCATCGCGGATAAGTGGGGGACTCCGACCGCGGTCGCGGTGGGAGATTTCCTTTTTTCACAAGCATTCGCTCTGTTGGCCTCATATCAGGATTCTCGACCGGCACAGATCCTGGCCGAGACCGTATGCGAGATGGGGTCCGGCGAGCTTGAGCAGCTGGCAGCCATCGACACTAAAGACACCTCGATTGATGCCTATGATTCCAAGATATGGAAAAAGACAGCAGTACTGTTCGCAAGTTCATGTGATATGGGAGCGATATGTGCCGGCTTCGATGAACGTGATCGAGCCGATCTGCGAAAATATGGGGAAGAACTAGGTATGGCGTTCCAGGTCTTTGATGACATCCTGGACTTTACCGGTAATGAGAAGGAGCTTGGTAAGCCCCAAGGCACTGATGTGAAAGAGGGCAATATTACCCTTCCGATGATCTATTCCATCGAGAATGGGAATGAGCTGCTTAAGGAGTCGATCGGAAGTAAGGACGCCGAGAAGGTAGCGGCTGCTGTCAAATCAGTCCAGGATGATAGTGAGGCCCTTGAGAGGACTAGAACGACAGCAGCGAACCATGTCACTTCAGCCAAGGAAGTTGTGGGCGGGCTAGCGGATGAAGTTTTGTCCAAGACTCTCTCGGATCTGGCGGACTATGTTATCGAGCGTAATAATTGATTCATGAGGAGATTTAATTGAGTCGCATACTGTTGACGGCCGACTGGGTCCTACCTGTGACCAGTGATCCTATATTGGATGGGGCGGTCCTGGTCGAAGAGGGCACCATCAAGGCCGTTGGGCCTCGAGAAGAAGTGATGCGACATGTCAGCGACGATGTCGAGATTAAAGAGTTCGGCGATGCAGCCCTACTGCCAGGACTTGTTAATTGCCACACTCATCTTGAGCACAGTGTGATGAGAGGATTGGCCGACACCTATCCATTCGTTGAGTGGTTGATGAATCTGGCCAGACTGTCGCCAGAGCTGTCGCATGAACAAAGGGTCAACTCGGCTCGATTGGGGGCCCTCGAGGCGATCAGCTCGGGAACCACAACCGTCGCTGATGTGACACGAGACGGTTCTTCGGTCGAGGCCATCACCGAGGCGGGTCTACGAGCCGTGGTATTCCAGGAAGTACGAGAGATGGACCCCAAGGCCGTCGACTCTGTCCTATCAGATGTTGATAAAAGACTGAACCATAGCAGGGATATAGCGGGTAAGAACATCGAGATAGCCTTGTTCCCGGACGCTCCCTATGCGGTCGCGCCCCAGATATATAAGGCGCTATCGAAGTACTCGCGAGAAAGTGACCTATTGATGGCCACTCATCTCGCTACCGGGTCGGCGGAACGCGAATTCGTTATGTACGGATCAACCCGACTTGGGACTGACTACCGGGATATGTTCGGGTGGGGTGACCACATGTGGCAGCCCATGGGTGTCCCATCCCTGAAGTACCTTGAGCAGTGGGACGTGCTTGACGGCAAGTTGATAGCGATGAACGTAGCAAGGTTGTCAGATCAGGATCTGGAACTGTTGATGAAGTACAAAGTCCGCGTGGTCGCTTGCTGTCGTGCCTCGGCTAAACTCGGTGCAGGTTTCGCGCCACTTGGTAGGCTGTCCCGTCGCGACATGCGACTCGGGCTCGGAACAGAATCTGTGTCTGCCAGTAACAACATGGATATGTTCGATGAGATGAGGATCAGCCTACTACTTCATCGCGGGGCTGCCGAGAGAGTCGAGTTCGACCTGTTTGCTAGTGACTATCTTTGGATGGCAACAATGGGTGGCGCCTCCGTTCTGGGTCTCGACGATAAGATCGGTTCCCTCGAACCTGGCAAGAGCGCGGATATTATCGCGGTCGACTTCTCTGAAAGCCACCAGACACCTGTGCGCGAGGTAAACTCGGCCTTGGTGTACGGGACCAATGAGCAAGACATCATGATGTCCATGGTGGACGGCACCGTTCTTTTTGAGAACGAGCTACACATGACCATGGATGAGATCCCTGTGATTCGCGCCTGCGACGAGGTAAGTCGCGAGATTCGTAATAAACTTAACTGATGCAAGAACACGGTGTGGTGATCGCGAGCGACGATGGACAGGTCACAGTCGAGCTGGATCGTAGTAGTGCCTGCGATAAGTGCGGGGGATGCTCGATGTCGCCCAAGGGAACTATGCATGCCACTGCTCGCAACAACATCGAAGCTTCTCTGGGAGACTCGGTAGTCATCGCTCTCGACGAGACCACAATACTCAAAGCCGCAGCTATTGTGTACCTTGTGCCGCTTCTCGCAGCGATACTCGGGTTCTTCATCGTCAGCTCACTAGCCCAACTGTTCACCGAGTCGTCAGCCGGGATAGGAGCCATCGGGGCTGTAATAGGCCTGGGGGCAGCATTTCTCGGGGTATCAAGGTACGATAGTAAGGCAGGAAAGGACGGGACTTATTCGTTCCGTCTTGAGCGAGAAAGGCAGGTGAATGCTTCATGATGCTCAATAGAAAACGGATAAAGAAGTGGGCCAAAGTGACAGCTGTTGTTGTTGCCTTCGCATTCGCTGGACTTCCACTCATAATGCTCGTGGGCTATCTAGTCCAACTCTGACCCTGCATCATCTCCTCCTAAGCGGGTAAGTACTTAATGGGAGTGGAGAGTGATTGCAGATGTTCAATGATCGTATTCACGCAGGTACAGAGCTTTCGAGTGCTCTTACATCGTATTCAAGCGCCCCTGACGCCGTAATTCTAGGTATTCCCCGCGGGGGTACTGTAGTCGCTGACGTCGTTGCACGCAATCTTGATCTTCCTCTAGACGTAGTCGTTACCAGAAAGATCGGGGCACCAGGGAATCCGGAGCTGGCGATCGGTGCTGTGGACGCCTCCGGTCATCTGGTGCTGGATCAGGAATGGGCCTCTCGTCTGGGGGTTTCCGCAGACTACATCGGACTCGAGTCTGCTCACGAGGTTGCCGAGGCGAAAAGGCGGGAAGAACTGTTCCGAGTGGACCGAGAGCCATTGGATCTAGCGGACAAGGTAGCAATCATCGTTGACGATGGACTCGCCACCGGATCCACTGCACAAGCGGCGGTTCAGAGCGTTAGATGTCATGGGGTGACAAGGGTGGTCCTTGGTGTCCCTGTAGCCTCTAAAAGTTCGGTGCGAAAGCTATCGAGGCTGGTCGACGAGCTGGTCTGCCTGTCCACTCCAAGGGGATTTCAAGCGGTTGGACAGTTCTACCGTGACTTTGAACAGACTGCGGACTCTGAGGTCGTTGAGATCATGAGGAGGAACGATGAGAGGTATCGGGGTGCTCATCCGGCCGCTGGGCACGGTGCCGCCTGAGAAGCTTGGCTTGGGGTTTACCAATCACGATATCTGGGAATCGGGCTAGCATTGGACGTAATCGGTCGGAATGTTGATTGCCAGGGGGAAGACATGGGATTGGCGCTGCTAGTTTCGGACCATCGGCTTGAGAAGTGCCCATACGGGCACGGGGACTACTGCACGGATGAAGAGACATCTGCTGAAAGGCAGCAAGTGGTTCCGGAAACGGTTGTATGCATCGAGTGTTGGGAGCACAAGGGTCCGTCGATGTATGCCCATAATGGGCATCGCAACGAGGACTACATTCTTTAGCCCTAGCTTCTCGGCTTGAGAGCGGCCACCGTGTCCAGTACAAGCCACGCCCCAGCGTCGTATAGTTGCTCCTTGGTGTAGCCTCCGGTCAGCACCCCGACACCTCTGACATCGGCTGCAACTGCTGCCCCGATATCATGTGGACTATCACCAACGAAGAAGCTGCTGCTTGCTTGTGCATCGAGGCGACTCAACGCCAGGTGTAGTATCTCTGGATCGGGCTTGGACACCCTTACATCCTCTGATGAAAGTACGAGGTCTACGCTGTTCTTGATCCCCATGGTCTGGATGTGGGTGTCGACCTCTGGTCGGGTGGCAGATGTAGCAAGACAGATCCTGACGGAGCATTTTTTGAACCATTCGATCATCTCTAGAGCTCCGGACACTGGAGCTAACTCGTGAATGTGATCCGCGAATAGACGCGCCTTTCGTTCGATGATCCTACGGCGGACGGTTCGCGATACCGAGCTCGCCCCGATCTCAGCAAGGAGGGTTTCCACGATCTCAGGTTTTCTTCGACCCATCTGCCCGTGTATCAGGTGGGTGGGGACGTCTAGACCGGCTTCTTGGAAGGCTGCCTCCCAGGATCTGACATGAAGTGGAGTCGAGTCGATCAAGGTCCCGTCAACATCGAAGATCATGGTCTTGGCCTCTAAGCGAAGCTGCTCATCTAGGGTTATCGGTGAGATCAATCTGGTGACTCCTCAGGAAGTGAAGGCGGAAAGGAAACCTGTGGTGATCCCGGTCGCAACTGCGCCCCAGAACACGATAGACACAGTCATCCAAGCCATTACTTTTGCTCTAGGGACACTGTAGTAAGCACATACGGCTGTTGCTATGTACACGCCGGTTAAGATGGGTGCGACCATGGCTAATCCGCCGACGCCCCATTTTTCGAAGAAGGCCTCCCCCCTCTTGCGCTTTACGGACCCGGTCGATGACGGCTTTCGGGTGGATATCTTGTCAAAAATGATCAAAAGGATGACCACTGGAAGGATATTGCCGACTATCCCGATGGCGTATGCGAGTAACACTGGAAGACCAAGCGCTGTTCCGACGGGAACTGCGACGATGATCTCACCCCATGGAGCGGCCGCGATACCGAGGGTTATCAGAACATCTAGAAACAGGGACTACTCCCAGCTGCGAAGATACGGAGTGGGATTGACGGAACTACCGCAACCCGGCTGGATCTCGAAGTGTACATGGGGCGATGTGCCTCGGGCATTACCTGAGTTTCCGTTGTATCCGATGACTGTGCCAGCTGATACGCGACCGGTCTTTCCATAGCTGTTTAGATGAGCATAGTAGTAGCATCTACCGTCATCACCAGTTAGCCATACCGCCAGGCCTCCGAGCCTATTCGATTTGGCGCGGGCGGATCCTGAGGTGACAGCGACCAGCGGGGTACCTCTGGCCGAGAAGATGTCTGCACCTTTATGGCGGCGACCGCCACTACGCGGTGCCCCCCAGGTGTCCGAGAATGCATGCGATCCCGCAACGGGGAAGTAGTAGCCCCCGCGTGTAGATTGAGATCCGGAAGCTGGTGCTTCGTAGCCCCCACTGGTGCTGCCATTGAAAGAGTTGTTGGCGTTTCTATTGTCGCGCTCACGCTTCAAGGCCAGTAGCCGAGCTCGTTCCCTGCGGATCTCGGCCAGCCTCTCTTTGGATGCCGCCTCTCTAGCCTCTTCTTCGAGGGCTGCAAGCTGACCTTCGAGTGTCCTCAGTTTTCTGTTCTGCTCTTCCAGCGCGGCATTCAGCTTTGCTTTGCCACGATCAAGTTTATCTAATTGAGACTTCTCTGTTGCTGCTTCCTCGTTCAATTTGGCCTTTGTGACTTCAAGCTCATCTTCAAGCTCTTGGATTGAGGCGATGAGATTGGAGTCCGAGTTAGTCAGGCGGACCATGAAGTCTAGGGTAGTGAGAAACTCAGGAAAGGATGCGGACCCAAGAAGAACAGCTAGCAGGTCTGCCTCGCCGCTCTTATATATAGCTTCCAGTCGGGTGCCGAGGTGGGCCTTGCGACTGGCTAGCTCTTCTTCCGCCTCGGCTAATTCTGCCCGAGTCGTGACAATGTCACCTATGGTCTGCTCGTATTCGCTTTGCACACCCTGAAACTCACCCGCGAGAGTGTTCAGTTCTTTTTGTAGTTGTGAGCGGCCTTTCTTCTGCGAACCCACTTCCGATTTCTTGGAGCCGATCTGATCCTTGAGGTCGTGTGAGGACGCGAAAGCGCGCTCAGTTGTATCAAAGAGAATCGATGTCAGCCCTAGACTTAGAATTGAGACCAGCGTTGCAGCCAGCAGCGCTTTTTTCAGCAAGACACATCCTGTCCTGGTGTTTTCCGTCGGAATCAGCCTTCAATACTAACAATAATGGAACAAAACGCAAATCCGGTGGGGTGTGTGACAATGTGGCAATGAATGGATATCACCCCATACACGGTTATGGCATCATCGGTGACCTTCATAGTTGCGCACTTGTCTCTCCCGAAGCTTCCATCGATTGGCTGTGCCTCCCTCACATTGAATCCGAGAGTGTCTTCGGGGCGATCCTGGATGTTGGTCAAGGTGGGCACTTCCATGTGAAGCCTACCGGGGAGTTCGAGACTTCCAGCAGGTATATGGGTGAGACGAATATTCTTGAGACCACCTTGGCCACTTTTACTGGCGCAATAATGGTCAGGGATTTGATGCCAGTACTGTCTGAGGGTGAGGAAGCCACCGGAACCCATAGGGTCCGTGGCGAGGGGATGCCGGTGATGATCCGCCGGGTCAAGTGTCACAAGGGTGAAGTGGAAGTCGAGGTCGAGTTTGTCCCTCGTTTTGACTACAGTCGGGCGAACACCGTAGTCACAAGGGTCGATGGTGGAGCGCTAGGCTCATGGGAGGACCGGCGATTGTTCCTGCAATCGCCGGTTGATCTGTCCATAGACGACAAAGGAGTCGCCCGTGGCACAAAGGTGCTGAGCGAGGGCGACGAGATCTGGCTTGTCCTACATCATGACCAGAAGAATCCGATCTCGGTAGAGGAGTGCCGGGACCTCTATGTGTGCACAAAGAGATTCTGGAGGCAGTGGGCCCACCGGTGCGAGCCTGTCTGTACTTTCGACGGCCCCTGGCACGCTCAAGTGAGCCGCTCTTCGCTCCTGCTTAAGCTTCTTACTCACCAGGAAACCGGAGCGATCGCCGCTGCGCCCACAACGTCGCTGCCCGAAGAGATAGGTGGTGAGCGCAACTGGGACTACAGATACGCCTGGGTCCGAGATTCATCATTCACAGTGCAGGCGTTCTATAACCTTGGCCACGTTCAAGAAGGCCTCGACTACCTTCGTTGGCTGCGTGATCTGTGTCATCAAAGTGATCCCTCTGCCATAAATGTTCTGTATGGACTACACGGGGATGTTCCGACGTCAGAGGCCGAGCTTGATCATCTCGAGGGGTACCGCGGTTCGAAGCCTGTAAGGATCGGTAATGGCGCCGTCGATCAAGTACAGCTGGACATCTACGGAGAGCTCATCAACGCCTACTATGAGACCTCTCGGTATGGCTTGGCACTTGAGCCCGAAGACCGAGTGTTTATCGAGAGGATCGCGGACTACGTCACGGATCATTGGATGGACACTGATCTGGGGATATGGGAGGTGCGAAGCGAGCCTTTGCACTTCACTCACTCGAAGTTGATGTGTTGGGTGGCTCTGGACAGGGCAGTTAAGATCGCTGGTGACGCAGTCGAGATCGATCGAGTTGAGCGCTGGGGGCAAGAGCGCGACAGAATCCGCGCGGCTGTAATAGAAAAGTCCTTCGATCCCGCGATGAACAGCTTCACGCAGTCGTTTGGATCGAAGGCTTTGGACGCTGCGACCCTGCTCATCCCTATGATGGGCTTTCTGCCCATCGACGACC
>JAUVYG010000106.1 GCA_030603185.1 Actinomycetota bacterium | reverse complement strand
AGCCAGCTGGCCACCACTGCGATCAACACAAAGTACTTTCCGCTCTCGATCATTTTTTGAAACACACATACCTCCAAGTAAGTCCTTGTAACTCTACTAGTAGGCCACACAAAGTGAAAGGTAGAGCTTCTAGGGAGGTTTTCGAGATGGTCAGTATATTTGAAAAGGGATTCTATGCCACGCTGGGCGCCGGAAAACTCGCCCCGGAAGAGGGTAGTCGGCTGCTGGATGACCTCTATCGCAGGTCAGCGAGGACGTGCGGATTTCGTTGCTCGAAGCCAAGCAGTCAGAAGCAGCGGACTAGAGTCTAGAACTCGGCGCTTCCAAGCGTGATTTCTACCTCGATCTCTTTGCCGCCACGAAGGACAGTCAGCGTGACTCGGCTTTCTGGTGGATGCTCCAGAAGCAGGTTCGGCAAAGTATGATCCGCGTCCACCGGCTCACCGTCTATTTTGACAATCAGATCCCGCTCCCTTAGCCCAGCCTTATCCGCTGGGCCATCAGGTACCACGGTGGGCTCATTGGCTGTTCCAACCGGGATGAAGGCTCCACTATCTCTGTTCAGTTCCGCTTGGAGCGATGCGACGGAACTGATTGGGATGAATCTGATGCCGACGACTGGTCGAACGATCTTTCCGGTCTCAAGGACACTGGCGACATCCGCCTTGGCATCATTGATCGGTAGAGCGAATCCGATGTTCTGAGCGTTCTGAGCGATCGCGGTGTTGATGCCGATGACCTTACCGCTGATGTCCAGTAGGGGGCCACCGGAGTTGCCTGGATTGATTGCAGAATCGGTCTGTATGACGTTTGCGAGCTCATCGGTTCCGCCGCCTCGCGCGGAGCCGGCTGTGATGGATCTTGAGATGCCGGATATGACGCCCGTGCTGACAGTATTGCCGAACTGGCCAAGAGCGTTGCCTATAGCAACTACCCGCTGACCGACCTGCAAGGCTGAGGAGTCACCGAGTTCTACTGTGGGAGCGTTTTCGATGTCGATCTTGATGACAGCAATGTCGTTGGTCGGATCCCTCGCTAATACAGTTGCCTCGAATGACTCACCCTCGTTGGTGATGACCTCGTACTGGGCGTTATCCTCCGCTACCACATGCTTGTTGGTCAGGATGACGCCGTCTTCCGATATCAGGAATCCGGTACCGCCGCCGACCTGTTGCAGCTCGGACTCACCACTGGGAAGACCAAAGAACTGCCTGAATCTAGGATCGTCGAAAGGCCCTCCGGACGAGGACACCTCTTGGCTGACGATAATACTCACGACCGCAGGACTGACCCTTTCCACCACGTCGATCACCGCAGACTCTTCCTGCACGACCACGGTGTCACCGTCGAGTATGCGAACAATGTCGGCTGGTGCGTCAGATGAGGTGGTGACGACAATGGGGTCCTGGGTCGAGGCGGCCAAGTAGCCGACCACGCCTCCGACCGCGGCCGAAGTTACGGCGCTGACGATAATCACCGCAACAATGAACAGCCCCCACCTTGGTGTCTTCGATGGCGCAGGAGGTGGTGTTTGAACGGCCGCCGGTAACTGCTGAGTGTCGTCATCCATATCTACTGCTCGAGCCTTTCTGCTCTATTCACTGCGAGTCAATATTAGCAAAACCTAGTGCCGTTATCCCTAGGCCCTTCGTTTTTACTATCCAACACTTAATACCATCGATTCGAGCGATTCGTTGCAAGTGAAGTCAGTTAAGCTGGGGACATGAAAACACACGGGTCCGAAAAGAACTGGACGTTCCGAGAGAGCGTCCCCGAAGTTGAAGTGCGTCTACTCCAGGGAGTCGACGGACTTAGTCCTGTGGTCGCGAAGCTGCTGTCTCAACGCGGGGTGACCACACCTGAGCAGGCCCAGGCATTCCTGGATCCCAAGCTTGAGGGTCTGCACTCCGCCGAGATGATGCCTGGGGCTGTCAAAGCGTCTCAAAGAGTGATCCGCGCAGTCAGAGACGACGAGCGCATTTGTATTTTCGGGGACTACGATGTGGACGGCGTTACCTCGACATCCATTTTGGTCAAATTGCTCAATAGTATGCGCACACATACCCAGGGAGAGATCGAGTTCTACATACCCCATAGGATCGATGAGGGTTACGGGATGAACATCGAGGCTATAAAAGAGCTTGCGGAGAGGGGCGTGAAGCTGCTCATCACCGTAGACTGCGGCATCAACTCTAACGAAGAAGTCAGCCTGGCCAATGAGCTGGGTATGGATGTGATAATCACCGATCATCACTCGCCCAAAGATCCGCTTCCTGATGCCCATGCTGTGGTTCATCCTGCAGTAATTGGATCAGAGTACCCTTTTCCCTTTTTGGCTGGGGTAGGGGTGGTGTACAAGCTTGCCACCGTCATCGCGTCACTATGGAACGAACAGGACGGGGATGCCCGAATAGACGCCGATGACTACCTGGATTTTGTCGCTCTGGGCACGGTTGCAGATGCTGTACCACTGATCGGCGAGAACAGGATCTTGGTCTCAGCTGGATTTCAGAGGCTCCGCAATATGCAGGCAGGCACCTATCTTCCGATTCTTCTTGCCGGCACTAAAGTGGCGGACTGCTCGTCGATGACGATGAGGGATATCAGCTTCACAATCGCGCCTTTGATCAACGCAGCTGGTCGTATCGCATCCGCGCGAAAATGCGTAGATCTCTTGTGCGCTACTGATCAAGAGAGCGCGATATCGATTGCCGAGGAGTTGCAGGAACAGAATAAGAGAAGAAGAGAGATTCAAGAAAAAGTGGCGAAAGAGGCCCGCCGGCTAGTCGAGGAATTCGACCTTGAGGACGAAGGGGTTATCGTTCTCGGATCAGAGGGCTGGCATCTAGGTGTTCTTGGGATCGTTGCCTCTAAACTTCAGGAAGAGAACAACAGGCCGACGGTCTTGCTCAACATCGAGAATGGTGTGGCAAAAGGTTCTGGTCGAAGTATGGGTGACTTCAGCCTTATTGAAGCGTTATCCGAAAGCGAGGAGTTGCTGGACAGGTTCGGAGGACACCACTACGCTGCGGGCCTGTCTTTGCAGGCGGACAGGATCGACGAGCTCAGGGCCCGGTTGAGTAAGTATGGAGCGGATCGAGATGTCAATGGAGCGATCGGGCAACCTCATGTTATTGATGCGCATATCGACAACGATGATGTGAGCACTGAACTTGCCAGGGATATCGCCCTGCTCGAGCCTTTCGGCAATGGCAATGAGGAACCACTTTTCCTTGTCGGCGGTCGTCTAGATAAGGTCAAGCCGGTCGGGGCCAAGGGGGAGCATCTTAAATTCCAACTCATGGGAACCGGAGCCCCTTTGGAGGCGATAGCATTTAGGCAGGAAGAGCCGGATTACCGAGACAGATGCGAGATCGCCGCCCATATTGAGATCAACCATTGGAATGGCAAGGAGCGAGTTCAGCTCAAAGTCGAGGACATGCGTTGTGATCGTCCAATCGCCATTCAGAACGAACCATTGTTGGACGAGGTCGTATCCTCAGTTCTAAGTGACAAGATCCCTGCTCCGATAAGTGTCTCTTCTCACAAGCAGATCGTGGATCTCACTGCGAAGTTGCATGAGCACAACCTGAGGGTCATGTGGCTTCTGCCTAATGAAGAGTCTTTGGAGTTCTTCAGTTCGTGGCTTGAGTCCGATTACCCGGTACTATTCTCGGCAGCTGAGCTCCTAACGAGGTTCAACAGCCGTGAAGACGATGAATGTCTATGCAATCAACTCAGCAGTGAGGATCCCGATCTCAATTTCGCTTTAATCGAGGGGGATCTTCTTCGAGGAGAGAAGTTGAGGGGTGTGGTCGAATCCTCTTTGAAAAAGGACTGGGTCGCTCTGGTGATAGATCCGGACGAAGGGGGAGTCGCGCCCTCCAACCCGGGAAGCTCAATACGAGTGACATTATCCGTTCCCGATACCTTGAAGAGGTGGAAAGTGCTTGATGCTAGAGGCGACGGTAGTAAGGCTTACTACGATGATCTACGTGAGAAGCGAAAATCCGTGATCGGCTACGACAGCACACAGCGAGTCTGGGACGATCTATCGAACTCACTAGAAGGAAGAGAGGCCGCTCACATCGTCCTTCGTGGATGTCCCCGAAGCGCCTGGGAGCTTCGGCAGCTCGGCCTTAGCCACTGGAACAGAAGAGGCGTGTTCCACCTAGCCTATGGGGTAGACGAAGCCGAGAGGGCGCAGGAGGCACTGGAAGAGAAATGTCCCTCTGAGGAATCTCTTCGGGAATTTTACAGGCGCATCCAGGAGCTCGGTGGTTCCTGTACTACAGAGAAGCTGTCCACTCTTCTGGGCAGAGCCAGAACCAGCGCATCACTGCACATTCTGGAAGAGATCGGAGTCGTCGAGTGGCACGCAGGCTCCGTAAAGATCCTTCCATCTAATCGACGCAAGCTGACAGAATCTCTGGCCTTCCGCATCGGACAAAAGCGGCTTGTTGCATTCCAGGAGTTCAAGAACAAGGCCCTGAATATGCGACCTGAGCAACTAGAAAAGGTGTGCGGACTCTACTCCCAATCAACGTGATACTCAGGTACCCTATTAGCTATGACACCGCCCCCCACCTAAGGTGCCTTTTTGTCTGATACCGATATGAAGAGCAGTAACGTCGTCTGGCATGCTCCTGTGACTACAAGAGAAGCTCGCGAGCGTCGCAATGGGCACAAGGGAGTGATCATATGGTTCACCGGTCTTTCCGGTGCTGGAAAGTCTACCGTGGCTCACGCACTTGAAGACTCACTTCATTCGATGGGTTGCCACACTTTCACCCTGGACGGTGACAATGTTCGCCATGGCCTTTGTGGCGATCTCGGTTTCTCGGACGAAGACAGAGTAGAGAATATTCGCCGGGTCGGCGAGATGTCAAAGCTGTTCGTCGAGGCAGGGATGATCACGTTGACCGCGTTCATCTCACCCTTCAGGTCGGATCGCGACAAGGTTCGTGAGCTGGTTGCTGAGGGAGACCTTATCGAGGTGTACACCAGATGTTCGCTGGAAGAGTGTGAGGCGCGCGACGTTAAGGGGTTATACAAGAAGGCGCGCGCCGGTGAGATCCCTCACTTCACAGGAATCTCCTCTCCTTACGAAGAGCCAGAGAATCCGGAGATCGTGGTCGATACTGACAAGCATGATGTTGATGAGTGTATGAAGCAGATCCTCACCTACCTAAAGGTCAACGGGTTCGTCAACACAAACGGAGTCTGAATCTATGAAGAAACTTCAACCCGAACAGGCCGAGTCCGGTGAGCCCAAGACACCAAGAAGGTCCGTACCCGCTGGCGGGGCGGAAGGCGAGATCGACCCTCGCAAAGAAACACCGAACTCATCCCTGCGAAAACTGATAAAGCTCTACAAAAAGACCAACCCTGAGCCTAACGAGGCCTTGATCTATGAGGCGTACGAGTTCGCCAAGAAAAGCCATCATGGTCAACGTCGTTCCAGTGGTGAGGAGTTTATCGTCCATCCACTCGGGGTGGCCAGGATCATTGTGGAGATGAATCTGGATACTGCTTCTGTCGCGGCAGCCATTCTTCATGATGTGGTCGAGGACACCGACGTTGATATCGACACAATAAAAGACAAATTCGGATCAGAGATCGCAGAGATCATCGACGGTCTTACCAAGCTTTCCGCCATAAAAACAGCCTCTCATCAGCAGGAGCAGGTGGATAATCTTCGGAAGATGATCATCGCAATGGCTCGAGATATCAGGGTC
>JAUVYG010000098.1 GCA_030603185.1 Actinomycetota bacterium | reverse complement strand
TTAATGGAATGTGTCTGCATCGTGGATGGAGCAGTCCTGGTATCGCTGAACACTGGACTGATGGCGGGCTATGTAAGCAGCAGGAAAAGGGCGATGGCGCCGACGACGATGCCCAGGATAGTTCGGAGGAGGCGCACGTTGATCCTGTGCACGAGCCCCGCGCCGTACATAGCGAGCGGCACAGTGCCGACCGCGAGCGCTCCAACGATCACCAGATTCACAAAACCGATGGAATAGGGCGGAAGCCCCTCTTCACCAAATCCGTGGTACATGAATCCGATCGACGCCGAGAAAGCTGTGAACAACATCATGGTAGTGGCGAGGCCAATGGCTCTTCTTGAAGGCAGTTTTAGGACCAGGATGAGAACCGGGATGGCTAGCAGCGCACCGCCTAGACCGACAGTGCCTGAGACGAATCCCAGAACGACCCCCAGCCCCACAAAGATCACGATATGCCTGAGGTTGGATTTAGGCGGAATCGGCACGTTCACATCCACAGAGCTTGATCCGTCCACGGCTGCGTCATTCTCTTTGACCAGCTTCTTCTCGGGGGCGGCAATGAGTAGTGGGGTAAGTAAAAGCAGCAGTAGGGCGAATAGAGTCTCAAGGGTCGCGCTGGGGAGGGCGGCCGCGGTTGCCACACCACCTTGGGCGCCTACCACTGCGGCAATACCCAGGATCACGCCGTCGCGACCCAGGTCGGCAATGCGAGTGCGATGGACCAGGAACGAGACCAGAGCGTTCATCCCTGCAACGGTAATGCTGCTTCCGAGGATCAGAGGCATGCGTGCTTCTTCGGGGACCACATCTGGTGGCAGCAAGAGGATGAGGGCGGGAATCATCAGGACCCCGCCCCCGATGCCGGTGATTCCCGAGATCAGGCCGATACCTACTCCCAGGACCGCCAGAGTTAGAATGAATTGAAGAGAAAAACTTTCCACCATGGGTATGGTGAGAATACACTAGCTCCTCACAAGGAGGCACCGCTGGTCGCACATGTTCGCGAACTGACATCGGAAGAAATAGCTCGAATTTGGCTCAGGTTGAGTGACACTTCAGCCTTTGATTCTGCAGAAGATCTCGTTGCTGACCCCTCATTCGCCGGTGAGATGTTTCTCACTGATTATCGAGGTCCCTCCAACGGATTCGCGGCCCTGATCCCCTGGAAAGAGCGATCGGACCTGTTCCAGGTCGTGACTCCGGACAGGAAGGCTCCCTCCAGTGGAATAATGGAGAGAGTCCTCGAGGTTGCAAGCGAGAGAGCGATATCGTTGATCACCCCGCTCTCTAGCCCCTGGAGCCTTCGGCACTTTAAGCAGTGGGGCTTCGGTCGGGTTCAAACGGTTCATTCCTATTTGAAATCTGACAATATGCTGCCTCCGCCGATAGTTTGGGTTCAGGTGGAACCGCTTATCGACTGCGCCACCCAAGATGAGCTGAGGGAGCTGGATCACAGTTGCTTTCCTCTGTTCTGGCAGTTATGTCCGGCCGAGCAGAGAAGGACGCTAGAGACCGAACTCTCCCTGGGGGTCCGTGCCAATGGTCGACTGCTCGGATACGCCTCGGCGGTGACCTACGGAGGTCATGCCAGCATCGGCAGATTGGCCGTGCGGCCGGACTCACGAAGACAAGGGGTCGGCTCAGCCCTTCTGAGGGCCATGGTCGAGAGCCTGCACCAACAGGGTGTCATCGACATCGGTGTGACAACGCAGAGCGAGAATCTGCCGGCTCAGGCACTTTATCAGTCATACGGATTTTTTGCCCAGGGCCAGCTGGACATCATGGGGCTTCCTGTTGGAGGGGACGACTCGAAAGTCGATTGGGGCCTGTAGGGCGCTGAACGTTACTCGGATGTTCCCTGGATGTTGGTCTCGATTGCCACATCACCGGTCACGAGACCTGCACTAACTGTGATGGCACCGGACTCATCGATGAATAGTGCCTCGGTGTCTTCAAGGGTTGCCAGGTAGCCAGGGGCCCCACTCGGACCTAGAACGAATAGGGCCGTCGATATTATGTCGGCGTCGGTCGCGGGGAGCCCGGTAACGACTGTCACGCTCATGAATCCATCCGCCGGGCTTCCGGTCCGAGGATCCAGAATGTGGTGGTATCGCTTTCCGTCTCTCTCGTAGAACCTTTGGTAGTCACCTGAGGTTGAAACTGTCTTGCTCGCAGACAAGGGGAAGTCAGCGATGATCTCAGGGCCCTGATCCTGCCTAGGATTCTCGATACCGATACGCCATGGGGTTCCGTCCGGCTTGTCCCCTATGACCGCGGTCGAGCTGATGGTCGTGATGAGTGCTGACGATATTTCATCAGCTTCGAGTGACTCGATCGCCTTGTCCACCGCATAACCTTTTGATACTCCACCAAGATCAAGATTGAATCCGTCACAGATGAATATCTGGCCTTCTCCTGTAGCTACACGACGGTAATCCACCTTCTTCACTGCGGCTGCTCGTTCCGCCGCGCTAGGTAGGTTGTTGACTCCGCCGATACCCCACAGAGTGACTAGAGGCTCGATGGTCGGATCAAAGGCTCCACCGGATTTGGCCGCATACACCACTGTCCTGTCTATCAAGGAACTAAGTTCTTTGGGAACCGTTGTCTGGGCGGCTGGATTGTTCAGAGGTATGGTCGAGTCCGGGTCATCCAGGCAGTGCTGGCCCTCACTTTGATTGATACGATAGATGGGGGAAACCGGGGAGTAACGATCCGTCAGCTCGCCGGCCGCCGTCATCACCTCAAAGGCCCGGTCGGCGGCGGCCTCTGCATCTGACGGCCTTGCGTCAAAGATGCGGATGGTCACCGAAGTGTCCAGGATAAGTTTGTTGTACACACAGGGTGGACACTCAGGAGCCGCACGGGTGAAGTACGCCGTGATGCCAAGGATGATGAGGGCCATAGGGAATAATATGGTCAGGATTCGGGACTTAGTCATGGCTCGAGTATATACTTGGGGCTTGATTTTGTCCGTCTCAGGCAGTACCTTGTGTCAGGCCGCTATCAATGGCGACTTATTTCTAAAGGGAGCATTTGGCACCTACTGTTGGCCTCCCGAGGGCCCTTCTTTATTACAAGTATCATGCCGCCTGGGACGCGTTTTTTAACCATCTAGGCGTTGAGACAGTCACATCCGAAAACACCAGTAAGAAGGTTCTTAATATCGGGCTAAAAGCCTCAGATAGTGAGATCTGTCTGCCGGTGAAAGTGTTCTATGGTCACGCGCTTGACCTGGGCGAAAAGTGTGATTACGTGTTCATACCTCGTATTGTTCAGGTAGAGAAGGGCTCATTCACTTGCCCGAAATTCCTTGGACTTCCCGACATGATTCGAGCGGTCGACAATCCTCCCGAGATCATCTCGCCGACCATAGATGTCCGTAACGGCCGCCACGCCATTCGTGATGCCGCACTCGAGGTGGGCCGGATGTTCACCGACGACGAAGCCAAGATCGTCAAGGCATACAAGTTGGCGATGAAGGCGCTTCGGAAGCATGAAAAAGACCTTGTAAAAGAAAACATTGAAAAGACTCCGATCGAAAAACTGAAAAGCTTGATCGGCGGAAACGAAGGAAACAAGGAGCCGGTCCTGAGGATCGGGATAGCCGGTCACGCGTACAACATCGAGGATCCATACATCTCACTCAACCTGATCCAACGACTCAAGGACCGGGGTATCGAGGTAGTAACACCCGAGAATGTGCCCATGAAAAAGATCAAGAAGGCTGCGAAAGACGCACCCAAGGACCTGTTCTGGAATTATGAGCGGGACATCCTAGGAGCCTCATACCATTGGGTCAAGAACAAGGTCGTCGACGGCATTATCTATGTGGTCGCCTTCCCCTGCGGGCCCGACTCGACCATCCAGGTCTTCGTCGAGGGATACGCCAAAAAAGAAGGCCCTGTACCTCTGATGTCCATTGTTATAGATGAGCACTCAGCCGAGGCTGGACTGGTTACAAGACTTGAAGCCTTCGTCGATCTACTGACCGAGAGCAAACTATCTGCCCAGGGGGTATAGCATGGCGAAACCTTCCGAAAGAGTAATCACTATTCCTCGCATGGGGACTCTTCAGCTGATGCTGGAGGATATGTTTGCTCGACTGGATGTTAAATACATTATGCCGCCGCCTTCTACTGCAAAGACGCTCGAGGTCGGCGTACGACATAGCCCAGAGTTCTCATGCCTTCCACTGAAGGTGACACTGGGTAACTTTATTGAGGCTATCGAGGCCGGCGCAGACACCTGTCTGATGGCTGGCGGATGTGGCCCGTGCAGGTTCGGGTATTACGCTCAAGTGCAAAAAGAGATCACCAAAGACCTTGGATACGACGTTGACTGGATCGTTCTAGAGCCACCTAAGAAGGGGTTCATCTCCTTTTTGCGTACATTCAAGAAGATGGCTCCCCATCGGTCGATTCGTTACATCTGGCGCCAAGTTCTGATCTCGTTCGAAAAGGCCCGTCACTACGACTCTATCGAAAAGCGATTGCTTCACAACCGGGCCTACGAGCTAGAGGTTGGCGCGTCCGAAAAGGCCTACACCGAGGCCATAGATATACTGCGGCCTGCGGTCTCCAAGGAAGAGATTGCTGAACTGGCCGAAGTGGCACTCAAGCATATGGATGAGTCAGTAGCCATGGACAAGACCAAAGATGTCCTCAAGGTGGGCATCGTGGGCGAGTTCTTCATGCTGCTAGAGCCGGTGGTTAACTTCGATATCGAGAAGTGGCTCGGCGAACGAGGGGTCATGGTGGACCGTGCGGTCTACACCACCGACTGGATCGCCCCAAGCCTGGCTAACCAGGTCGGAGGCCTTTCGAAAGAAGAGGTCTCAAAGTACGCAGATAAGTACCTTTCTCATACAGTCGGCGGCGACGGGCAGCAAACGATCGCCCACACAGTTCTGTATGTGGAAGAGGGTTTTGACGGGATCGTTCACCTAATGCCCTTCACCTGCATGCCCGAGACGATCGCAAAAAGCATTCTTCCCAAGGTCAGCAAGGACCTTGATATACCGCTACTTACCCTGGTCGTGGATGAGCAGACCGGTAAAGCCGGATTCATTACCAGACTTGAAGCCATGTTGGACATGATGTGGGCGCGGCGAGCTGCCAAAGCCGGCCACGATGACTGGATACCGGCAGGCGCCGGAACTCACTAAGGAGAGTCACAAATATGGATGGATACCTGGGAATAGACGTGGGGTCGGTCAGCACCAACCTTGTCGTTCTGGATGAGAATGAGGAAGTGGTCGCCAAGATCTACCGCCGTACTCAAGGTAAGCCGATCGAGGCTGTTCAGGCCGGACTTACCGAGCTTGAGGACCTGCTCACTGAGCCGGTAAATGTCCTTGGAGTAGGAGCTACAGGTAGCGCTAGGCATCTAACCGGCGTAGTAGTCGGCGCCGACGCGGTTCGCAACGAGATCACCGCTCACGCGATGGCTGCCCGCCATGCTCAGCCCGACGTTCGTACGGTCCTCGAGATCGGCGGACAGGACTCTAAGGTGATCGTCCTGCAGGATGGGATTCCGATCGATTTCGCCATGAACACCGTTTGTGCCGCAGGCACCGGTTCCTTCCTAGATCATCAGTCATCACGCCTTGGTATTCCTATCGAGGAGTTTGGTGGGATCGCGATGACGGCGGAACGCGGCTCGCAGATCGCCGGTCGCTGCGGCGTTTTCGCAGAGTCAGACATGATCCATAAGCAGCAGGTCGGACACCCCACCAATGAGATCGTCTACGGCCTTTGCCAAGCGCTCGTTCGCAACTACCTGAACAACCTGGCCAAGGGTAAGGACATCCTAGCCCCCATCGTCTTCCAGGGTGGCGTAGCAGCCAATGAGGGGATGAAGAGAGCGTTCGAAGAGGCCCTAGAACAAGAGGTCACAATACCTGAACACTTCAATGTGATGGGTGCCATCGGCTCGGCTCTTCTGGCAAAACGAATCATGTCACGCACAGACAATACCACCCACTTCAAGGGCTTCCATTCAGCTGACTTCGAGTACAAGACCTCGAGCTTCGGCTGTGCAGCGTGCGCAAACTCTTGCGAAATAATTCAGATTGCTCAAGAGGACGGTTCCGAAAAGGGAGATGTCTTAGCACGCTGGGGCGGCCGCTGTGACAAGTGGGACCTCGCGCCCACCTCTATTACTCAGGCATAATACTTCCGCAAAGCGCAGGTAATGCCGATATAATAGCCGAAGCGACAAATGGTTTGTCGCAGGGCCAATTGGCCATGCACAGCGGGGGCTAGTGGGTTGATTTCAAGCATCAGTAAGAAGGGGCTTCTGGGACTCCTGCTTTTGATTGTCTCAATATTCTTGATAACGCCCGCGCATTCCAGTGCGTCCGAACTCTATGTCAT
>JAUVYG010000077.1 GCA_030603185.1 Actinomycetota bacterium | reverse complement strand
CTCTACCGAGTCGCGAGATTAGAGTTTTGGGCCGCAGCTACTGCTGGATTTATCGTGACACTCGTCGGCACCCTTGAGGGTCTTCTCTACGGAGTCGGCCTTTCTCTAGCCGTTGTTATCGGCCGGGCAGCTTATCCATACATAGCGGAATTGGGGCACATAAAAGAGACCGATACCTATGTTGATGTAGAAGTGAACGAAGATGCCCATCGAACCCCAGGAATAGTGATCCTTCGCCCCGAGGCGACACTGTTCTTTGCGAATGCCACATATCTGCATGACAGGGTCATACATGCGCTAGAGGATGCCGACCCCGAGGCCTCATCTGTCCTACTGGATATGGAGGGGGTTGCCAGGGTGGACCTTACCGCTTCTAGGTCCTTACTCGCCCTCAAAGAGGAACTAGACGGCCTCGACATCGTGTTTGGGTTCACGCGTGTGCGATCGACCGTCAGAAAGAACCTTAGAAGGTTTGAGGTCGAAGAGTCTATAGGTGCCGAGAACTTCTATTTGAAGGTTGACGACGCGGTGAAGGCCATTGCGGCTGAGACTGAAGAGACGGAATAGAAGATGAGCACAAGCACAGGTTTCGGTTTGCTCCGATCTGCGACGGGTATGTCCTAGGCGAAAGTCCGGACAGTAGGGGGGTATCATGGCTGAGGCTCGAAGTGGTGGATTAGGATGGACCGGGTTTGTCGGCATCGCCGGAATACTAATGGTGATGGTCGGCGCATTTGACGTGTTCATGGGCTTTGTAGCTCTGTTCCAGGAAGAATTCTTCTTGGTTCCAGAAAGCAGGCTACTACTTCTCGACTATGCTTCGTGGGGTGCGGTCCATCTGATCTTTGGTTTAGTGCTCGCAGCCACAGGCATCGGGGTCATTTTTGGTCAGACCTGGGCGCTTGTCGTCGGCGTCGTGATCGCCGCGATTAATGCGATCACTCAGGTTGCCTTTCTCTCGGCCTATCCCTTGTTGTCCATAATCGTAATCATTCTTGATGTGGCTATTATCTATGCGCTAGCAGTACATGGGAAAGAGCTGGCTGCTCTGGAAGAAATAGATACATCAGTTTCTGACGAAATAAAGCGAACGCGCCGGGCCGGCTAGTAATCAAAACCAAGCTATCAACTGTGGGAGGTGGGTGCGCTGGCCTCAGATCCGGAAAAGCCAGAGAATCGAAAGATCGAATTCGAGATCATCCTATTGGCCGTCACCCTTCTTTTGGTGGCCATAGTCACCTTTGATTGGCTCGGTGACAACCTTTCTCGTATTGCGGGCCAAATTGGAATAGTTCTCCTGATCGTGTTGATCGTTTTGGCAGCGGTTAAAGGTGTCCTGAAGAGATAGACTAATCTTCCGCTTGGTCCGTCTCGTCTTGAAGCTCTTTAGCTGCTTGCATGAAACCAGCGATGACTAGACCGGTTGGTAGTGCGAAGGCCGATATCCCAATAATCGATATAAAACTCGCCAGTATTTTGCCGGCCATTGTGACGGGAACAACATCGCCGTAGCCGACCGCCGTCAGAGTGATAACAGCCCAGTACATTGAGGCGCCAATACTACCGAAGTCGTCAGGCTGGGCTCTATTTTCTGCTAGGTGAAGAAGTATTGCGGATATGAGCATTACGAACCAAAGTCCAACAAAGATTACCGCCAGCCCAGCCCACTGCTTCCTCCAGGCTCTGTACAAGAGATCAAAGGCCCGCCGAATCCTCACGAGACGAAGGACCAGCATTAGCTGGAAAACATAGAGCAAGCGTAGAGGAATGGCCTCAAACCCTAAAAGGGAGCCGAAAGACAACAAGGCGAGGGGAGGTAGTATCGTGAGAAGCTCGATAATGCGCCAAGGGGCGAGCGCGAAACGGATTCGTCCCGCGATCGGGCGGCTATACCTCTCGTCCTCGGTGGCAGACCATACCTCGAGCACGTACTCAACGGTAAAGACTGCAACTGAAAGGATTAGAAGGGTCTTGAGGTAAGGTCCGAGTGTCGTCCGTTCGGTCGATGTAAAGACCGAGATGGCCATGACCGCAAGTATAATGATAATCATTCGCACGATCGCGAACTTGCGAGCAGTCTGATCGGCAGGCTGCGGTGCTACAAGAAGTTCGTAGACTCGTCTTTTCGTTGTTCTCGTACCCGATGATTTCGACATGGTTTCCTAAACTGGCCCGGAATCACCGTTGAAGAGACCCCGGGACAGCACGTCATCGAGAGTCTCTTCGCCATTCTTTCCATTGATTTCAAGGACGACAGTCGTGCCTATGTCGCTCGTTGACAAAAGCACCTTATCGCAGATCTCAAGAACCACCGAAAAGCCCATACCCAGAGATTTCTTGGTAGAGAATCCCGTTTGCAATGTTGCCTTTGGTAGGTGACTGAAGTCTATGCCCGGTCCGTTATCGGATATTCGCACCTGTAGCGATTCATTTAGCATGTAGACCTGCACCTCAGCCGAACCAGCGTGTTTTACGCCGTTTGTGATGATCTCACCTGAGGCTAGAATGATGTCGCCTAGGTTCTTCCCATCCGGTAGGGACTGTCCTATCGCTTCTCGAAGAAACGCACGCGACTCCGCCAGTGATTCAGCGGATGGGATGGCGTGACATTCGCTTGTCGGTTCCCCCAGGGCAGCCTCGATCTCTTCTGGGGTTAGGATCAGTAGTTTGTCGTTGGTAACTGCACTGAAGACGTCGGCGTATGCTTTTCGAATGTCCCGGTCTTTCTGACGCAGCTCCTTGTCTGCCGTCCTACGAGCGGTGATGTCTTTGGTCACAGAGAGCATACATTTCGTGCCCTCACATTCGATGATTTCCGCTGAGAGAATGCAGGTCAGGGTCTTGCCTGATCTGTGACGCATCTGGATCTCCATGCCTCGGACGGTCCCTGAGGACTCTAGGGATCTTTTAAGTTGTGCACGTTGATTTAGGTCGACCCATGCATCGATCTCGATTGCAGTCTTTCCGAGGGCCTCTTCCTTGGAATATCCGAGCAGGTTATAGAAGCCCTGGTTAACGTCTATGATCTCTCCTGTGTCGATAGAGGTAATTGCCATTGAGTCAGGGCTCGACTGAAAGGCTTTTGAGAACTTGTCCTCTGACAACTTCAGGTCCTCATGGGTCTTCTGAAGTTGGGTCGTTCGACGAGATAACTGCCCAAATGACACCATGAGGTAGTCGCGCATACCACCAATAGCGTAGATTAATGCACCTGTTGAAAGTGCAAATGTGTAGACCTCATATGCCCATACCCTGGCAGATGCGCTGTATTCTGCAATATCCACAACGTTTTGGACGACTCCGCTTGCCGATCCAGCCGCCATGAGGACAAGGTAGGCGAGACCGATACTTGCGACTACGATTCCCTGCTTAGTCCCCCGAAGAGCGGTGATTAGGATCGCGGCCGTAATAATGGCCATAGGCCCGGAACCATGGTAGCCAAACACGAGAATTCCGTCAGCTCCTATGATCATCCACACCCCAGCTACGATGAGGGCGCGCACTCGGAAGGAGAGTCTTCTTCTAAAGATCGCTGCAGTGAGGAAGATCAGGTAAGCGGCAGTATTGAACGGCATGTCCGGAAGAAACCCAAAGTCAGAATATCTGGCAAGAGACAGCACAATAGCCGGAAAGCCAAGTATCGCGCCTACGACCAGCAACCTGTCGACAATATGCTCGCGAACCTGTTGGGTTTCGTCATCGAAGTCGGTTACTTCATTATTTAGTAGCACCCGGTCCCGCAACACCTTTTGTATTTGTGCCCACTCCCGCAAGGGCAGAGGTCGTTCCTTCCTGTGCGAGCCGATTCTTCTGATAGCAAAGCCATGACACCCCCTGCCTCTTTGCCTGCCATGAGAAGGCTCGCCATGATTCGCATAGGCCGCTCAGTCTTGGTGTGGAACTGTTTGATTCCCGAACAAAGCCAGTTAAGGCCGGGTTCTCCGTCAGGGGTGGTGAGAAGTCGGTTCTTTGGGCACTCGCCATTACAAGCGAACTTGTACTCACAGTCGTGACAGTACTGAGGAAGGGTCTCTGATTTAGTGGCGCCGAATGCTTGCTGTCGCTGTGATGTTGCAAGCTCACTAATAGTGGTTTCGGTGATGTTCCCCAGAAGGTATTCAGGGTCGACGAAGTGGTCGCAAGAATACAGGTCGCCGTTGTGTTCAAGGGCAACCCCGCTGCCGCATGTGGGCTGGAATATGCAGAGCGTAGAGTGGCCCTGAACATATGAAGCAAGTACGCCATCGAAGGTCTGTACGAACATCTCACCGACGTCCCGGCGTACCCATTCATCGAAGATCTCGCTCAAGAATTGGCCGTAGGCCTCACCGCTTACAGACCGCTCGCTCACCATTATGTCAGCGGTGCCGTCTTCCGCTCTCTCTACTATTGGGATGAACTGAAGGAACCTGGCGCCGAGCTCATCTCTAAAATATTTATAGACATCTAAAGGGCGCTCGGCGTTGGCGGCATTTACCGTACACAAGATGTTGAACTCAACACCCTTCTGCTGCATCAGCCTGGCGGCTTGCTCCACCCGATCGAAGACCGAGTCGCCCAATTTGTTGTGCCGGTACCTGTCATGAAGATCCCTAGGACCGTCCATGCTCAAGCCGACCAAGAAGTTATTCTCAGCCAGAAAATCCGCCCATTCTTCATCGAAAAGGATGCCATTGGTCTGGATGGTGTTCTCGATTGTGAGGCCGGGACGATGATATTGCTTCTCTATCTCTATCGCGCGGCGAAAGAAGTTGAGGCCCATGAGTGTCGGCTCCCCGCCTTGCCATGCAATGGTGGCGTGGGGAGCCTCTTGGGCCTCAATCGTCTCGCGGATGTATTGCTCCATGACGGAGTCGCTCATCCGGAAATTGCTGTCCGGATAGAGCTCCTCTTTCTCCAGGAAAAAACAGTAGTCACAGGACAAGTTGCAGCGGGCGCCCGTGGGCTTGGCCATCACATGGAAAGACACGGGCGCCTGCCCCTCTGCGGTTGTTTCCATCATGAGGCCTTCGGTGTCTGAAGCTTATCCATTACCTGTTCGAGCGAGAAGCTTGCTGCCTTCTGGGACGGCGGGAACTCCTTGAATGATTCAAGGAACTCACCGACATATTTCTGCGCCGGACCTAGCAAGTAAATATGGTCGATCCACCAATCAAAGTAGGTATTTGATGTTCTATCGGCGCGTTCGTATGGATCAGTACGCAGGTTGAATATTTTCGGGGCTCTGAGCGGGATCATAGGCTCGAGCCAGATCTGCATCGTTCCCGAGACCCTCTGCACCATGAACACCATCTTCCAGTTGTCGTAGCGGAGGCCGGTCAGATCCCCGTCATCAGAGAAGTAGAAGAACTCTACCCGGGGGCTCTTTTCCTGCTGTCCGGTCAGGTAGGGGAGAAGGTTGTAGCCGTCCAAGTGGTTCTTAAATTGTTTGCCGTCTGCATCATGGCCCGTGAGTAGTTTTTCTTTGACATCGGGATCTCCGGCCGCCGCCACGAAGGTCGGAAGCCAGTCCATGTGGCTGACGATTTCGTTAGAGATGGTTCCAGCCTCTATCTTTCCTGGCCAGCGCATTATTGCTGGAACTCGGTAAGCGCCCTCCCAGTTTGAGTCCTTCTCGCTACGGAATGGCGTCATGGCACCGTCAGGCCAACTATTCATATGCGGTCCATTGTCGGTGCTGTAGAGGACGATAGTATTATCAGCAATACCCAGCTCATCCAGCTTGTTCAGCAGAGAGCCGACAAGATCGTCGTGATCGATCATGGCGTCGTGGTACTCGGATTGCCAGCGGCCAGACTTTCCCTCACTTTCAGGCTTAACATGGGTGCGTAAGTGCATATGGGTCGAGTTGAACCATAGGAAGAAAGGAGTGTCGGATTCGGTTTGCCGGTCCATGAAATCCCACGCGGCATCCCGAAACTCTTCATCCACTGTCTCCATGCGTTTCTTAGTCAGCGGCCCAGTATCCTCTATACGGCCGTCAGCAAAGCTATGGATAACGCCACGGGGCCCGAAGTTCTTACGGAAATCGGGAAAGTCTGACTCTGGTGGGTAGTCCCTCAGCTCGGGTTCTTCTTCGGCGTTTAAGTGGTAGAGGTTGCCAAAGAATTCATCGAAGCCATGGTTGGTGGGTAAAAACTGGTCTTTGTCTCCGAGGTGGTTCTTGCCGAATTGACCTGTGGCATACCCCTGAGGCTTTAGAAGTTCTGCGATGGTCGGGTCTTCTGCCTTTAATCCGAGGTCAGATCCGGGAAGACCCACCTTGCTAAGCCCGGTGCGGAACACGCTTTGGCCCGTAATGAAAGCCGACCGCCCAGCGGTGCAGCTCTGCTCACCGTAGCAATCCGTGAACATCATTCCTTCTTTGGCGATGCGATCGATGTTGGGCGTCTGATAGCCCATAACTCCATGTGAGTAGCAGCTTAGATTGGTGTGACCAATGTCATCTCCCCAGATAACTAGAATGTTAGGCTTCTTGCCCACGGATTGTTCTGCCATATCCAATTCCCCCTAGATTGTTTCCCGCTCCCACAGATTACTTCCCAGCGGCAGCGGGAAAGAAACCGCCGTCAAATAGAAACCACAAATAGGTGGGGGGATTTGGCGTGTCAGAGAGGGTGCCTGATGATTGTCGGCGAGACGCAGAGTCGACCCTAATCGTAGAAGAGTGTTTGAGGTCTGATTCCCAGGGTAACTTTTCCTCCGTCAGGTGGCCAAATGTGGGGGGCGTCGGTGAGCACAGAGAACATTGTACTGATAACCGTTGACCAGGAGCGCTATTTCTCGAAGTGGCCAGAAGGTCTAGAACTTCCGGGGCGTCAGCGGTTGATGAACATGGGGGTCACTTTCGATCGACACTACATCGCCTCATCAGTATGTACGCCCTCGCGCTCAGTCATGTATACCGGACGCCATGTTCCACAGACTCATATGTTCGATAACTCGAACTTTCCATTCGTGCCACCCTTGTCTACCGAGATCCCGACAGTGGGGCATATGCTGCGGGATCTCGGCTACTACACTGCATACAAGGGCAAGTGGCACTTGAGCAAAGACCTTGAGCCTGATCCAAAGAGGGACCATAGCTATTCTGGGGACATGGAGCAATACGGCTTCTCAGATTTCAACTGTGGAGGAGATTCCTTCGGGGGCATCCTCGATGGTTTTCAGACCGATGGGCGGACTGCCGAGGATGCTGTCTCTTGGCTCAGAACTAAGGGCCTCACGCGCTCGCTAAGTAGTGAGCCCTGGTTTCTCTCTGTGAACTTCATCAACCCTCACGACATTATGTACTTCGTACCGGGGCAGGACCGAGGGCCCGGCAAAGGTGGCTTTCCCACCCTGAGCCACGGACCAGATACCTCTACGTACGGCCATACTTATCCCGAACCTGTTCCAGCCAGTCACAAGCAAAGGCCTGATGAAGAGGGCCGGCCTCCGGCGCATCGGGAGTACGCCGAAGTAGCGAGCACGTTGCTCGGCAACATCCCTCCGGAAGAAGATGCCTGGAAAGGTTTCCAGGACTACTACTTCAACTGCCTGGCCGATGTGGACAAGCACATAACTCGGGTTCTTGATGAACTGGAAGACCTTGGGCTATTAGAGACTACGGCGATCGTGTTCACCTCGGACCACGGCGAACTCGGAGGCGCACATGGTCTGTGGGGGAAGGGCGGCTTTGCCTACGAAGAAAACTGTCATGTGCCATTTGTCGTATATACGCCGGATGGTCCGGCGGGGGAGCGATGTGAGGCAATCACCTCGCACTTAGACCTTGCTCCCACACTGATCAGCTTGGCCCAGGCTAGCATTGAGGACAAAGATCGCGTTGCCAAGGATCTGCCCGGACACGATCTTACGCCACTGGTCTCAAACCCCATAGGAGCAGATGCCGTCGCCGCCCGAGACGGCGCACTTTTCACCTACAACATGGTCCTGACTCTCGATGACACGTTCCTTCCGACCGTTAAGAAGTTATGGGATACCGGAGCCAGCCGGGATGAGATTAAAGAGGCGATAACGCCAAATCTAGAGAAGCGTGGTTTTGCCCGTACGTTGATCGAGCCGCGCTACAAGTTCAGCCGGTACTTTGCGCCTGTGGCTCACAACCGTCCAGAGACTATCGAGGAAATCCTGTCCGCCAATGACATCGAGTTGTACGACACGCTGGCCGACCCCGAAGAGATGAATAATCTGGCTGCAGACCCGGCGAGGCATCGGGATCTGATCCTCTCATTGAACGCAAAACTCAACCACTTGAT
>JAUVYG010000039.1 GCA_030603185.1 Actinomycetota bacterium | reverse complement strand
CACGGGGATTACTCGACCCGGAAGCTCTTTGTGATCGGATCCGAGTTGTCAGTGTTGAGATCAAGAACGACCTCGTACTCACCTGGGGGCCACCCTGAGTCCGGGCTGGAGAGCGATGACTGCGCGGTGTCGGTCCCATCTTCAGAAACAACACCGACGGAGTCGATGTCTTCACCCTCGCCCTCAACGTAACGCCACAAGAAAGTTAGTTCCGTTCCTTCTGGGGCACTGTTGAGTTCAGCGGTGACGGCTATCTGCGGTGCGTTACATAGCTTGGCTCTTGTCAGGCTTACCTCAGCAGATCCTTGGTAGTTGCTCGCCGGAAAGCATGTCTACCACCCGGGTCCCTCCGATGGTTGTTCGGAGGGTGACGCGGCCAGGACGGTCGTCGCTGCATGTGCCGATGATGGCCGCGTCACCGCCGAGCGGGTGGCCTTGCAAGGCATGGATAGCCCGCTCGGCATCTTCCGGGGCCACGACGACGATCATCTTGCCTTCATTGGCTATATACAGAGGGTCGAGACCAAGGAGGTCTGAAGCCCGAGCAACCTCGGGCTTCACGGGTATCGCGAGCTCATCCAGCTCAATCCCGACATTCGATGAGGTCGCGAGCTCGCACAATGTCGTAGCGAGCCCTCCCCTGGTCGGATCTCGGAGGGCTCGTAGTTCGGCCTCGCTCATGAACAACTGGGCTGCGAGACCGGCAAGTGACGCCGTGTCACTCACCACTGGCGTCTCGAACGCGATCCCCTCTCTTTTAGACATCACTGCTATCCCGTGATCTCCGAGGGTTCCTGAAATGATGATCACATCACCGGGTCTGAGCGCCGCGGCGGAAAGTGTCCTGCCGGATGGGACGACACCGAATCCGGCTGTATTGAGAAACAGTCTGTCGGCTTTACCTCGCTCGACGACTTTTGTGTCACCTGCCACTACCGAGACGCCGGCCGCTTCAGCGGCCGTCTTCACAGACGACAACACCGCTTCAAGCTCGGAAATGAGCAGGCCCTCTTCGATCACCATCCCGAGTGTCAGATAGAGAGGGACGGCACCCATCATCACTAAATCATTAACGGTGCCGTTCACCGCAAGATCGCCGATGTCCCCTCCCGGGAAGAATATCGGGCTCACAACAAAGGAATCTGTTGTCATGGCGATCCGGCTGTCTCCCTCAGAGACTAGCTCGGCGGCCAAAAGAGAGTCAGCCGTGATATGCATCACCGCAGCGTCCTCTAAGACTTTGGACTCATGATCAGACTCGTCCCACCCCAATGCAGGAAGAATCGTCTTTTCGAGAAGCTCGTGACTCATGCGCCCGCCGCTTCCATGCCCTAAAAGGATCGTGTCATCGGTCATGACTCATCCCTTCCATACTTGTAGTAGGCCGCGCATGACCCCTCGGTGGAGACCATGCATGCCCCTTGAGGATTCTCTGGAGTACAGACACCGGCGAACAGCTTGCAGTCCGTCGGTGCTTTGAGCCCCCTGAGGATCTCTCCGCATTCACATGCTGGATTGTCTCGACCAGGCTCGACACGGACGTCGAATGCCAAGGGTGCATCGAATCGCTCATATTCGGACCGAAGGACCAAACCGGTGTTAGGAAGGGTCCCGATGCCACGCCATTCGGCGTCACTTACCCGAAACACCTGGTCCAGGACCTCAATGGCGCGTGGGTTACCTTCGTCAGAGACGATCCGTCCGTATTCCGTCTCGACCTCTGCTCTACCCTCGTCGATCTGGGCAAGTAACATCTTCACCGACATCAGGATATCCAGAGGCTCAAATCCGGACACCACTGCTGGTACTTTGAACTCGTCAGCGATGAAATCGTACGCTCGCGCCCCGATGATCGCGCTCACATGGCCAGGACATATGAACCCTGAAAGGCCCAGCTCGGGGGTGTCGAGAAGTCCGCGCATCGCACTAGGAATAGTCTTGTGCGTGGACTGAATATAGAAGTTACTCAACCCCATGTCTGCCGCCTGCAGGATGGCCGCGGCTACGGTGGGTGCGGTGGTCTCGAAGCCGGCGGCGAAAAAGACTATTCGCTCGTCTCCGCCTGTCGCCTGTTTCTCTGCGGCCAGATTCAAGGCGTCGAGCGGAGAGTACACCACTCGGACGTCGGCTCCTTCTGCCTTTTCCTTTTCGAGGGAGGTGGAGGTGCCGGGCACTCTCATCATGTCGCCGAACGTAGTAAGAATGGTGCCCGGCGTATTCGCGATCGCGATCGCGCGATCGACCTCTGCGACCGATGTCACACATACCGGACAGCCCGGCCCAGATATCAATTTCACATTTGATGGAAGAAGGTCACGGATGCCGGAGCGAAAAATGGCAACCGTATGACTGCCACACACCTCCATCAGGCGAGGCTCGATTCCTTTGGCCTCAAGACTCGCTCCAAGAACGGCGATCTCGGCGGTGATCACCCGTGCGGCTGCTGGATCCCTGAATCCCTCGACCAGATCGTCCAGGGTCCCTAGATCGATCCCTTTGGCGATCGTCATGCGATTTCCGGAGCGGTGTCACCGGCAAGTTCGGCGCCGAGACCCTCTGTGATCTCTCTCAAATATCCAAGTGTCTCGAGCGCCTCGGCCTCATCGACCTTGGATATCGCGTACCCGGCGTGGATCAGCACCCAATCTCCCGGGGCGGCGTCGCTGATCAACATCACATTAGTCTCGCGTCGAGCGCCGCCCACCTCTACCATGGCTTTCCAACCATCTATCTCGAGCAGTTGTCCGGGAACTCCGATGCACATGTTATTGATTCTCCTCTTTTTCATGTCTTGCGACTGCCACAGCGGCCTGGCCCAAGGCTATTCCGCCATCATTCGACGGCACCACCTCATGCGTGAATACTTCTATACCCCTCGAGGTCAGCTCCGACTCAACCAGACGGGACAGTAGAACGTTTTGGAAGACTCCTCCGGACAGTACCACCCGATTCAGCCCAGCACGGTCAGAGGCCTCTGAGGCCACAGTCGATACCATGCCGGCCATTGTCTTGTGGAATGCCAGAGATATCTCTGAGGTGTCTCTGCCCGAATCAACATCGGAGACTATCTGATGAATCATCTGACGGGTGTCTATCTTCTGTCCACCCGTCCGCCAGTCATAGGGACTCGGTTCAGTCCGACAGCGCTCAGCTGCTTGCTGCAGAAGAATGGCTGCCTCTCCTTCGAAGGTATTGAGAAGGCAGACGCCTGTCAGGGCGGCCACCGCGTCGAACAGCCGTCCAGCGCTCGAAGTCTTGGGTGAATTGACACCCCTTTGGAGCATTTGCGCCACAACAGACAGGGATTCTTCGTCCGGAGCCCCATCACACGCCGACCACGCTTTTAATGCCCCGAAGTCGGCGTTCGCGAAATGAAGGTAGCTGATCGCCATTCGCCACGGCTCTAAGGCTGCCTTGTCTCCCCCGGCCATTCCAACTGGCCACAGATGGGCGATTCTGTCGTAGGCAGTCCTATCACATTTCAGGATCTCGCCTCCCCAGACAGTACCGTCAGATCCAAAACCGGTTCCGTCCAAAGCTATACCGATCACTGTCCCGGTCAGCCCGTGCTCGGCCATCGCTGAAACGATGTGAGCGTGATGATGCTGTACTCGAAGTGTGGGCTCGACGCCTCCGATCTCGGCCTCGATGCGATCGGCGATCCTGGTGGAAGTGTAGTCTGGATGGCTGTCCGAAACTATCGTTTGGGGTTGCACTGAACAAGACTCAGATAGCAGCTCAAGGGTGTCGCTGAAGAAACCCACCGACTGGTCGGTCTGTAGGTCTCCTATATGTTGACTCAGCACCGCGCGCCCCTCGCGAGCCAGGCAGAATGACGCCTTAAGATCAGCGCCGGCTGCGAAAACATGCGGATGATTCGCTCCCTGACTCAGCTCGATGCTGTATGGAGCAAACCCGCGTGCCCTCCTTACCACAATGGGCTTGGCTCCATCCCCGGGATCCAACATGATCGAGTCGTCTACTCGAGTGTGGATTTTGCGGTCATGTAGCAGGAATGCGTCGGCAATATCCGCGAGCCGATTCATCGCCTCGTCGTTTCCGATGGCGATCGGCTCGTCTGCCTGATTGCCGGAGGTCATCACAAGGGCTTTCAGCCGCTGACCGCCCTCCAGGTTATCGAACAGAAGATGGTGTGTGGGTGTGTAGGGAAGCATGACGCCCAGACGATCACTTCCGGGCGCCACCGCGGCGGCGATCCTCTGAGCAGTAGATGCCGCAGCCTCTCTCATGATCACGATAGGGCGTACAGTACCTTCGAGGACACTCGCTGTGGCCTCCGAGATATCACAGTACTTCTTAGCGGTTTCAAGATCGGGAAGCATGACAGCGAACGGCTTGTTGCTGGGTCTTTTTCTGATTCGAAGTCTTTCGACCGCGTCGCGGTCAGTTGCATCACATGCAAGATGAAATCCCCCCAGACCCTTGATGGCGACTATTTGGCCATCTAACAACGCCTCACGAGTCGCTTCTAGGGCGCTATCTCGGGGTCGAAGGTTCCCTTGGTCATCCACAAAAGATACTGATGGCCCACAGTCGGGACAGGCATTGGGCTGAGCATGGAAACGACGGGACGCGGGGTCGTCATACTCGCTCTGGCACTCTTCACACATCGTAAACTCATCCATGGTCGTGCTGGAGCGGTCGTAAGGCACCGATCGGATTATGGAGTATCTAGGACCACAGCCTGTGCAGTTGATGAACGGGTATCCGTACCGTCGGTCATCCGGATCACCCATCTCGGCCTGGCATTCGTCACACAATGCAATGTCAGGAGAGATCCCGGTAACAAAGGATGAGTCATTCTGGCTCTGGACAATATGGAATCCGACGACCGGGATCATCTGGCTCGCGCCATCTTGATCGCCTGCGACCTCGATCTCATGTATCCGCGAGGCAGAAGGTGCCTCTGATCTAACACGGGAGATGAAGTCATCGACCGGGCTGTCCGGTCCAAGGTGGACGACGACCCCCTCAGAGTTGTTCATGACCGAGCCGGTCAGCCTCATTTCGCGGGCAAGTCTATAGATGAATGGCCGGAATCCGACCCCCTGGACCGTTCCCCGGACCAGTATCTTATGCACTACGCCGTGACGACCCTGGAACCGACGCGCTCTCTCATCCATTCCAGCCACGTTTCTAGACCGTCGCCGGTGCGACAAGAGACTTCAATGATCTCTAGGTCACCGTTGAGCATGAGTGAGTCCTTGCGAGCCTTTTCTAGATCGAAATCGGTGTAGGGCAGTAGGTCCATCTTGTTCAGAAGCAGAACGGACGATTCCTGGAACATCAAAGGATATTTCAGGGGTTTGTCTGCCCCCTCAGTGGTCGAGAGGATCATGATCTTTGCGTCTTCACCGACATTGAACTCGGCGGGGCACACCAGATTTCCGACGTTTTCGATAATAAGGATATCCAGGTCGGATAACGGTAATTCGTCCATGCCCTGGCGAACCATGTTGCCGTCAAGATGGCAGCCTCCACCCGTGTTTATCTGGACCACCGGAACACCGAGCGCATCGATCCGTCTGGCGTCAGCGTCCGTCGCTATATCGCCCTCAATGACGCCAATTCGGAACTCGCCCGCAAGAGCGGTGATGGTCTTCTCCAAAAGAGTGGTCTTGCCGGCCCCGGGGGAGCTCATCAGGTTGATAACGAACAAATCGTTATCGTCGAATAATCGTCGGTTGTTCGCTGCTATTCGATCATTCGCCTCAAGTACGCCCGCGACTATCTTTACTTTCATACAGTTATTGCTCCCTCGGTCTTATCTGGAACCTCTATCTCAACAATACGCAGCTCGTTGCCTCCGGTCACCTTGAACGATGTGGACTCACAGTGCGGGCACTCGAATGCACGCCCAACGATATCGAAGTCCTTTTCACAGTCATTACAGCTCGCGGTGATCGGCAGCATGACTATCTCAATACTGGAGCCCTTGGCGACAGTGTCCTTTGCGGCGATCTCAAAGCACAGCTCGAGGCTGGCCGGTACGATCCCTGTCATCTCGCCGGCCTCGACCGTCACCGAATCAATAGAGTCATACCCGTTGGTCACAGCTTCATTCTTGAGGATATCCAGAATGCTCTGGGCAATGGACAGTTCATGCACTGCTAATCGGCCTTTAATGTAAGTACCGATACGCCTATCTTGCTGAGCTCTTCGATGACGAGAGAGACGACTTTAGGCAAAGCCTCTTCGACCTTTGAGGTCAGCTCGAGCCCGTACGGCGTCATGTCCTCGCCCTGTACCGCAATGATCGTGGTTTGTGGAAGATTGCCGAGCGCCCTAGCCATTTCTAGCACTTCAAGCAGATTCATCTGATGCAGAGAAGTGTCGGTACTACGACCGCTTCGAACATCATCAGCGGTGAACTTGAATATCTGACCCGGCTCTTCGCCGGCGTCCATGCAGTCTACGATGATCAGGTTGTCGATGGTGGCGAACCAGTTGAGGAGCTGATGGCCGGCGGTTCCGACCTCAAGGACTGTGACCGCCGGCTCGAACTCGAAGTGCTCCAGCTCCCTGATGACGTATACGCCGATGCCGTCATCCTTGGCCAGTAGGTTTCCGACACCCAGGACCATAGTTCTAGGCGCTGCTTCAAAGGCTTCCAATATCTAGTCCTCTGCCTTCCGGTTCTTGTACCCCGAGAACATCGAGCCCAAGGTGTTGTCTTTTTCCCAGTAGGTCGCAACTATGACGATGTACACATGGATGAGTATGAAGATGAGAATGAACCATGTGAACAGAAACTTAAGGGTTCTCACCATCGTCTCTCCACCGAACAGGTTCTGGACCCAGGCCAAGCTATCGCTTGCGTCAGTGAGCCCAAAAAGAGTCCCGGTATATATCGAGAAGCCAAGGAATGCCATGAGAATCAAGATCAACAGCAGAAATAGGTAACTGTATGCCTGCAGTGGATTGTAGCGCCCGTTCTTCACCCCGGTGGGTCGTACGAATACGAAGTAGGCGATCTCAGCCGGGATACCCCTAAGATTCTTCCACAGTCCAAAGTCCCGCCAGTCCGCATAGAACTTCGAGTTGAACGACATGTAGACCCGGACGATCAGCCCGAATATCAGAAGGTATGCGGCTGAGAAATGCAGCCACCTCGCGGTAGCCATTGTAAACGCACCTTCACCCCCTCCGAAGAAAGGCGCGTGAATGTACCAACCGGTAATGATCAGGGTGAAAATGGACAACACCCTGATCCAATGATCCAATCGATAGGCTGTGCTCCAAATCAGTTCTCTCTCCATCATGACCCCCTATGAGACCCTGAACTTGCGGATCTCATTTGTCTGCGGGTCGATCACATGAACGGTGCACGCCAGACATGGATCGAAGGAGTGGACGACCCGCAGAATCTCAATGGGCTGGGAGGCATCCGCCACAGGGGTTCCCACCAGCGCTTCTTCGATGGGTCCTCGCACTCCGTCTCCGTCCCGAGGACAGACGTTCCATGTGGTCGGCACAACGCACTGATAGTTGTTAATCCTTTGATTCTTGATATCGATCCAGTGGCCCAGTGCACCTCGGGGGGCTTCCCATAAACCGATACCGTTGCCGGACTGTGGCACCTCGTGGTCCTCGAACACCTTAGCGTCGCCCGCTTTGATATTGCCGCCTAATTCAAGAATCCAATTACTCATCTCGTCCGCGATCATTTTGCATTCGAGAGCGCGAGCCGCGATACGGCCGATCACGCCGAACAACACCTCGGGCTTGCCGGAGGCCCCGATCTTGACCAGAGTGTCGTCGATTAGAGCGCGAGCGGTCGGCTGTCCGGACGCGTAGGCTACCAGCATGCGAGAGAGCGCGCCGACCTCCATCGGCTTACCCTTTAGTCTAGGAGCCTTGGCCCATGTGTAGCGATCATCGGTATCATATCCGGTGTAATTCGGATCGGTTACTCCTACTGTCGGATTTAGAGGAGTACCCCCGTTGTACCAGGCACGACTAACGTCCTCAGTCACGTCCTCGGGAGTCACATCATGTAACTCGAGTCCGGTATCTGCGAACAAAGCTCCCCTGGGAAGAAATCGTTTCTTTGGATCAAAACTCGGGTCCTCGAAGACTCCCCATGACAGGTAGTTCCCGTGGCCCTTTCCGATTCCGGCGTATCCCTCCTTGATGTAGAAGGGTGCCACCGCCAGGACATCAGGAATGAACTTGTTATCAATGAAGTCCTGCAGCTCAGTCAGTCGAAACACCAGCTGCGTAATCTCGTCGACTGTAGGCACATGGCTGGATCCGCCCGGAGGACTGGTCATAGTCATCGGCATCTTGCCCCCGAGAATGGCTGACAAGTGAGCGGCCTTGGCCTGCATCTCAATAGCCTCAAGATAGTGCGATACCGCGAGCAGGTTCACCTCGGGAGGAAGCTTGTAAGCCGGATGTCCCCAGTAACCGTTCGCGAAGGGTCCGAGCTGGCCACTGTCCACGAACGTCTTGAGTTTAGCCTGTACGGCTTGAAGTTTTGGGTCACTGGTCTTGGCGGACAGCGCGGATGGAACGTCCACGTAGTCCAAGGCGGCCAGGTGGTAGAACCAAAGGATGTGAGAGTGTACGAACTGGGCGCCCTCGACGATGTTTCGGACTATTCGACCATTGGTAGGGATAGTTACGCCGAATGCGTCATCCAGGCACTGCGCTGAGGCGTGCGCGTGCGATGTCGGACACACACCACAGATACGCTGGGTCAGATGCCAGGCATCCCTTGGGTCACGGTCCTTAAGCATAATCTCAAAACCCCGGAACAGGGTTCCTGATGTCCAGGCGTCCTTGACCTTGCCATTGTCTATCTCGACCTCTAGCTTCAGGTGCCCCTCTATCCTGGTGATCGGATCGATCACTATGCGCTCTGCCATTACTCGGAGCCCCCGTCTTCTTTTCCACGTTTACTGACGCCGGTCGCAACAGCATGGACCGCTATTCCCCCAGCGGTGGCGACTGCTAGTCCCGCTCCCAATTTGTCCGCGCCTGCCTCGACGCCCCCAATGCCCGGAATCTTCACGCCTGCCAATCGTTCGTAGAAACCGGCGAACTCATCAGGCCATCCGTGTTCAGCGCAGCCGATACAGGGACCTCCTGCCCCTACACACCAGCTGGTCCGGTCATTCCAGCGAACATCGGGACAGTTCGAATGAGTCATGGGACCTTTACACCCGACCTTGTACAGGCAGTAACCCTTTCCCTCGTTCTCGTCCCCAAGGACCTCGACGAAGTTACCGGCATCAAAATGAGCGCGGCGCTCGCAATTGTCGTGGATGGTCTGGCCGTGGAATATCAGCGGCCTACCATACTCATCAAGCTCAGGTACTGTCTCAAGGACGATGACGCTGACGATCGTGGCGGCAAGATTGCGAGGATTCACCGGGCACATATCCAAGTTGATCACCGTGAAGTCGTCGCCAAGGTACTCCTGGATGCCCTCGATCTCAGAGGGATTCGGGTCCATAGCGGGAACCCCCCCGAATGTCGCACAAGACCCGACCGCGATAATGGCTGCGGCATTCGGTGCCATCTCATCCAATATTGCGGTCATGTTCATGCCGGCGATCATCCCATACCCGTCTTTGGTCGGAACGCCACCTTCAACAACAAGCAGGTATCCCCCGGCCTCCATGGCGTCTTTACGACTCTTCTCGGCAGCCTCCCCGGAAGGAGCCATGATCGTCTCGTTGTAGTCCATCGAGATCGTATCCAGGATCAGCTCGGCCGCCGAAGGATATGACGATTTGAGCAGGGATTCAGTGCAACCAGAGTCACTTGCGAAATTCAGCCACACAACAGAGGGGCGTGCAGCGGCAACATTGTCGGCCTCGGCAGCGATGGCCTCGGCGATTACCCCACCCTGAGAGGCGCTAAGACCAAGCATTCCCGCCGTGGCCCCGCAATACTTGAGGAAGGTTCGTCTACTGACCCCTCTCACCTCGATGAGTTCTAGGTATTTGTCTAGACCTTCAGACGCACGCGTTTCTGTCGCCACATCGCCTCCCCGGATTCAATTTATTTTCCGCCCCATCCATTGATGCCCCATTGCCCAGCCGGTCTAAACTCTGCTCACGTGGGAACAATGTTGATAGGAAGAAAACTACACAGTCGACTCCGAGGTGAGGAAGATGCTTCGAAAGGGAGACGAGCTGATCATCATGGCCGCGGATCTTGTGGTCATGGCCAGTGCAATAACCATCTTTTTCGCCGTGGTCGGGTGGACCGATACCGCAGGTGGACTAAGCTTGATCCAGTTGGCAGCCGCGACCAGCATCGGAGCATTCATTCTATTGGCCGGCTGGGCTCTTATCCTTCGCTACCTGCATCCCGCATTCTTGATTCCCTACATCTATGTAGGTGGCGGGATAATGTTCCTGATAGCCCTATACGGCTACCTGCTTCCCTCTCTGGGAAGCACGACATCAGCCTGGTTCACAACTGTCTCACCTTATGTGGTGTCCGCGATCTTCTTCTTGGCATATCAGCCGATAAGAGTCTACATGTTCAAGCGGTATCACTTTGACGAAGAAGAGTACGCCAACAACAAGGAAGCTCATCCTACAGGGACCCACCACCCCCACGCTCCCAGCGGACACGCCCACTGAGAAACTACTTCGAGATTACGGGGGTCGCCTTTTTGTTGAAGGGATTGGTGCGGACCGCCAGAGAGAACAGGTACGGGTAGTCTGTCTGTAGATGCTCAAGATACTTGAGCCACTGAAGTAACAAGACTGAGTGGACTCGGCGAATGTCCCCGCTGAGATGGGCGATGTCAGTCAATGGAAGATCATCTAGCGTGTCACGGGCGCTCAGTTCATCCGCTAGATGATTCACGGCCCACAGAAGGTCCGTAAAAGTGGCGTGTTCCAGAAGGTTTTGGTTCTCGAGCAATCTGAGAATATCCGACCGCTTGCTCGAGAGAAAATCGCTGAGCGCTTTGATGTCGGCACTATCAGCAGCTATGCCGGAATCATGGGACTTAACAAGGTTCGCCGCTTGTTTGTAATCCTTTTTAGTCCACTCCAGGTTCACATTCAGCGATTCTTGAAGCTCCCCGGCTTTTAGATCGAACTGTGATATCTGCACTATCAGCTGTGAGCCGACCTCGCTGAAGAAGGCCCCTATGACCATGTTCATCTTCTGAAGCATCGCAGTCTTCTCGTGACGGCTCAAAAGACCGTGCATGATGATCGCCACCAGGAAGACCTCAAGCGGAAGGAAGGCGATGTCTCCCACCAGGTAGATGAAGATATGGTGAGCGTCCTCGAATATAAGGTAGTGAAATGAGTACAGTACCGCTGAGACTGCTACCAATAGCAGCCCGAGTCGCACCTGCCAGCTGAGCTTTTTCATGGTGCGATTATATCAACTCTCGGGCGGCCGCGATTACCGAGTTCACCTCAATCCCCTCCATCGGGTGGCCTTGCAAAGCATCGGTCCCGTCCAGGGCAACATCGTCGCGGAAGTGGTCGGCCTGTGAAGTAACCGCGTGGGGGGTGACGACTCTCTCGTTCGACCCCCAGGGCCCCCAGGCTATGGGATCGGAGCTCTCGCCATAAAGCGCCACGACAGGTGTGGCTGTTGAGGCCGCGATGTGGGTGGGCCCTGTGTCACCACCGATATACAGGTCACACTCGTCAATAAGAGCGGCCAGTTCATTCAGGCTGGTCTTCCCTGCCATTGCAACCACTTGCCCGGGAACATCTAATCCCACGTCTTCGGAGGTCGTAGTGAATGGGCTCGATACCGCCTCGACAAGTTCAGTCTCGGCCATAGAGCCGCTGACCAGCACAGAGTACCCATTACTCAAGAGTCGCTTGATCAGTCCATGCCACTTTTCTATCTGCCAGATCCTGTCCGAGCGACCGGCTCCTGGATGAACGACCGCCACCGCACCCGGCAGAGACAGGGCTTCAAGGCGACTGCGAATAGAGTCACGAGAAGCCGAGGATATCGGCATGACAAGTGGACGATCAGCAGGCATAGGGAGTTCACCTGGTCGAATGGCTGATGCCCCGACCCCGCCCAGATACGTATCTGCGGTCGGGACCGGGCGCGGCCCACTCTCAGCTGATGGTTCGGCAGCGAGAGCGATGGCTACAGGCAGCCCCAGATGCTTGACCACAGTATGATGGCCGTAGGGGTAGGGCACCTCCATGGACAGCATGAAACCACCGCCCGTAATCCCATACCCGACAGTAAAGGGAACCGGCGACCTGGCCATCGCGATAATGTGCCTGAGGTCGCCGCGAAAGTCGATGACCATGTCGAACCAAGTGGTGCGAAAAAGTTCGCGCAGTCCCTGGATCCCCGCCTGTCTTCCGCTGGTTCTCAAGGCTCCGTCGGGGTCCCGCTCGAACCAAGGAGCTGTGAACTCGATGATCTCATCCACATCGGGATTGCCGTCGAGTACACCCCGCGCCCAGGGGCCCACGATCGCGGTGATCTTGGCGTCCGGGTAGGTCTTTCTCAAATATGCGAGGGCAGGGGTCGCCATCAGGACATCACCGATGTGGTCCAGGAGGAGGCAACCGATGGAGTTCGTCTGCTTTGAGGGAGCGGACCCACCGGACGTCAACGGTCTGATCAGTATTCCATAGATGAGACCACCCACAGCGTCCACCGTCTGAACGAGAGCTTTCTTTGTCGGATTCACTAGAACGTACTTGGAATGATTCACGACACCTCCTGCCCATCCTCATCTCGAACCACTCTGCGCACAAAAGATACTTGCTCAGAGAGGTACCTCTTTTCAAGGAGGAGTAATCCCCCGAGATATAGAACAGTGGCTGCAGCAGCTTCAAAGGCGAATTTAACAACCCAAGGCATCACGCCGGCATCCAAGGAAGGCTCGGAAAGCAGGTTATCGGCCCCGATGAATACTGCCACCGCACTTACACTCGCCACAGAAAGTGGCACCACGAAGATACGGCGGGCAGACACATCGATGATGGCCCTCCTTTGGACCAGGTAGAAGTACGCGAGGCCGGAGATGATCATAAGGTCGATGGCGGCCGCTGCTCCCAGTAGACCCCACAACATAGTCAGCAGCGGCCCAGCGACCAATAGAACGATGGCTTGCACCCAGGCAAGCTTCGAGAACATATCCGGCCGGCCTACCGCGGTCACAAGCGCCGCGCTATCATCGTAGGCTGGCCGCAGCACGACCCAAGCAGCCAGCACTTGAACTATCACGACCAGTGGCAGCCACCGCTCGCCCAGAAGAATCACTGTGAGTTCGTAAACACCAACGACCAATAGCAGGCCGAACCACGCTGACACCCGCATCACAGCCGACAGGACGATCTCGAACGCGCGAGATAAGGCCTTTCGGTCGTCTTGCAGTTTTGCATAGGTCGGAAGGGTCACCCTTGAGATGATCGAGGAAGTGAGCATTGTGGGGAACTGGCTGAACTCTTGTGCCTTTGAGAAGAATCCCAGAGACCTGAGTCCGGTGGCCGTTCCCACAACAAAATTCGAGAAATGAAAAATAATCGTACCAGCGACACTCGCCGACCAGATCTTCTTCCCGTAATCCCAGTAGTAAGAGATGCTGCCCATGCTCATCCGTAAGCCCGGAAAATCCCGCCTTAGTGCCCAGGCGAGGATCAATCGTGTGACTGCGTCGATGACCTCGACCGCGACGATGGCCCAAAGTCCGAAACCGTTTAGAGCCATCCAGATCGGGATCACGGATTTCGCGGCCGCAGCCACTAGATTGATCGTGGTTATTCGAGCGAACTGAAGCTCTTTTTCCATCATCACTGTCGGGAGGCTGGCTCCGGCGTGCAGAACCGGAATAACCATCAATGCCAGCATCACCCATACGATATCTGCCGAGTAGAATCCTCCGAGCATGGGAGCTGCTATCACGGCCACCAATAGAGCAAGAACACTGAGCACCAAGCCGGAGGCAAGGAAGGTGGCCATAGAGTCTTCGTCTGGGTCCTTCTGGTGGATCAGGGCGTAGTTAAGTCCGGCACTCCTGATCAAACCGAATAAAGAGGCGAGGAAAAGCGCGAACGCGACGACCCCGAAGTCCTCTGGAGCTAGGATTCGGGCAAGGATGATCGACCGGACCAGGGCGATCGCCAGGGTCACATATGAGCCGGCCGCGAACCATAGGGTGGCCCTTACCGCTCGTTTTGCAGTGCCTCTGCTCCCAGAATCCTCCATGCAATAAGAATGGCACAGAGTCCGAAGATAGTGGGCGGTTGACCTACTTTAAGAGTTTACGCAACCTATCTTCAAGTACAGGCCTCAGGTCTGGGTCTGCCATGGCCAATTCGGTCGTGGCTAGAAGCCAATCGGCCACATTGCCAATGTCGAAATGTGGGTCAGTGATCTCGACCGCGATCATCTCTTCTTCTTTCAGAAGTGTGCGGAGGGCATCGGTCAACTGAATCTCGTTGTTTCGGCCCGGAGGGGTATTCTCGAGGATCTCAAAGATTCGTGGGGAAAGGACGTATCGCCCGAAGGCTGCTAGATCCGAGGGAGCCTCACTGACCGATGGCTTTTCTACCATATCCGTCATTCGCCACATTCCATCGCCGATGGGATCCCCCGCGATTATCCCGTAGCTCTCCACTTTGGCCCGCGGCACCCGTTCTACGCCGATGACACTGCAGCCTCGGGTACGGCTGATCTCTGCCATCTTACCTATGACGGAATCTTCACCAACCGTGATCGTGTCCCCCAGTAGGCACGCAAAGTACTCGTCCCCAACGTGGTCCTTGGCTTTGAGTACAGCATGTCCGAGCCCGAGACTCTCTTTTTGGCGCACATAGTGAATCTCAGCTAGGTCCTCAATGGATCTAAGCTGCTCGATCGTGTCAGTGTCGCCTTTGTCCCTGAGCATCGCCTCGATCTCATATGCCCTATCAAAATGATCCTCTATGGCCCGCTTTCCGCGGCCCGTGACGATCAAGATGTCCGAGATTCCCCCACGCGCCGACTCCTCGATCACATATTGGATCGCAGGCTTATCCAGCACGGGAAGCATTTCTTTGGGTTGCGCCTTGGTGGCGGGAAGAAAACGAGTTCCTAGCCCAGCAGCAGGTATAACAGCTTTCATACTAGGTGAGAGGCTATCACGAAGATGGGATCAAGTCATCG
>JAUVYG010000064.1 GCA_030603185.1 Actinomycetota bacterium | reverse complement strand
TGCATGTTGCTCGGAATGATCAGTGAGTTGTTGGTCTTAGCCAGATTGCCGAAGGCTTCGACATACTGCTCGGCCACGCGTAGGTTGACCGCTTCCATTCCGCCCTCTTGGCTGAGAGCGTCCCCGACCTGCCTGATGGCGGTGGCAGTGGCTTCGGCGACTGCGATGATGGCGTTCGCTTCACCCTGAGCCAGGTTGATCTGGGCCTGCTGGTCTCCTTCGGACTCACGGATCGCTGACTCTCGCTCGCCTGTTGCCAGGTTGATCTTCTCTTGCATCTCGCCCTCAGAGGTTGCGATGACAGCACGCTTCTCGCGCTCAGCGGTGATCTGGCGTTCCATTGCGGCGAGGATAGTATTCGGTGGTGTAAGGTCCTTGATCTCGTACCTTAGAACCTTCACGCCCCAGCTGGCTGCGGCCTCATCAAGGGCGGCGACGACGCTGGCGTTGATGGCGTCTCGTTCCTCGAAGGTCTTGTCCATCTCCATCTTGCCGATCTGCGAACGCAGAGTGGTCTGGGCGAGCTGGATGATGGCAACAATGTAGTTGCTGGAACCATACGATGCCATTCTCGGGTCTGTGACCTGGAAGTAAAGGACCCCGTCGACGGCCAGAGTCGTATTGTCCTTGGTGATACAAATCTGGGAGGGGACGTCCATCGGGACTTCCTTCAAGCTGTGCTTGTAGGCGACCTTGTCGATGAGGGGGATGACGAAGTTGAGTCCGGGTTGGAACGTTAGGTGGAATTTGCCAAGCCGCTCGATCACCCAGGCCGATTGCTGAGGGACGATTTTGATGGTCATGCGAATAAAGATTATCGCGGCGACCAGTAGAACGATTGCGAATTCCATATCAGGTTGTCTCCTTGTTGGTTGATTCCGTATTTTTCGGTTCCTGGGATGCACTCGTATGATTGGCCAGTAGCAGAATAGAGCCCTTCTTGCCAACAATGATCAGAGGGCGATTCACGTCGACCTCGGCTCCAGAGATCTCGGCATCCCACTGAGTGCCCCGGTGAAACACTCTTAAACGTCTGTCGCTCTTCCATTCATCCACATCTACCTGGATGCCGATGTCTAGATCTGAGTCCTCGGGGGTCAGCTCATGACCTTTACCGGCTCGGTAGTTGTGAAGAAGCAATGTACCGATCACACCGATCACAGCAGCTGACGCGATTTGAAGTTCAAGACCTAGTCCCGCCAATGCGGCTAGTCCGCCTCCCATTGCAGCCATACCTACTATCAAGATATAGAAAGTACCGGAAGTCATTTCCAGAGCTATGAGTAGTACAGCAAAGATGAACCAATAGCCATAATCGGGCAATTAAGAACTCCCAGACGTCGCTTCATGACAAGAATACTCTAGACAGGGCGATCCCAGAAGGGGATTTAGAAGATGCCGATATGGCGTAGGTGCTTGGAGCCTTCGCGGTAGCTGAGGCTCGAGAGTACGCCCTGGTTATCCAGGATGAAGCCCTTGACCTTTTCCGGTTCTGACTTGCTGTACTCGCGAAGTGCCCAGCCTATGGCTTTTCGAATGAAAAAGTCATCCTCGCTGGCCTGTGCCCGGCAGTGCCGGAACAGGGCGTCAGAGTCGGTCTTGTCCTTGTGGCGAAGTTGAGAGATTATCGTGGCCCTGCGAATCCACATGTTCTTATTGTTGATCCAGCGATCTAGGATGCTGGTGACTGCCTGGCGGTCTGTGGCCAGTGCACCACCCACAAGATTCGCGGCGATACCGTCGACAAGATCCCACCATGCGCCATCCCGGACCATGCGCTCATAGAGCTTGATGGAGTCGATCGTAATGAACTCGGGGAACGCCATCGCGAATTCGATCGCGGCGTACTTTTCTTCCCTGTGCGGCAGGTCCCACAGTGCGGTAGTCGACTTGACGTACTCGGCATGATTCTCGGGCTTGTAGATGCTGATCATCTTCTTGAAGACCTCTACTCGCTCGGGCTTTTGTACCCCGTAAAAAGGAGCTTTGGTCTTCATGTAGGCGGCCATTGGGCCTGCCTTGATCGGATCAGCTTGGTCAGACAGCATTTTGGCAACGAATTCCGCTACCGACAAACCGTCAAAGGGGGTCGTTGTCTGGAGCTTGGTGCGGGTCTTAATAGTCTTAATCGCCATAAACGGTAAGTGTTCCCCTTATAATTTGCGCTTGCGGGCACTAATAGGATGATACCCTTTTCGCTCGAGTTGGGTAGGTCGTACGAGGGAAGTATCCCGATTGACATTGTTTTGTGACAACGACTGCGTTGGGATTTGCGGATGAGCGATACGATCAGATTTCTTGGAACCGGAGGCGGAAGGGTCTCTGTTGCCAACCAGCTGCGCAGGTCAGGTGGCACTCTCTTCGAGGTAAAAGACACTAAAGTGCTGTTGGATCCTGGTCCCGGATGCATGGTATGCCTGGCTGATGTAGAGCCCAAGATCGATCCTCAAAGCATTAATGGTGCGATTCTAAGCCACTGCCACATAGATCATTCGAATGATGTGAATATTCTTATAGACGCTATGACCGTGGGCGGCAGACGCACGCGTGGCACCCTTTTTGCAACCGCTGATTCGCTTCGAGGTGACGGTTCTGTTGTGCTCAGCTACGTTCAACCGTTTCTTTCGGACATAGTCGATCTCGAGCCGCTTTCCAGTTACCAAGTGGACGACTTTAAGTTCCAGACCTCAGCTCGTCATTCTCACCCCCACGAGACATATGGACTGATAATCCCCCATGAACTCGGAAGACTCGGGTACGTGGTGGACACCAAAGCTACGGATGAAGTGATTGATTCTTACAGCGGTTGTGACGCCCTTGTGATGAACGTGGTCTTGTCTGAGTCCATTGTGCTGCCTCCCGGAGTCAGGGGAGCCACGCCTCGTCATCTGACCATTGAAAGCGCGGCTGCGGTTCTTGAAAAGGTGAGGCCGCGCCGAGCAGTCATCACTCACTTCGGCGCGACCGTCATCGAGATGGGGCCGGAGCGTGTCGCCCGGGACATCGCGACCCGCTCCGGCATCCCTGTTATCGCAGCCGAGGATGGCATGATCCTCAGTTTCGGAGAACTACTCGAATAGGCGACTCTACCCCTCAGGTAGCAACCAGATACTTCATGGGCGTATTTGCGGACGGTTGGCATTATCGACATAGAACGCCAGGTCATCCCCCAATGACCGCTTCACCCCCCTTTAGTCCTGCTGGTGGGGTGTCGAATAACCTTTCAGCTAACAAAACATGGGGTGAGTAATTTCTAGTGGGAAGAGGCGGCACGGTAGAGTAAGTTCCATCGTCGCATCTTCGGCGCAGGCCGGGTAGTTTCGATAAAGTCACTAATTCAGGATTTAGAGTGGGGCCTTAGATTCTTCGTGCCCGCATCCATTGTTCTGGCCATCGTGGTCGGGATTGCGTGGTTCGCGGATGTGAGATCTCATGATGAGTTCATCGAGTCCAGAGAGAGCAGTGCCGTTGCCTCTATATCATCGAATCTTGAGTCCGAGTTTCAGCACCAATTCAATGATGTGAGGCTCGTCAAGGGTGTTATTGAGGCAGAGGGTCCGCACCTGTCAGAATCAGCGGATAGGTTGGGAGTCGAGATACTGACCCTGATCTCCGGCAGGGAGGCTATCCGTGGAATCACAGTGATCTCAGGGGCCGGAGAAGAGTTGCTTGCGGTGGATGCCGGCTCCGAGGCGCCTCAAGTCACCACGCCTGAGGCGGACCATTCGGATTCATGGTATTTTCAGGATGTCCTCGCGGCCCAGGATGAAGAGGCTCTTTTCTATTCTTACAGTGAGTCCGACGGGGAAAACTCGATTCGGATGTATACCCCCTGGAGTCTCAGTGATTCCAGCAGTTTCGGGATCATACTGGTCGACCTGGATGTTGAAAGCGTGTTAGCTGACCATTCGATTCGGGATCTCCACGGCGACTCACATCACCTCATTTTCTCTGATCAATCCGGGACCCTGCTTTCTGATGTGTCATCGGCTCGATATACCGAGCAAACCTACGATCCCTCCTGGATAGCAGGTTCGCCCGTGAACTCAGTGATTCCGGTCTGGGCTCGAATCGGTGCGACCAATGCTGGCACTATCTCGGGCGATGATGCCCTCTACTCGTACATCACAGTCCGACCCTTTAATATTGCAGACGCGGCCGATGTAGTCCTGATATCTGAGACTGATTCTTCCCGAGAGTATGGGCTAAAAGTGATACATCGCTTGAGTGCGATTGAGAGCACAGCTGACAAGAATGAGTCCCTCAACACCCTGTATATTCTTTCAGCAGCCATCGGGATCCTTGTTCTTCTTGGGTCCATAGGTGTCGGTCGTTATCAGCGAGCTCGGTTCACCCACAATCAACAATTAGCTGAGCTTGAGAACGCTAAGGAATGGCAGAGAACATTCGACTCGATCGTGGATGGAATCTCTATCCATAAGCGTGACGGCACTATTCTCAGAGCGAACAAGACATTGGAAAAGATGCTGGGCGTGGAGCATGGTGAGATCATCGGCAAGAAATGTTACCGAGTGTTCCACGACGAAGAGACCTTCATCCGGGGCTGTCCGATGCATCTATCCCACACCTCTCAGTCCAGCCAGACTAAAGAAATATTTGAACGAAAGCTCGGGTGCTGGCTGTCCATCAACACCTCCCCCATCCAGAGTGGGGAGGCACCTGAGGGGAGCTTCGTGCATTCTGTCCGAAATGTCAGTGCTCGAAGGCAGGCAAACGAGGACAGGGAGCGACTTGAGCGCGCCATTCAGCAGTCCACCGAGAGTGTGATAATCACGGACATCATGGGCTTCATCACATACGTCAATCCTGCCACCGAAGAGTTGAGCAAGTATTCAGAGGACGAGCTCGTTGGCAAACATCTGGATAGTCTTAGTAGCGAGGCCCATTCAGACTCGGTCGAGGGGATGTGGAACGCCCTTCGGTCGGGGATGAACTGGCATGGCAGTCTCACTCGAGTCACCAGCGACGGCGATCTATATCAGGAGGAAGCCAACATAGTGCCGATATCCGATGACAACGGTGAAATCATCAGTTTTGTGTCCGTCGCCCGAGATGTCACCGAAGAGGTACTGTTGCGCAGACAGCTTTCTCAAGCCCAGAAGCTAGAGTCCATAGGTGAATTGGCAGCCGGGATCGCTCATGAGATCAACACGCCGACTCAGTACATCGGGGATAACCTGAGTTTTCTTGGCGGTTCCTTCGATGATCTGATGAATCTTCTGAAGAAGCAGAACGCATTCATCGAAAACGGTCGTGATGGCTCCGAGGATTCGGGCGCTCTTCTCGACGGGGTGGACGAGGCGAAGAGCAGAGCCGACATGGACTTTCTGCTGGAAGAAGTCCCCTCGGCAATCCGGCAGAGCCAGACTGGCATAGACAACGTGTCCAGGATCGTCAGGGCGATGAAGGAATTCTCTCATCCGGGGTTGAAGGAGAAACGTCCTACCGACATCAATAAGGCTATTAGGAACGCAGTGACCATCTCAGAGAGTGAGTGGAAATACATCTCTGAGTTGAAGCTTGAACTTGCTGCTGATCTGCCTCAAGTGCCATTGGTGGTCGGGGAGTTCAACCAGGTGATCTTGAACCTCATCATCAATGCGGCTCATGCCATTGCTGAAAAGGGCTCGGGTGATGGCGTCTCGAAGGGCCTGATAACCCTTAGTAGTCGTTTGGATGAATCCGGGGTACTGGTCCAGGTATCCGATACTGGAACCGGGATCTCAAAAGATATTCGGTGTAGGATTTTCGATCCCTTTTTCACCACGAAGGATGTCGGTACGGGTACGGGCCAGGGCCTCTCCATCTCATACGCCGTGATAGTCGAGGGGCACGCAGGTAAGATCGACTTCGAAACAGAAGAGGGTGTAGGCACGACCTTCAATATCTATCTGCCCTTCTCGGATACCAGTGAAGATCCTCGTGACCGAGACAAGCTGATAAGCGTACTGAGCCTGGATGGCTAGAAGGGTACTCTTCGTCGATGATGAGCCGAATATCCTTGATGGCATTAAAAGGATGTTGCGTCCATATCGCCAGGACTGGGAGATGATGTTTGCGACCAGCGGGGCACTGGCCCTTGAGCAGCTGGACAAAGTCCCTGTTGATGTTGTGATCTCTGACGTGATGATGCCTGGGATGAACGGTGTCGAGTTGCTTTCCCTGGTGGCAGATCAGCATCCGGGAACTGCGCGTATCATCTTGTCGGGTCATATGAATAAGGAGCTGGCAGCGAGGTCGATCGGCCCTGCACATCAGTACCTGACTAAACCATGCAGGGCAGATGACTTAGTAGCCTCTATCTCGTCTGTCTGTGATCTTAGGGATAAACTATCCGATTCCCAGCTGGTAGGCATGGTCACATCCATGAAGCACATCCCCAGTGCACCCAAGACCTATCTTGAGCTGATTGATCTGCTGCACTCACCAGCTGCGAGTGTCGCCAGTGTTGGAGACGTAATAGCAAGGGACCCGAGTCTCAGCGCCAAGGTATTGCAGATGGCGAACTCAGCTTTCTTTGCCTTGCCTCAGACCGTATCTAGTCCCGCGCATGCAGCTACCATTCTGGGTCTCGACACGCTAAAGGCATTGGTTTTGGCAGCGAACGTAGCTTCAGAATTATCCAGGGAGCAGATAGCTAGCTTTCCCATTGAATCTCTGTGGGCCCATTCCTTGAGAGTGGGTACTCGAGCTCGCAAGCTATGTGAGATTGAGGGAACAGAGAAGATGGTGGCTGACCAGGCCTTTATCGCCGGTATGTTGCATGACATCGGAAAGTTGCTCTTGGCAATGAATGCGCCCACTGAGTACAGGCAGGTTCTGTCGGATAGCGGAGTCTATCCCGCACATGAGATCGAGAGCAGATTGTGGGATGTGTCACATTCGGAAGTCGGCGGATACGTGATCGGGATATGGGGCCTCCCGACAGCCATTGTCGATGCGGTATTCAATCACCATCGCCCATCCGATGGATCGGTAGAAGGATTTAGCCCGACTACGGCGGTTCACATTGCCAACCACTTGAGCCGGGACATGGGACTGTCGCATGCGCCGGCAGAGTTGGATATGGCCCTGATCGGTGAGCTCAGGCTTGAGGGTCGCATCGAAGAATGGCAGGTGGCGCTGCAAGGCGCCTGATCGCCTGCTGGGATGAGTCAGCCCCACCGCGAACAGGGACTCAGCGATTGGCGACCGAGTCCCTGTTCGAGCAGAGATGATTGATTAGACTGTCAGAGCAGGCTCTACAGCATCTGCTGATTCGCCCGCTGCGAACTTGGACTTACCGTCCAAGATATCGCCGACGATCTTTGCGGCCTTGACGCCAGAAAGAAGCATTCCGCCGAACGTTGGTCCCATGCGAGGGACGCCGAAGAACGTGGATACAGCCATTCCTGCAAGGACCAGTCCGGGATGGACCTCGCTCGTGTGTTCCACGATCAGGTCCTCTGAGCGCTCCACCCACATGGCGCCTGTCCCCTTCATCTCAAGCATTCCGCGCTCAGCCAGTGATCCTGCTACACCGGCGTCGTGACCGGTGCAGTCGATGACGACCTTGGACTCGATGGCCACAGGATCAACGCACGTGATCTGACGCGGGAGCGCCTTGATCGGTGTCCAGTTGATGACGACTCCCGATACGCGTCCGCCTTCTCTTAGAACAACATCATCGCAGCTGGTCATGTTGAGTACCTTCACGCCTGCATCGCAGGCGGATGCGATCAGCTTGGAGCAAGCATGCGGTCCATCGGCAACCCATAGACCCGGAGTCGCCGGATCCTCAGCGCACGGAACCCCGATCTTCTGTAGTTCCTTGTGGCCGGGAGCACGCACCGTGATCTTGTTCATCAGGTAACCGCCGAGCCAGTAGCCTCCGCCGAGATAGTTGTTCCGCTCTACGAGCAGGACCTTGCGGCCGGCTGCCGCTAACTCACGGGCGGCTGTCAGACCAGCTGGTCCCGCTCCGATGATGACTACGTCACTCTCGACGTACTCATCGAACTCTGCGAGGAACCCGCGGACTATCGAGCGGGTTACCTCTTTCTCACCGACCGGATCGAAGATAGGCAATGTGCCTCCTTTTGTCGTCCCGCACTGGTGATCGGCCATCGCCAAGAGGGCAACAAAAAACCACCGATGCAGGGGGCGCACGGGTGGTAGGACACACACTCTCGGTATTTCCTTCGCTGGCATTATCCAGTTCAGGTCCTAACGGTCGCCGGATGACTGCCTCTCGGCGGTCCAGCCTCTCAGCCCGCTTAACGAGCTCCCGTAACCGTGCACTATTTAATTACCTCTCGAAACTACGCTCAGCAACGGATTTCGGCAACCCCTACAATTGGTCTCAACGAGTTTCGGGGATGGAGGGGATTTGCGCCGAATAGCTTTCACAGTGGTGGGATTGTTGCTGTTGACTATGATGGCGACTGCATACGTATCGAGCAGTCGTCCCACTGAGGCCGAGCTGAGCGCCGCGCAGATGGGATTGGTGCAAGCCAACCTTGACCTGACTGCGGAACCTGTCGAGTATCGATCGCTTGAGTCTGTTGTCTGGAAATATCAGCTATCTGGTGACCGCGACACTCACTATGAATCTGTTGTTGCCGGAGATCTGCTGGTCATTGCATCGATCGATGGTGCCCACTTTACAGGCCTGAGGGCCATCGACTCGAGAACGGGCCAAGAGCTGTGGGGTGATAGTTTCGATCACGGTGAATTGACCGGACTTACGCCCATTGGTGAGAGGCTGATAGTAAGTTCCAGATCGTACAAGAATCCCGGACACGCGAGCCTACGCTCCATAGACCTTCGCAGTGGAATGGAGCACTGGAGCCAGACCACAGACGCTATCTTGGCGCCATATACACCGATCGTATCCGGCGATGTGATAATCCAACCCATCACGGGAGGGGAAGAGAGTGGTGCGGCCCTTTGGATGATCGACACCTCTTCAGGTGAGGGGCAAAGCTTCATCGGGTCTCGACTTGCTGAGCGCCCACCGATGTTCGGATCGTTCAATCCACCCCAGTGGTCGTTCCCAATCGTAAGGAATAGCGTCTCGATATTCTATGGCATCGAGGGAGCGATAGCCGCTCGTGAAGTGTTGACCACCAAGGGACTATGGGAATTCCCCGTGGGAGATGAGTACATCGTGGACAATCTAGTCGCCACAGAAGGCCATGTTATTGCTCTTGTGTATCCCCGCCAAACGAGGGATACGATCGGGTATGAGTGGCCTGAGGGCTATCTTTTGCAGCTGGATGCTGAGAACGGAGAGCAAGTTCGACGAATCAGGTTAGATGGGGGGACAGATGCTGATTCGCTACTTTCCGGCCCTAACCCCAGAGAGTCTGCACCATCTTCATACGCTGGACACCACTGCTCCGAATGTGCAGTGGTCGTGTACGGTCGCTTCAAGCAGATAGGCCTGAAGATTCTCAGCGAATCTGCGCGACTTACCGCAGATGGATCGAAGCTGATCGTGCAGGATAACTTCGGCGCAGACGTATATTTTGGCCTACTTCACAAGCATCTCTGGACCTTCGATGGAATCGGCTATCTTGTTGCGCTTAGTGGGAATACTGCCTATTTCGCTGGTGAAGAGGGAATGACGGTAGTGGACCT
>JAUVYG010000005.1 GCA_030603185.1 Actinomycetota bacterium | reverse complement strand
TCGTGATAGTCGCTGGGTTCCAGGGAGTCTCAAAAGATGGGTATGACGTGACGACTCTCGGGCGCGGCGGTTCTGATACGACTGCGGTTGCTTTGGCTGCCGGACTTGGGGCCGCCAAGTGCGAGATATACACTGACGTTGATGGGGTCTACAGTGCGGACCCCCGCATAGTCAGCGATGCGGTCAAGCTCAGTCAGGTCTCGTATGAAGAAATGCTTGAGATGGCTGCCACCGGAGCCAAGGTCTTGCAAACACGGTCAGTCGAGTTTGCAAGAAGATACGGCATTGAGTTGCATGTAAGGTCTAGTTTTAATGATTCCCCAGGTACTGTGGTCAGAGAGGAAGATGGTATGGAAGAAGCGATAATCAGAGGGGTCACACACGACATCAGCGAGGCGAAGCTGACAATACGTGGTGTGCCCGATAGACCCGGCATCGCCGCCATCATCTTTGGGACGTTGGCTGACAAATTAGTGAACGTGGACATGATCATTCAGAACATCAGTGAGGATGGGCACACTGATATATCATTCACGGTCCCGAAAGAGGATCTCGATACAGCCCAGGAAACCGTGAACACTTTGGTCAAAGATCTGGATGCGCGGGGGAGTGCGTGTGACCCCGGTGTTGCCAAGGTGACCCTCATTGGCGCAGGGATGAAGAGTCATCCTGGCGTTGCAGCAAGCATGTTCCGCTGCCTGTCGGATGCTGGTATCAACATAGAGATGATATCCACCAGCTCTATCAAGGTCTCGTGCGTCGTTGATGAGAGCAAGGCAGCTGAAGCGGTTAGGTTGCTTCACAAAGAGTTCGATGTAGCCAGCCGTAATAGCGAAGCCGGTTGATGAATAGAATCCCCTCGAGCCCCAGGGTCGCGGTGGTAGGTGCCACCGGCGCCGTCGGGCGTGAAATGTTCAGCATTCTAGAACAGCGTGAGTTTCCGGCGGCTTCTGTAACAGCCTTTGCCTCGGCTAGATCCGCGGGAAAAACGATTCCATTTCGAGGGGAGCTTCTCACTGTTGAAGAGCTGACTGCTGAGTCTCTGAACGATTTTGATCTGGCACTTTTTTCTGCCGGTGGGGGAACATCCAAGAGGTTTGCACCCATAGCTGCGAAAGCCGGGTGCGTAGTAGTGGATAACTCATCCGCCTTCAGAATGGATGACGACGTACCGCTTGTAGTGCCTGAGGTGAACCCCGAGGCGCTAGATGGTCACTCGAACATCATCGCCAATCCGAACTGCTCGACCATACAAATGGTGGTGGCGTTGGCTCCTCTGAACAAGGTCTCACGCATTGAGAGGATTATCGTCTCTACATACCAGGCTGTTTCCGGGACGGGGCAGGCAGCTATAGACGAGCTGATGTCCCAGGCCTACACAATTCAGGCAGGTGATGATGTCACACCTCAGGTATATCCTAAGCAGATCGCCTACAACGTGCTTCCGCATATCGATGATTTTCTCGACAGCGGGTTCACCAAGGAAGAGATGAAGATGGTCAATGAGACCCGGAAGATACTGAATGATCAAAGCATCGCCGTAAACGCGACGACAGTTCGGGTCCCAGTTGTTCGTGGACACAGTGAATCGGTATATATCGAGACTCAGACGCGTATTGGGGCAGCCAAGGCACGCGAGGTGCTCTCTGCTTCTGACGGCATCCGTCTTGTTGATGAACCTGAGACCGGAGGCTATCCAGTTCCTTTGGACTGTGCTGGCCAAGACGATACTCTGGTGGGCAGAGTGCGAGATGATCTGGATGCAGAGACAGGTCTGTCTCTATGGGTCGTTGCGGATAACTTGCGCAAGGGCGCAGCGCTTAATGCAGTGCAGATAGCCGAACTGCTACTGGATCGTTAGGGGCTCGCATCAGGTCATCAAACCCTGAGCGGGAACAACAGCAGTTAGCCGCTATCGCAGTTACCAAGTTAGGCCTTTTCTGGAACGCAATACTTACTGTGATCAAAATTGCTGCGGCTGTAGTCAGCGGCAGCAAGGCAATGCTTGCGGACGCTCTCGAGTCGGCCTCGGACATCATCGTTACCTTTGCTGTTCTTCTAAGTCTGAGGGTCGCAGACAAGCCGCGTGATGCTGATCATCCCTATGGTCACGGAAAAGTCGAAAGTCTCGTATCGCAAGTAATCGGCGGAGTCCTCTTCATCACCGGATTCTCTATTCTCTGGATCGCCATCCAGGGCATCATGGATCCACCCGACACTGCACCTGGCGTTATCGCTTTTTGGGTAGCTCTGGGTACCATTGGGGTCAAAGAAATCCTATACCGTTACACCATAAAAGTCGGCCGAAAAGTAGGGAGTCCTGTCGTCGAGGCGAACGCCTGGGGTCACAGGTCTGACGCATACTCCAGTATCGTCACCGTAATCGGGATCGGAGGCGCGCTGGCCGGAGCTCCAATTCTTGACCCGATCGCTGCTGCGCTGGTATCGCTGTTCATCTTCCGAATGGGATTCAATATCCTTCGCAAGAGCACCTACGAGCTTATGGACGGTGCGCCCGACAAAGCGTTACTCGAGAAGGCTACGTACTTGGCTGAATCAGTCGATGGAGTAGTCCACGCTCACAGGATCAGGGGAAGAAGGACTGGTAGGGGAATTTGGCTTGATCTGACGATCGACATGGATTCTCAGATGAGCATCGAGGAGGGCCATGCGATCGCTCACACGGCTAAGCAGCTCATCATGGATGTTATGGCTGAAGTCGAGGATGTCATGATTCATGTGAATCCTCATCAGGACCCCCATAGCCATGACCATGAGTTTTGAGCCTCAGGGGTTTTGCCGGAGCCTGACCAGCGACCCAAAATACAATGGGCAGCTGGTCGACTTCAGGGATCTTCAGCCCAGAGACGCTGAGTCGATCGAGTTTCCGGAGTGGCTCTCACAGAGTACTCGCCAGAACCTTGAAGCAAAGGGTATCGACAGTCTGTATTCTCACCAGCGCACGGGGCTGGATCTCGCCTGGGGAGAGCAGGACCTCATTATCACCACAGGGACTTCGAGCGGAAAAAGCCTGGTCTACACGCTGCCCCTTATCTCAAAATTCGAAGGCAATAGCGACACGAAAGCCCTATGGCTGTTCCCAACCAAAGCGCTGTCCAGGGATCAGCTGAGCGGTTTGGATGATCTTGCTCCGGCGGGACTGATCAGGGGGGCATATGATGGTGACACGCCCAATGAGACCCGCCGACATCTGCGCGCCAGCGCAAATCTTTTACTGTCCAACCTGGACATGGTCCACGCATCACTACTGCCCAATCATGCACTGTTCTCTAAGTTCTTTCGCTCGCTTGAGTACGTAGTGATCGATGAGGCACACACATTGAGGGGGGTGTTCGGGAGTCATGCGTCGATGGTCATCAGGCGCCTCCGGCGCATCATCAAGCGATACGGAGCGAACCCGACATTCATCCTGTCGTCGGCGACTGTCCCTAACGGCCCTGAGTTTGCGCAGCGTCTGGTGGGGGTCCCATTCAAGGCTGTCGACGTTGACTCTTCCCAGCGGGGAGTCAGGACTTTTGCTTTGTGGAATCCACCGCTTGTCTCTGACGAAAAGCGAGTATCCCCCAATCGTGAAGCGGCCCATGTCGCAGCTCGTTTGATGAAGAAGAACGTACGCACCATAGTGTTCTGTCGTTCGAGACGCGCTGCAGAGCTCATTACATCCTATGTTCATCGGGAACTCGGCTACATCGGTGGGGAAGAGCTGCGTGACAAAATTAGCCCCTACAGGGGAGGGTATCTTCCCTCCGAGAGACGCGACATAGAGAAGCGGCTTCGAAATGGTGAACTTCTGTGTGTCACGACCACAAATGCCCTCGAGCTCGGGATAGACATCGGTGAGCTCGAGGCCTGCGTGATCTCAGGGTTCCCGGGAAGCATGTTGTCCGTTCTGCAGCAGTCAGGGCGCGTGGGAAGACGCGCTGGACGCAGCCTGACATTTTTCATCGCTGGTGGCGACGCGCTTGATCAGTACTACATGAATCACCCGGACCATTTTTACTCGGCTCCCAAAGAGTTGGCCATCGTGAATCCGTCAAACCCGAAGATCATGGATTCGCACTTGGTCTGTGCCGCGCTGGAGAGCCCCATCAGAGTCGACAGAGAAACTGAAGTCCTCGGAGCCGGCCTGGCCGAAAGAATTGAAGCACTCACAGAGTCCGGCGACCTTATTTCCCGCAAGCGCGGGGTCTACGCGTCCCCGATACACAAGAATCCCACCAAAGAGGTGGACCTCAGAGGGTCGGGTGGAAAGACCTTCTCAATAGTCGAGGAGGAGACCGGTAGCGTCATCGGGACCGTCGGTGGAATGGGTGTGTACACCCAAACCCATCCAGGAGCTGTCTACATTCATCGAGGTGCCAATTACCAGGTCAAAGAGCTTCGCTTGGACGAAAAGTTAGTCCTGGTATCTGAGTCCGAGGGGGACACGTACACACAAGTCAAAAAAGAGACTCACATAGATATCCTAAACAGGCTGGCTCCAGACATTCAGATCCGGGATGGGGTGGTCCGCAGCTTCGGTCGCGTGCATGTGAGTGTCAGGATTCTGGGATTTGCTCGAAAGGATGTTGAGACCGGGGACACGCTTGGATACGAGGAGTTGGACTTGCCTCCCATAGAGTTAACGACTGAGTCAGTCTGGTATGAGCTGGGGCACCGGCAGGTGGACGATAGGGTTGGACAGGCAGCGCTCCCAGGAGCGCTGCACGCTTTTGAGCACGCAGCAATCGCAATACTGCCAGCACTGGCATTGTCTGACAGGAATGACATAGGTGGTGTGTCGACGCCCTTGCACCACGATACCGAGGAGCCGACCGTGTTCATCTACGACGGTTACGAGGGTGGGATCGGCATCTGCGAGATGGCATACAACAGTGCAGAAACACACTTAGCGATGACCAGAGAGTTGATCGGTAGTTGTCAGTGCAAATATGGCTGTCCGTCGTGCGTGCAGTCACCGAAATGTGGCAACATGAATGAGCCCTTGGATAAGAGCGGTGCTCTAAGCATCGTTTCGTGGATGATCGGCGGTGACGATGCCTAGGCCAGTTTTCTGGTCGCTCTTGGTGCTGTTCTCGGTGTCCCTGGCGATCTCTCTCGTGGCCCTCAACACCTCATTCCTGGTGTCCGATGGATTCGTTGAGCGTGAGTACTCGATGGATGACTTTCCGCCCAGCACCAAGTTCTCAGCAGATGAGCGCTCTCAAGTATCAAAGGCGACCATTGGATATCTCATGAGCAAAGGGCCCGATAGTGACCTGTTGGATCTGAGACGTGTTTCTGGTGAGCTGATTTACCAGGAGTCGGAGGTCAGCCACCTGTCCGATGTTCGAACAGTATTAGGGTGGCTGTTCTCGGCTGGGGGAGCTTTTGGCACCATGATCGTCGTGATCATCGCAATCGGGTATTTCAAGGCGGGTTCTGGGTGGAAGCGACAGCTTGGCTCGCTCCTATTGTGGGGGTCTGTGACCGCTATGGGCCTTTATGTCCTAATGGCCTTGGCCGCAGCCATCGACTTCAGCTTTGTTTTCATCGGTTTGCACGAGATCCTATTCCCACAGGGTAACTACTTCTTCGCCGCGGAAAGCAGCCTTCTCCAGCTGTATCCAGAGAAATTCTGGGTGGACTCGATGTTCCTGCTGTATGCCGCAACCGCAGTAGAAGCAGCCGTCGTGGGGGCGATAGGGGTGATTCTCAGGGTGTCAGGGAGGTCTACAGAGATTGATAGAGACGAGAAAACATCGACGTGACCGTACGATCTCGGTCACTGCCAATGCTGTGAACCACACCCTCATGCTCGATTCCGTTTAGGGGGACGATTCCGATGATCGCGCTGGTGATGAAGGCCTCATCCGCTTGGACTAACTCTTGAACGGTGAATCCTCCATCATCGATATCCAAAGCATCATCGTCGGCAATCTCCAAAACCACTTGCCTGGTGATTCCGGGTAGCACCAAATCAGTCCCGGGTGTCTGTAGTCCTCCATTCCGGACAATGAATAGATTTGAGAATGCCCCCTCATAGACTTGACCCTCGCCTGAGACGAATACGCCTTCGAAGTGTCCAGCGGCAGCGGCATCGGCCCGCAGGGTCTTGTTGTCTGAATTGCTCAACGACTTGAGGTTCCACGCCCGCTCACTGGCGTCTCTATCGGCAACTCGAGTCATGATTGAGACGGGTACCGTCCCAAGAGTCGGATCGTAGCCGGTTAGCTCGAATCCGGTAATGGATAGACTGACGTCATCGGTGGGCGGTATTGTCGCGTCCAGCCTTACCCGTGTCGCCCAAGAGCAATCAGTCACAAGAGCCCGCGAGACCAAGGCGGTCAGCTCAGAGATGTCTTGCGACCACTGCCCCCCGAGTGCATTTATTCCGGAATACATGCGAGCGATGTGCCGGTCCAGGAACGGTGTATCAACAAGGAATGTCTCGTAGACTCCACTGTCAGAGGTCCTCGCGGTGGGACTCAACAGGTGGGTGGTGCGAGAAACACCTAGCTCCATCGATTGGCCCTTTTGATGGCATCAAAGACACCCGCAGCCTTATGGAGCGTCTCTTCGTATTCTGATTCGGGATCTGAGTCGGCCACGATACCGCCGCCCACACTCAGGTGGGCCTGCCCGTCCTTGATGATCAGAGTTCTAATGAGGATGTTCAGATCAAGAGTGCCATTGAAGTCGAATCGGCCGACGGAACCTGTATAAGCACCTCTACCCACACCCTCCAACTCATCGATTATCTGCATCGCTCTGATCTTTGGAGCGCCCGAGATCGATCCCCCAGGGAATGTTGCTCTAAGGATGTCAGTCAAGCCAACTTCCTTCGGCAATTCGCCGGTAACAACCGAGACCAGGTGGTGGACTTGCGGGTAGGACTCGAGCTCCAGAAGCGTTGAGGCGTCGATCGAGCCGATCTCGCAGACTCTTCCCAAATCGTTACGTTCAACATCCACGATCATCACGTTCTCTGCTCGGTCCTTGGCGCTAGCTAAAAGCTCTTCGCGAAGCTCAACGTCCTCGGATTCGGTTGCTCCGCGTGGCCGGGTTCCCTTGATCGGCCTTGTCTCGACGATCCCGTTCTCAACTTTGAGGAGTCGTTCAGGAGAGGATGACAGCACAGTCATTCCGGGGAGCTCGACGTATGCTGCGAATGGGGAGGGGGTGGAGTCCATTAACCACCGGAACATTCGTCTGGGTGGGATATCCAGGGGCCCAGAGAATCGCTGGGAGAGATTCACCTGGTAAATGTCCCCGGACAGAATATGTTCATGTGCCTTGTCTATGTTGCTCATGTACTGCGCACGGTCAAAGTGACTAGTAAAGCCGTTCGGAATTCTTGGTCCCTCTTGTGCCGAACCCCCTGTCGGTAGCGGGGAAACGCGGGTAAGGGCCTTTTCTAATACCTGCCGGAAAGCGAACGCTCGATTCTGGGCAGACGGACGGGAGTCGAGAACATCCACCGAAACAACCTCGGAAACCTCGTTCAGGTGATCGATCTCCCAGTAGGTGTCGAAGAGGGCAATGTGTATCAGCGGCGTCTCTAGGTCATCGGCTATGGGTGAGTCGAACCGTTCAATGTGCGTTCGAAGGTCATATGAGAAGAAACTAATACAGAGAGGTTGGCTGGCGGAATTCTGGAATCGGTCCAGTAAAAGCTGAAGAGCGGAAAGTGGGTCACTTTTGGATTCTGTTGTGATCCCGTTCTCTGTGACACTGGTCGAACCTGATGGGAAGGCCGTAAATGTGATAACGGGCTCCCACCCCAGATACGATCTGGAAGAACCTGCATCATTGTCATAAGCGCTGGTAAGGCAGTAGACGGAGCCCTCGGTTAACTGCTCGATGACGTCGCTACACACTGTCCGGTAATGCGGAAGTCTAGCTGCGGAGCGCGCAGCCGATGGCTCAGTTGTCATGGGCGGAAACACTATCCAATCCGTAATCCAGGGTCAAGACTGACTCATCCCTGGAAACCATACATTGACGGATACACATGTGGTTGCCTCCTAATTGAATCACACCCTGCTATTTGGTAGTATAGGGGCACAGAAAATTTCATTGAGTTTGCGTGTATTAATGTATATTTGCACGGGACGGAAGAACGATGGAAGGGATCGTTCCTCCTGTAGAAGGTGGGGGACCGAATAATGTTGGTTCTGCAGCCGTTTTGACGGTTTGACTTCGCTAGGAGGAAGAGAGTTTAGTGAATACCTGGTCTAAGCAGGTGAAGCAAACAGGCGTTATTGCTACTTTGTCTTTAGCACTCCTTCTATCCGGCTCAAGTCTTGTTTCGGCCGAAGAGGCCGGTGAAACCCTAGTTGATCAGAAATGTGTGATCTGCCATACCCTTGATCGAGTGGATGATATGGGTCTTGACGGACACACTGTTGCCGAATGGGATACCTTGGTCGAACGTATGAAGTCCAAGGGCTGTCCTCTTACTGACCCGGAGAAGCAGCAAATCGTTAATTACCTATCGACAAAGTACCCCACTGTTGAACGTGCCACTGTAACGGCGGACACCGAGGCCGAGACAACGGTCGAGACGAGTGTTGAGTCAGCCGAGGGTGATCCTGCTACTCCCGATGAACAAGCACAAACAGGTGCAGAGGACTGGCTGTTCCCGATGGCCGGACTACTTCTTGTTTCATCCGGACTGATAATCCGTCGCAGGGCTGATCAGCTAGACTAGTCGCCAAGAATGATGCCTAAACGTTCTAATCCTTTGACTGCATCTTCATCATCTGGTGTGTACTTCAAAACAGTTGAGTAGGCATCTGTGGCTGCCTCGAGATTTCCACTGGCCTCTTGCGCCCGTCCCAACAGAAGATAATTCTGAGCTTCCAGTGGCCTGACCGCGATAGCTCTATCGAACATCTCGATCGCCTCCGGGTATCGCCTCTCATTCAGTAGCTGTTTTCCCACTTGATGCAAGGCAGGTTCCAAGAGTGGGTTGATCGAGATCGCCGTGCGGTAGTTGGTGATCGCCTCCGATGGCGAGCCTGATTCAGCGTGGGCCAAACCTAGGTAGAAGTGCCCCAGGGCGTTCTCTGGGCTGAGCTCGATGACGGTGCTGAACTGTTCAATGGCCTCTGTGGGACGATCCTCGTCCAGCATGAGAACACCTAGATGCATGTATGGCGTGGGATCGTCAGGAGAATCCTCGGTCTTTGCGAGGAGTAGCTCTTCTTCAGTCAGAACCGCAAATGTATCAGCGCGAGGCTCGTTATCTGAGGACCCAAGTGCTGCCTGGATTCCCTCCTTTATTCCCCCGAGCACTCTGACTACGGTTGGGTTCTTGTCGACCGTGTTGGTCAGCACGCCCTGTACGTCAAGTCGGGTTCTCGCCGAGAACTTTGGGTTACAGGTGGTCAGGGTAACCCGTGAGTCCTGGGTCGGTCTAAGCATTGAGGTGTCTTTTGGGTCCAAGACCACCGACTCTACAACCTTATACTCGTAGCGCTTGTCCACCGTCTCGAGGATGATCAGATCCCCAGGACTCAATTCGTCTAGACGATTGAAGGGTTTGGTCCAAGTGACTCGATGGCCGGCGATTCCCACGTTTCCTCGTTCCCCGGGGAGGGCCATGCCGTTGTAGTGGCCGGGTCCGTTCTTGAGGGCCTCGGCGCTAGAGCCCTCGACCACAACTTGGTCGACCCCGATCTTGGGAATGAATATCTTTGTCTTGGGCAGCTCACCATTGCCGGATGCCGAGGGAAGGTCTATGGGGTCGGTCGAGAATACATAGTCCTCAAGGTCGCTATGTAACCCCTGGTTCGCAACGGCTTCTTGGGCAACGGACTCAGCAGCAATGGAGTTATTCCAATCATTCTGCAGTGTCCACTGGCTAATAGCACCGTACGCAACGGTACCAAGGGGTAGCACGCCGACTATCACCCCTGAAATGATCAGGATCGAAGATAGCCTGCGCATACGGTGCGAACGCTTTGAATGCTGTGGTTCGGGGTTCTCAGGACCCCATTCGTCAAATTCCATAGACACCAATAAAGGGTAAGAACATGCACGTAAAGTCTATCATGTATCACTTCTCGACTCAGGTGAAAGGCGGGTATATACTGGGCATTGCGCCGTGGCCAAAACCACGTCGTCACGGGATGTAGCGCAGCTTGGTTGGCGCGCTATGTTCGGGACGTGGAGGTTCCCGGTTCGAATCCGGTCACCCCGACGAGTCGGGGCAAAAAATGGACATTCCACTGTTCGAATGTGTCAGAGTCGGGAATAGTTCAGCGGTCAGCGCTTTGCAGGAGAGATGATGGATTCAGATATCGAGATACTGGTCGAAATAGTGGATACGGTCGCACAGGTCACGCTGCGCGGACAGGTGGACTTCAGTAATTGCCACGAACTTCGTCAACTGATAGATGATCAGTTGGACGCCGGGGTGTCCAAGTTCATTCTTGACGGCAAGGAGCTCAATTTCATCGACAGTTCATGCCTGGGAATGCTTGTTGCCGCCCTTAGGCGCATCAAAGAGCATCAGGGTCGAATGATATTCGTGGTGAATAGCCACATCGAGCGTGTCCTTACAGTCTCCGGCCTCAACTCTCTATTCGAGGTCGAGCACACCTTCATGGCGGCCGTCGAAGGTATCAAGTCTTAGACATCCCGTGCTAAAGGGTGTTCTTTTCGACTTCGGGGACACGCTGGTCGCCGAGACAGATATTTCGACTCCGATGCTGGAAGCCGATCTACATATGGTGGACGGGGTCGAAGAGGTTCTTGCAAACCTTGATCGGGACTACACTCTCGCGGTAGTCAGTAACACCATTGATGCGGATGACTCTGTTGTGACTGGAACTCTGGCTCGCATCGGCTTAGATGTCTATTTCGAAACCGTTATCACCTCCGTTACCGCTGGTTATGCGAAGCCAGATACTCGAATCTACCAACAGGTGCTAGACCGCATTGGTCTACTTGCTGATGAGGTCGTAATGGTGGGGGACAGACTGGACACAGATATCCTGGGGGCCAACAGGGCCGGAATATTGTCTGTGTTCCACTGTTGGAACGACAGGTATGATGTGGACACCGTTCCCAGTGAGCTAAGAGGAGTGCCAGACAAGACCATCACGCATCTCCTTGAACTGCCCGGTGCGATTCGAACTATGGGTTTCGGCGATATCAGGTGAATGTGTTAACCTACTCACCTGGGAATAGCCGGACAGAGAGGGACCATCGATGTTCGCGATAAACTTCTACACTTCAATATATGCAGACCAGCTCAGAAAGCGGCGCAAGACCGCTACCATTCGACTGGGTGACGAGTCAGGAAAGTATGAAGACGGACAAGTGGTGTGGATAACCGTGGGTCAGAAATACGGACCCAGGCAAAAAATGTTCAATGCAATCCTCGACAAGGTCCAGGTGAAAAAGTTCAGGGATCTTTCTCGCAACGATATCAAGAAAGAGAATCCAGAACTTAGAAGACCAGAAGACGTTCTTGATTTCCTGGTCAAACTCTACGACAAGCCTCTCACGCTTGATGACATCATAACTGTCATCCACTTCTCTGAGATTCACGATCTACCCGTAATGGGGACCCCTAACTAGCAGTTGGGTCACTGGGCCTCTATTGGGGTATCAGTGTGATGTGAGCTCATCTTTTGATCAGGAGAGCAGTATCAGTGAGAGACAAAGACTTCTTTGACGAATTTCGTCTACTCGGTCGTGAGATGGACGAGATGTTTCTCGACATCTACATGGGTGGTCCATTCGGTAGTAGTCGGTCGGGTGTTGTGACCCGGCCTTCAGCCGACTTGTGCTACCCCAAAGACCTGAGTCACGTCAGAGTCACCTTTGAACTTCCCGGTATCGACATTGCCAATATTCGGATATCTGTATTCGACCGCACCCTTGTAGTCGAGGGAGCCAAGCCGCGCACTAGTCCCAAAGGCAACCACTACAACCACATGGAGATCGATACAGGCCCCTTCCGGCGGAAGCTGATGCTTCCGTTCGATGTGGACGCCGAGAATAGCGATGTCATCTATGACAAGGGTCTTTTGGTGCTCGAGTTGCCTAAGGCTTCTGATTCACAGTCACAGCGCGTATCCATCGTTCTGCATAGCAGGGAAAGGAGAGACCAATGAGTGGCGAGTCTGAAGGCCAGGAAGACCAGGGCCTGGAACTGCTCGAGGGTTCACTGAGCGGCGATGATATCACTGTCCCCAAAGAGGTGGCCATACTTCCCTTAAAAGATACGGTCGTCTTCCCTGAGACAATGCTACCGCTAGGGGTCGGACAGGAACGTTCGGTGCAGCTGATCGACGATGTTCTTGGTTCGGATAAACTCGTCGGGCTGTTCGCCGAGCGCGACGAGTTCGAGGGGGAGTCAGCTGGATTCGATGATATTTATCAGACTGGATGCCTTGGCAAGATACATAGGATGATGAGAATGCCCGACGGCAGCATCCGAGTCCTGGTGCAGGGCGCAAAGCGGATCAAGATCGAGAAGGGGCTATCGAACGAGCCGTATCTTACGGCAAAAATCAGCCCTGCGGAAGACAAGCTCGAGGACAGCATTGAAATGCAGGCTCTGGTTCATAAAGTCTCATCATTGTTCGGCCGACTACTGAGCCACATGCCCAGCTTTCCCGATGAACTGCAGGTGGCACTGGCAAATATAGATAACCCTGTTTCTCTCTCTCACTTGGTCTCAAGCACGTTGCGGGTAAAGGTGCCCGAGAAGCAAGAACTCTTAGAGCAGTCTGTAGTAGAGAAACGACTCCGTACACTAACCGGCACACTCACCAGGGAGCTTGAGGTGTTCGAGCTCGGTGACAAGATACAGTCTGAGGTCAAATCCCAGATGGACAAGTCTCAGCGGGAGTACTTTCTCCGCCAACAGCTGAAGGCGATCCAAGATGAACTGGGTGAGTCCGATGAGGCCACCTCTGAGGTGGATCAACTTCGAGAGAAGTTGAACGAAGCAGATCTACCCGACAACGTACAAGAGGCGTCTGACCGGGAGCTCGCGAAGCTGTCTAAGCTTAGCCAAATGGCGGCGGATTGGTCGGTGATCCGCACCTATCTTGATTGGATAGCGGATCTCCCATGGAACAAGTACACCGAGGATAAGGTCGATATCGAGGACGCCAAGCGTATTTTGGACGAGGATCACTTCGACCTTGAAAAGGTGAAAGACCGAATCCTAGAGTATTTGTCTGTTCGCAAGCTAAGAGATCAGTTGTCGGGACCTATACTTTGCTTTGTGGGCCCTCCTGGCGTCGGTAAGACCTCCCTGGGCCAGTCTATTGCTAGAGCTCTTGGTCGGGAGTTCATACGGATATCGGTGGGTGGAGTACGAGATGAAGCAGAGATACGGGGTCATCGTCGCACGTATGTAGGCGCTCTCCCGGGAACGGTACTGCGTGCACTTAGAGATGCAGGTTCATCGAATCCGGTGTTCATGATGGATGAGGTGGACAAGATAGGGACCGATGCATTCCGGGGTGATCCGGCCTCGGCTCTTCTTGAGGTCCTTGATCCGGAGCAGAACGATAGTTTTAGGGACCACTATCTCGATCTTCCATATGATCTTTCGAAGGTGCTGTTCATCACCACTGCCAATACTTTGGACACCGTTCCTCCCGCACTCAGGGACCGGATGGAGGTCATTCGGCTCGCCGGGTACACAGAGGAAGAGAAGGTGCAGATCGCTCGAAAGTATCTGGTTCCAAGACAGCTAGTGGACAACGGGCTCGAAGAAGGAAGGGCTGAGTTCACAGATGCTGCAGTGCTGGATCTAGCCAAGTACTACACCAAAGAAGCAGGTCTGAGAAATCTCGAGCGCAGCATCGGGGCAGTCTGCCGGAAACTTGCACGCAAATATGCTGAAGGGGATGAGGGTCCTTTCAAGGTGGATGACGGAGACATAACGACCTACATCGGAAAGCGCATCTTCTTGGCTGAGGCCAAAAGGCGGACTAGCACCTCAGGCGTTGCTACTGGCCTGGCCTGGACTCAGGCGGGGGGCGACATTCTATTCATTGAGTCCGTGTCTATGCCGGGCAGTGGAAAGTTGTCTCTGACCGGACAGCTGGGAAGTGTCATGAAGGAATCAGCTGAGGCAGCCCTAAGCTTCACCCGGTCCATCAGCTCGAGCCTTGGGGTAAAGGACGATTTCTTCAAGAAAAACGACCTACACGTACATATTCCTGCTGGTGCCATTCCAAAGGATGGCCCTAGTGCGGGCGTCACGATGGCTACCTCTATCGTATCCATGCTTACTGATAGACCGGTAGACTCCGGCTTAGCAATGACCGGAGAGATAACTCTTACCGGACAGGTATTACCAGTCGGCGGGATTAAGGAAAAGGTGCTGGCCGCCAAACGGGCGGGTATTAGCAAAATACTGATGCCCGCACACAATCAGAACGATGCCGAAGAGGACATTCCCCCGGATCTTCGTGAGAACCTAGAGCTGGTTTACGTCGACCGCATCGAAGAAGTTCTCAATCACGCTCTGGCTTTGGATCTTCCGTTTGAGGTTCCTGAACCTCTCGAGTGAACACAAACAATCGCGAAAGCTCCTTTTGATAGAAGCTAAGGATCATGCCCGACGTGATCAGGAATGTGGCGCTCCAGAATATTAAGGAATGTGAAATACTCGACGTGGATAGTAGTAGCACGTCATAGAGGAACAGCACCGTACCGAGGTGCAGTAGTCCTGACCCGAGCTGAGAGAAGAAACCTTCGGTCTGGAAGTTCAGGCTTTTGGACCCTACTAACGTCATGACGATTACTGCGGCCTGGATTGCTATTGCGGTCAGGAACATCACTGATGCCCCAAGCAATGGATCTGCGATAATCGAGACAGCGGCGCTCACCAAAAATATTCCCAGCGTCACCCAGACAAGATGAGCGCGACGAATGATTCTTTTCGGGATACAAAGAACCAGCGAAAGGACTAAAGCGATGAACAGAGGCAGGCTTGAGCGGTTCATCACCGCAGCATATTCTTCGTACTCAAGGCTGCCGGGGAAGCCCCCAGGAACATCCGATGCCCACCACACGTAGAGCGTACCTCCAAGCGCCAGGACACCAAGCGCCGCCAAGACGACTACTGTGACTACGATCAGACCGATATCGTATTTCTTCATCCGACCACCGAGTGGATTCCGGGGATCAGATAGGTCGTGAGGTACGTGAGCACAAGGACGCCAAATGATGAGATACCTAAAATGGCGGTAGCGGTCCACATCGTGGGTCGATGTTTGTATAGCCGAGCATGCAGGTACGCGGCGTAGAAGACCCACATCATGATGGCCATATTGATCTTAGGGTCCCACCACCAGGACTGGCCCTCCCAGGCCAACAATGCCCAGGGGTATCCTAGCAGTAGGCCAAGAGTCAGGGCTATGAATCCAAACCTGCCGTAGTCATATGCTACTGCGTCCCCAACGCTACGCTCAGAGCGACCGAGCATTGCGATCGACCCGATCAATGTGGCGCCGAAGGCGGCATATGAGGCGAACAAGAGGGGAGGGTGAGTCCACATGTACGTGGAGTTGTAGAATCCCATCATCTTGCCGATCAACCCCTGAAGGGTGCCAAAGGCCGCATTCGGGTCTCCCGACATCAACGCCTGCTGATACCCGATGATCTCAGCATGGAAGTTGGGCAGGAGTGGGTGGAAGGGGTTCGATGCGAACAGCATTATTGCGAGCAGGGCGACAAGCAAGACGTTGACCCCGGTGATGATCATTCGTTGGGTCGAGTGTCGCAGGTTGATCGCTATGGCCACGAGCGAGAATCCCAGGGACCAGAACAACAGTTTTTCCTCTTCGATCCATGGCGGGATCTTGTACGTCCCGATGATCTGTCCGTCGAATGGATTGACCAGGGGTAGAAGGGTATTTATCTGAAGGTGGAAGTAGATGATGAATCCGAAGGCCAACAGAAGTGAGCCGGAGGCTCCTACCAGGAGATAGGTTCTTAGGGTTTCGGCCTTGCCGGTCGCGCTCAAGATCGCGAGAGCAACGCCGGAAGCAGTTGCCACTATCAGGATGAGGGTTCCGATCGTCCCCACAGCATCACGTATGTCGATGTAGTGGGCCAGTTGTATGGGGTCCAGAGCATCTCCGTTCGTTTTCCAATATGACCTCAGGTAGACTGAGGATAATGTCTGAGACGTTTAAGTACCAGCTGTCGGTACAGATGGCCCAAACAGCATTATTGGCGATGGATCCGGCGCAAATCGCGTCCCGGACCGGCTATTCGTACGACCCTGAGACCCGCACGGTCACCGGCTCGATGCTGGGCGCAATATTCAAAGTGAGATGGGCTGAACAGATCACTCTTACCCGTTCAATGGATGACTCAGGGCCATGGCAGGACGTCATTGCGACTGAGGAAGGCCTGGTATTCCTTCATCATTTGGAGACCGCCGACGGTTCCGCTCTTTCGGGGGAATGGACGGCCTTTCGGAATTTACCAGAGGCCCGCGATGGGTATGCGCGATCGTTCGAGGGTAGGGCGGTTGGTCCGCTACTGAGTCGATTTGGCGGTGATGCTGCTGGATTCGAGCGTGCTGCAGAGGCCATCGGTGGAACGAGGCTAGAGATGTCAGCTGATGTTGCATTTCGGATAGAGGCCTTTCCCCGTTTCCCCATGGCGATACTGATGTGGGAGGGGGATGATGAGTTCCCACCGCGCGGAAAGATCATGTTCGACAAGACCGCAGGACACTACCTGCCCACTGAGGATGTTGCCGTTATTTCATCACTTCTGGTCTCTAGACTCAGGCATTTTGCACAGAATTAACGCTAGAGTGGGGCGGTTCTGCTTGCAGAGTGATAAAATTTTCAAAGAAAGCTAAAGGAGGCAATCACAGATGAGTACGATGAACCAAGTCAAGACCGTGCTGTTATTGGCAGCTTTGAGCGTCCTTTTGATCGGACTCGGAAATTTTCTAATGCCGGGTGGGCAGGGACTATACATTGGTATCGGTATCGCTCTAGTGCTCAATTTTTTCAGTTACTGGTCCAGCGATAAACTTGCCATAAAAATGAGCAAGGCCCGGCCGGTAACTCAAGAACAGGCACCCGGGCTCTACGCTTCGATGCAAAAGCTGACAACTTCAGCACAGCTTCCAATGCCAAAGCTGTACATCATCCCGAATCAACAACTAAACGCTTTCGCTACCGGTCGAAACCCGGAACACGCGGCGGTTGCCGTTACAGAAGGCTTGCTGCGAACTCTTTCCACTCCGGAACTTGAAGGAGTTCTTGCGCACGAGCTTGCCCACATAAAGAACCGTGACATCCTGATCGGTAGCGTGGCGGCGGTTATGGCCAGCGCTCTTACATTCATCGCCTACATCGCTATGTGGTTCGGTGGAGGGCGCGATCGATCGCCACTGGGACCGATCATCGCGCTTGCCGCATTCATCCTCGCACCGATCGCTGCGGCTATTATTCAGATGGCGATCTCGCGCTCTCGTGAGTACATTGCAGATCAGACTGGGGCCCAGATTGCCGGACAACCTCATGGGCTTGCCTCGGCGCTCGAGACCCTGGGTAGAGGAGCCAAGGCGCTCCCGCCGATGGAAGTGAATCAGGCAACGGCCCACATGTACATTGTGAACCCTTTAAGTGGCAAGAGCCTAGCGGGCCTGTTTTCTACTCATCCACCTATCGAGCAGAGAATAGCTAAGCTGAGAGAGCTCACCCTCTAAACCATGCGAAAATACCTAGCGGAGTTCATAGCCACCTTTGGGCTGGTCTTCGCCGGTGCGGGCGCCATAGTCATTGACGAAGTGACGGGGGCCGGACTTGGGGCTATCGGTGTGGGTATCGCTTTCGGGCTGATTGTCATGATAATGATCTACGCTGTGGGCCATATAAGTGGGGCACACATCAATCCTGCGGTGACGCTGGCCTTTGCCGTCACCGGTCATTTCCCAAGCCGCCAGATACTTCCCTATTGGGCAGCTCAAATCGGCGGCGCTATCAGCGCCGCTCTTGTGCTTTTGGTCTTGTTCGGCAATGTCGCCTCACTCGGAGCGACGATCCCTTCGGGTGGGATGTGGCAGTCATTTCTGGTCGAGGTAATACTCACATTCTTCTTGATGTTTGTGATCACGGCCATGGCCACAGACTCTAGGGCTGTCGGCAGTGCCGCCGCCATTGCAATCGGTGCAACGGTCGGTCTTGAGGCACTTTTCGCTGGTCCGATATCCGGCGCGTCAATGAACCCGGCACGTTCAATAGGTCCGGCTCTTGTCAGTGGGGATATAGGTGCACTTGGCATATATATCGCCGGACCGATCATAGGCGCCCTACTCGGGGCTTTAGTCTATAAGGTAGTCTCGAAACCCGAGGCCTAGTCGTCAGTTCTGGCCGGTGGCCAGAGTGGTGTCGGGTCTATCGTAGCCCGGGCACCCAGCTCATCAGAGATGGATATTAGTGTGACTCCGTCTGAGATGGAACCGATATTGTCCCTCAACTTTTTCTGCGCTTCCTCGGATGTTTCGGCCTCGATAATCGAGGCGCTGACTAGCATGTATTTATTCATGTACTCTTCATACCCTGTCCCGCGCGCAAATGACAAGGTAAATAGGCCTTCACGCTGGGAATGTCTTGTGATAAATTAGGCCAGCACGCTTCATCAGAGGTGATGCTTGATTTCAGTTCATAAGCCCCCCAACCAACCAGGAGGATATGTTGACAACCGCCACTAAGAATGTGCCTAGCGATCTTGATATAGCTCAAGCCGCAGTCATGAAGCCGATTACAGAAATCGCCGCTGAGCTCGGCCTGAAAGAGGACGAACTAGAGCTATACGGAAAGTACAAAGCCAAGATCAATTTGGATGTACTGAAAAGACTTCAGGACAGGCCGAACGGTAAGTACATCGATGTAACGGCTATTACTCCTACTCCTCTTGGGGAAGGAAAGACGACCACGACAGTCGGTCTCGCTCAAGGTCTAGCTCGACTAGGCAAGAAGAGCATTGCCGCCATCAGGCAGCCATCTCTCGGCCCTGTATTCGGCATCAAGGGCGGTGCAGCCGGCGGTGGATACTCACAGGTCGTTCCAATGGAGGACTTCAATCTTCACTTCACCGGTGACAATCACGCGGTGACTATGGCTCACAATCTTTGCGCCGCTTTTATCGACAACTCGATCATGCACGGCAACAAACTGAACATCGATCCTAACTCCGTTCTGTGGCCAAGAGTCGTGGATGTAAGCGATAGGGCTCTTCGCCAGATCACAATCGGTCTTGGCGGTCGTGCAAACGGTTACCCGCGTGAGAATGGGTTCGATATTACCGTCGCCTCTGAAGTGATGGCGATCCTCGCACTGGCCACCAGCCTTCACGATATGCGCGAGCGTCTTGGACGCGTCGTAGTTGCATTCTCATATGACGGTGAGCCTGTTACAGCCGAGGACCTCAAGGTTGCCGGCGCAATGACAGTACTGCTTAAGGATGCGATCAATCCAAACCTGATCCAGACACTCGAGAACTCAGCTGTTCTTGTGCACGCAGGACCATTCGCAAACATAGCCCACGGCAACAGCTCGGTCGTCGCGGACCAGGTCGGTCTAAAGCTTGGTGACTACGTAGTAACAGAGTCAGGCTTCGGCGCTGACATGGGCTTTGAGAAGTTCGCCAACATTAAGTGTCGCTACTCAGGACAGTATCCAGACGCGGTCGTCATCGTTGCTACTGTTAGGGCGCTTAAGAGCCACAGTGGCAAATACACCATTATCGCAGGTAAGCCACTCGATCCGGGGCTACTCGCAGAGGATCTTGACGGACTGGCAGCGGGAATGGTCAATCTTGAGAAGCACATCGAGAACGTGAACAAGTTCGGTATTCCGACAGTTGTTTGTGTCAACGCTTTTGCGACTGATACTCCTGCTGAGATCGATATGATTCGTGAGCGGGCTATCTCCGCAGGAGCATCCGACGCGGTTGTCTCGACCCACTGGGCTGACGGTGGAGAAGGCGCCGAGGACCTTGCAAAAGCGGTTATCACGGCAGCTGAGCTGCCAAGCGAGTTCAAGCTTCTCTATCCTGATAGCGCATCCATAAAAGAGAAGATCGAGACCATCGTCACCGAGATATACGGTGGAGACGGGGTGGATTACTCCCCACTTGCAGAGAAGAAGATCAAGCAGTACACCGATCTTGGAATGAGCGACCTTGCCATATGCATGGCCAAGACTCATCTCTCTCTCAGCCATGACCCGACCTTGAAGGGTCGTCCAACTGGATTCAGAGTACCCATCAGGGACGTCAAGGCCGCTGTCGGCGCTGGCTTCTTGTATCCACTCTGCGGCGATATGCGTACCATGCCTGGATTGCCATCAGTCCCTGGGGGCACCCGTATAGATATCGATGAAGATGGTAAGACCGTCGGATTGTTCTAGGCCAGCCGCTTGCCGAAGGTACTATTCCTTCCTGACAACGTAGAAATACAGGTCGACGAGGGTGAGAACCTATTTAGGGCCGCCCTCGGAGGCCAGGTGCACCTTTACGCCGCCTGTGGCGGCGCCGGCACCTGCGGCAAATGCAGGGTCCGGATCGACAGTGGGGAAGTAGTAGGGGGCAAGAGCCCAAAACTTACTCAACAGGACCGCGATGACGGCTATGTTCTGGCATGCCTCTCGAAGGTAACCGAGGACATTGTCGTAACGATTCCCGAAGAGACTTCACTCACGCACATCAAGCCACCCGAGGGCAAGCGTGTCGAGGTTCTCAACAGTAAAGTCCTGAAGGGCTCGGACTTCGAAGAGTCCCTTCCTGTCTTCGAGGAACCCCCAGCCGTTAGGAAGATCTATCTTGAGGTCACCCCGCCTTCTCTAGAGGAGCCCACTGCAGATAAAGAGAGGCTGGAACGTGCTCTCGTAGAGCAGGGCATTGAGACGCCGAGTATTTCTCTTGGTGTGATTCGCGAGTCAGTACACCTCTTCCGTGAATCGGATTGGAAACTGACCGTTACGATCATTGGACAACGGGTAATACAGATCGAGCCCGGGGATACGAGCTCATCGTTATTGGGTGTGGCTATGGACATAGGCACAACGACGTGCGCCGCAGAGTTGATCGACCTGAACGATGGCCGCATCATCGCCAGGGCAACCGCCTACAACGCACAGATCGCTTTCGGCGACGATGTGATCACAAGGATCGTTCATGCTCGCGACGACAAGGGCCTCTCTGAGCTAAGAGAGGCGGTCCTGAAGACCATCAATGAGCTCTTGTCCGAGGTCAGCTCGGATCACTCCGCCATCATCTATCTCAGCCTGGCGGGAAATACTACGATGACTCAATTGCTGCTGGGAATTCCCCCCAAGTACATTCGCGAAGAGCCCTATGTCCCATCAATAACCGACTACGGGCTGGTCTCGGCGGTTGATTCAGGTATCGCCATGTCGCCCAAGGGGCTCATTGCAATCGCTCCGTGTGTTGCCAGCTATGTTGGCGGCGACATAGTCGCCGGGGTTCTAGCGACCTCAGTGGCTGACCGCGAGCCGCTGACCCTATTCGTAGACATGGGTACCAATGGTGAAATGGTCCTCGGCAATCGCGAGTGGATGATGACCTGTGCGTGCTCCGCTGGGCCAGCATTTGAGGGTGGTGGGATACGGAATGGCATGAGAGCCGCAAAAGGGGCCATTGAGCTCGTTAGGGTCGATCCCATGTCCCGTAGACCAACGGTGTTCACCGTTGGTCAGGGCAAACCCATCGGCATTTGCGGATCCGGCATCATCAACGCGATTTCCGAGATGTACATGGCAGGCGTTCTGGGGCCCGATGGAAAACTGGACAGATCCGTTGAAGCGGTAACTGAGAGGGATGGCGCCCCGGAGTATGTGCTTGTTGACGCGATGGAATCCGGCACCGGTAAAGATATCGTGCTAGACGAAAACGACATCGATAATTTCATCAGAGCCAAGGGAGCGATATTCGCGGGCGTTACAAGCCTGCTGGACAACGTCGGACTCACCCTCGATGCCATTGACCAGGTTCTCATCGCAGGAGGATTCGGACACTATCTGGATATCGAGAAGGCCGTGGGGGTCGGACTGCTTCCAGACCTGCCGTTGGAAAAGTTCCGCTACGTTGGAAACGGTTCATTGCTTGGAGCCAGGTTAGCGCTCCAGTCAGAGGGTGCACGCTCCAAAGCCAAAGAGATTGCCCGCAAGCTCACCTATATTGAGCTTAGCCACGTGCCAAGCTACATGGATCACTACATGTCAGCCTTATTTATTCCTCATACCGACGAGTCACTGTTCCCCTCGGTGGCCAAGAGGAAATCAGCCCGCTAAACCCGTATAGTCTCTGCATCGTCACAAATTGGAGGACACGCTCATGAGCAAGGTAATAGCTATTGCCGGAAAAGGCGGAGTCGGAAAGACCACGTTTTCTGGATTGTTGGTAAGACATCTTCTTCGAACCGGGAATACCCCGGTGTTCGCAGTTGACGCAGATGCGAACGTGAACATGAACGATGTCCTTGGCGTCGAGGTCGACAAGACTATCGGCACAGTGAGAGAGGAAACTGCCAAAGCTATTGGTGGTAACGCACTACCTGTTGGAATGCCGAAAGAGACCTTCCTTGAGATGCAGATGGAGGAAGCCCTCGTTGAGTCCGAGGGATTCGATCTTTTGGTGATGGGGCGCCCTGAAGGCGCAGGTTGTTACTGTTTTGCTAACAATCTTCTACGCAAGCACGTTGACGCTCTTTCTAAGAACTATCCATATATTGTCATCGACAATGAGGCCGGACTGGAACACATGAGCCGTCGTACGACCCAAGGGGTCGACCAACTGTTCATTGTCTCGGATGCGAGCCCAGTCGGCATCAAGACGGCTGCTCGTATCAAGAAGCTGTCGGAAGAGATGGATTTGGACATCAAGAGCGCTGGTCTTGTTCTCAGTCGCGTTCAGGGCGATCTTCACCCTGCGCTACTTCAGATGATCGAAGAGAGCGATCTCAATCTGATGGGGCAGATACCCGCTTCGGATGAAGTGCTAGATTTTGCCTATGCCGGTCGTCCGGTATTGGATCTCCCAGATGACTCTCCGGTATCGCAGGCTGTCGCTGCCATTGTAGAGAACTCAGGCATATAAATAAGAAATCCGGCGAGAGCGGCCTGGTCGCCGCCCCCACCGGATTCCAGGGAGGGTGTGTTCGTCAGCTTTCTTTGTTAGGTGCTGGTAGTCTCTGTTTCCTCCGCTAGCTCGCTAGCGTCATCTCCGTCCAGTTCACTGGGACCAGGAGGCAATGGAACGATTTTTTGTGTCTTCACGCTGTGAACGAACTTCTCAAGCATGTTCGGATCGAACTGCGTACCAGAGTTCTTCTTGAGCTCCTCGACTGCTGCCTCGATAGCAAGTGCTGGTCGATATGGCCTGTCCGAGACCATTGCCTCGAAGGCATCGATTATCCGAAGCATCCGGGCTAACGGTGGTATCGATTCGCCTGAAAGTCCGTTGGGGTATCCGGTGCCATCCCAGTTCTCGTGATGATGCAGTACTGCCGAGAGCAGTTGCTCCATCTGAGCTGCAGATTCAACGATCTTAGCGCTTGCTTCAGGATGCTTCCTGATCGCCTCGATCTCAGCAGTAGTCAGGGGCTCATTCTTCTGAAGAACGCTGCGGGGAACATTTACCTTGCCAACATCATGGACCTGAGCGGCCAATGCGAGGGCGTGAGCCATATTCTCTTCCAGATCCATGGACTGTGCGAATCCGGTAGCAAGTGAGGCTACGTTCCTGCTGTGAGAGCGATCATAGGAGTCTCTGGAGTCGACCGCTGCCATGAGTGCCTGGATAGTAGGCATACTTGCGTTCTGCAGTCTGCTGACCAGTTTCTCAAGATCACCTTCCTGGATCTCGGATCCGGCTATGTCTCTAAAGAAGACGACTCGGTTACGACCCTTACGCTTTGCGAAGAGTAGGGCAGAGTCAGCGGCCGCGATGAGCGACTCACGCTCGGTCGCGCAGCTTGGATAGTCTGCTACACCGCAACTGAGGGTGACCTTGACGTTAGTCTTGCCGTCACCGGAGTCGATCTTTAGGTCCTCGGCTGCCTTACGTAGCCTCTCGGCTGTAGTCAGGGCACCTGCTGCATCAGTTCCTGGGAGTATGGCGATGAACTCTTCGCCTCCGTAACGGGCAGCGTAATCAACGTTTCTGAGAACCTGACCGAAGATACTGGATACCTGGCGCAGGACTTCATCTCCAGTCTGATGACCATAGCGATCGTTGACCGACTTGAAGAAGTCCAGGTCGATTAGAAGGAGGCTGATGGGCTCGTTGTAACGTAGGGCTCGTGCGAGCTCGCGCTCAAGGTGACCCTGGAAGTGGCGGTGATTATATAGACCAGTAAGTCCATCGGTATCAGCGCGCATCTCGAGTTGTGTACTGAGCTCACGCAGCTTGTCATTTCGCTTACGAAGCATCCATGACGCGACCTCGGCGATAATTATTAGAAGAAGGATCAAGACTCCCAGGCCATAGTATAGGGAGCGCATGACGTCACCCGCATACTTGTCTAGGGGTAGTACGGACATGTAGACTTCGTAGACTCCGGACACCTTAGTGGGGTTCGCGTCGTCTAGATATACAGGTACATAGATCTCGAGGAGCCTGTTGTATTGGCTCGCCTCTCTGTAGTTCTCATCCGCTTGAAGGTTGGTCACCTCATAGTAGGGATCGCCCTTAAGTGCTATCTGTAAGGGCTCTTTTGTTGCGAACTTCTTGCCGACGATCTCTGGGTCGTTCGAGTAGAGTACCGTTGAGTCCAGTCTCCATAGTTTGACCTTTACAACGTTAGTGCCCTCGATGGACCTGTTGATGTACTCCTGGAAGTTGGTGTACTTGTCCCCGGTGAATGGGGTGGCAAGGTCCGCCTCGTTAATATAGGAGTTAACTGTACCTCTGACTTGGGTAGCTGTAGCTATAGCGTAGGACTCCATCATCTGGGCCCGAACACTGTTCGCGATCTGAGTACCGACTACATAGCCGATACTGATGGTTACTATCGCGGACGCAATGGTGAACAAGCTCACCATCCTGCGGCGGTCTTTTTCCGCCGAACCCTTCTTACCCTTAGGGGCACCGTCCGAGGGTCCATTACGCAAGGCTTCTATGGACGCCTTCATAAGGTATGTTCCTCCCTGAATAGAAATAGAGCGCCAGACATCTAGTATTATGCATCGGCAGATGGCTTGAAACTATGAGTGACCTGGCAATATATTTTCCCGATTAAATGTGCTTTGAGGGCTAAAGGTTCTACTGTATGATTTTGAATTCAAGTGTCGTTTTTGTCTAACTCCACCGAAAGGAGCCAGATGTCCGCCGATATCATCGACGGTAAAGCTATTTCCGCCGCCAAAAGGCAGGAGCTAAAGCGTGAGGTCAGCACATTCGTTGCTGAGACCGGTATTACCCCAGCTCTAGCCGTTGTCCTCGTTGGAGAGGACCCCGCATCCGAGGTTTACGTGCGCAACAAGCACAAAGGATGCGAGGAGGTCGGAATGAAATCCGTCCAGATCATGCTCCCCGCTACAATCAGCGAGACCGAGCTCCTCAAGATCGTGTCTGACCTTAATAAGGATGACGAGGTGCACGGCATACTGGTGCAGCTTCCACTTCCTTCTCACATCAATGAGAAAAAGGTTCTTGAGCTTATAGAGCCCGACAAGGATGTTGACGGATTTCACCCCATTAATGTAGGCAGACTGGTCATTGGCGAAGAGTGCCACCAGCCTTGCACTCCTACGGGCGTGATGGTCATGCTCGAAACCCTTGGCGTCAACGTGTCCGGAAAGAAGGCCGTGGTGATCGGTCGCAGCAATATTGTTGGTAAGCCTATTTCTATGATGCTTCTCAAGGAGAGTGCAACGGTAACCATTTGCCACTCCCGCACAGTCGACCTTGCTGCTGAGGTAAAGCAGGCCGACATCGTGGTTGCTGCTGTGGGCGTGCCGAAAATGGTGACTGGCGACATGCTTAAAAAAGGAGCAATAGTGATTGACGTCGGCGTCAACCGCACCGACGAAGGGCTTGTCGGTGATGTTGATTTTGAGTCATGTCTTCCGATAGCTGGTGCGATAACGCCAGTACCCGGCGGAGTAGGACCCATGACAATCGCAATGCTTCTAAAGGCAACGTTGAAGGCAGCGGGCTTCGCTGTAGGTAATAGAACCGCGACAATAGCCTAGCTGGCTAATTAGATAAGAGAGGAACCAAGAATGGCGTACAGCACACCGACACAGGACATGCCCGGGAAGATTCGCGAGGTAACGATCGGAACTGGTGATACCGCAGTCACAGTTGGGGGAGAGACCGCTCTTCCTTTTCATGGCTTCGAGGGTGACACTCCGAATAAGCCGGCTATCGCAATCGAGATCCAGGACATCGCTCCGTCCAACTGGCCTGAGGCCCTAACTAAAGAGTATGGCGACTCGGTGAATGATCCAGCAGCATGGGCAAAGAAGGCTGCAGAGTTGGGTGCTGACATAGTCGCACTGCACCTTGCTGGTGCTGACCCGAACAATGGCGATAAGTCCCCGGATGAAGCAGCCGAGGTCATAAAGGCCGTTGCGGACGCTACTGATCTTCCCATTATGGTGCTTGGATGCGGTAATGCTGAGAAGGATGCCGAGGTGCTGAAGAAGGCAGCCGAGGTGGGTCAGGACAAGCGGATCGTTATTGGACCTGCGACTCAGGATAACTACAAGGCTGTCGCCGGTGCGGCATTGGGTTACCGCCAAAACGTGATCGGTACCACTCCGATCGATGTCAATCTGGCCAAGCAGCTCAACATCTTGCTTGGCAATCTTGGAGTTCCCGAAGACATGGTGCTAATGGATCCATCCACTGGCGGTCAGTCGCTGGGCTACGGGCTTGAATACAGCTATTCAGTAATGGAGCGCGATCGTCTCGCGGCTTTGCAGTCGAATGACGAGGTTATGCAGCTGCCTATCATCTGCAATGTCACACGTGAAGTGTGGAAGGCCAAAGAGGTTAAGACCTCGGAAGCGGACGCTCCTGAGTGGGGCGACCAGGACAAGAGAGGCATCCTCTGGGAGGCAATCACTGCTCTATCAATGCTTGTAGCAGGAGCAAACGTCCTGATCATGAGGCACCCTGAGTCAATCAAGCTCGTTAAGAGTGCAATCGACGAGTTGTACTAGATTCCTGAAATACGGGTATAGACAATAGCCACAGGGTAAATTGGACTTAACTCATCGGTCAGTTATAATTTCAGCATGACTCCACCTGAATATTCGCGTCCCTTTGGGGACGACTTAAAAGAAGTCGGGCAGATACTCGGGGACCCAACGCGCATCGATATGCTGCGATTTGTAATGCGGTCTGCTGATCCAGTCACCGCCCTTGACGTCTCCGGTGCGTTCGGGCTGCATCCTAACGCGGCAAGACATCATCTGGCTAAGCTTGAAGCTGCAGGCTTGATTCTCGCGAAATCTAGACGAAATCCGGCAGGTGGAAGACCTGCAAAGGTGTATGTCCCTGGTAGCCGAGGACTACAACTTCACTATCCTGGACGTCAGTACATGCTTATGTCTGACCTACTATTAAGGGCGCTCGCTTCGTCCGACAAGGTGGGTGGCAGTAAGATCGCTGAAGTGGCCGCTGAATCGGGCAAGGATCTTGCATCTGATGTGCTCACTGGCACGCCCGGTGATGAAGACTTCGGTCACCAAGTGGAACGTTTCCTCTCGGTCCTTGAGCACCTGGGTTACATGACGCGTGCCACGAACCAGAGCGAGCAGGAGGCCAACATCGTAAACACGAACTGCATTTATGCTGATCTGGGGCCCAAGCACGGGACTAAGTTATGCCAGGTCTGTCATGGTCTACTGTCCGGAGTCGCCTCTGAGGTCGGCCTAAAGATCTCAGGAGTGTCTGAGGAGCGTATCGTATTGAAGGGAGAAGAATGCCGTATGACCCTAACCCTTTGACAGTTCCACGATACCAGGGTTATCTCTGGTATCATTCTTTCCGCCCCTCTTATTCGACCCCACACGGGGGTCTTTTGAAATGCAATATTAGCGTTGAGTACGGCCAATTGTGCCGTGAAACTTGCCAAGGAGGTAGCCGATGAGCGACGAGAAGAGACAGTCAAGTATGGGTGACGTGACGGAGGTCAAAGACCTTGGGGTCCAGTGTGATGTTGTCCCAGGCCTTGAGGGTCTAACATCATGTGCAGCAACATCCCAGATCCTCGCGCGAATGCAGGACGATCAGATAAGCACAGCCTGGGACCGCCAGAACACTATGAAGCCGTGTCCCATCGGCGCAGCAGGAGTCTGCTGTAATACCTGCAAAATGGGCCCCTGTCGCCTCATTGAAGGCAAAGAGGGTAAGGACCGTGGCGTTTGCGGTGTGACGATCGAGACAGTAGTCGCCCGCCAGTTCGGTAAATTCGTTGCCGCAGGAACAGCGTGTCACTCGGACCATGGCCGTGAGGTCGCCGAGCTGATGATCGCCGTGTCAGAGGAAAAGGCACCGGGCTATCGGATCAAGGACACAATCAAGCTGTACGCTCTCGCTGAAGAGTGGGGGATCGAGCTCGAGGGTCGCAGTGACCTTGAGATTGGCGGTGACGTAGGGCGTAAGGCTCTAGCCGAGTTCTCAAACCAGCACGGTGAGGGAGCTTTTATTAGTAGGGCGCCAGCCAAGAGGATCGAAAAATGGCGCGAGATGGGGATTATTCCCCGAGGCAACGACCGCGAGGTCGTAGAGCTGATGCACCGAACCAACCAGGGAATGGATCAGCAGTATAAGAACCTCATGAAGCAGGTATCCCGTACCGCGATGGCTGATGGCTGGATCGGATCGATGGTGGCAACGGAACTGCAGGATATCATCTTCGGCACTCCGGCTCCTGCCACTGGCGAGGTAAACCTCGGAGTTCTCGAGCCCGACTACGTAAACCTAGTATTCCATGGGCATGAGCCTTCGGTTACTGAGCTGATGGTAGAGTACTCCCTTACCCCAGAGGTGCAAGCTAAGGCCGAGGCGGTTGGTGCTAAAGGTTTTAATATGGCTGGTATCTGCTGTACAGCTAACGAGCAGATGGTGCGCCATGGTGTCTCAATCGCTGGCAGCTACTCAGCCCAGGAAGTCGTTATGGGTACGGGCATCGTTGACGGCATGGTTGTTGACGTTCAATGCGTCATTGAGGGGCTTGGCGAGGTCGCGAAGCACTACCACACTAAATTGCTGACAACTTCCCCCAAAGCAATGATTGAGGGTGTTCAGCATGTCGAGACAGACCACTCGAACGCGCAGGAACAGGCGAAGGCCATCGTTGACATGGTTATCGAAAATTTCAAGAATCGTGATCCCTCCAAGATCAATCCGGTCAAGGATAAGATGCCTGCGGTAGCCGGCTACTCGTTCGAATACATCAAGTACATGTTAGGCGGGAAGTTCCGCGCATCTTTCAGGCCACTTAATGATGCGATCATTGACGGTCGCATCAGAGGAGTCGCTGCCGTTGTTGGTTGTGATACACCGGTGACGAACAACAAAGAGGGCACATCAGAAGCTGCCCATGTAGAGCTTGTGAAGAAGCTTATTGCCAATGATGTTCTGGTTGTTCAGACAGGTTGTTCAGCAACTGTGTCTGGCAAGGCCGGGCTGCTGACTCCTGAAGCGATGGAAATGGCGGGCCCCGGACTTCGTTCAATCTGTGAGGCTGTCGGAATCGGACCGGTATTGCATGCCGGGGCGTGTGTTGACAATAGTCGCATCCTAGTTGCCTTGGCCGAGATGGTTCACGAAGGTGGAATCGGAGAGGACATAGATGAACTGCCGGTAGCCGGTGCTGCTCCCGATTGGATGGACGCGAAAGCCATAGCCATCGGACAGTACTTCGTAGACTACGGTGTATATGTGGCCTTCCGCCCCACACTTCCTGTAACCGGATCGACTGAGTTCCAGAAGTATATTTTTGAGGACTACGAGCAGATCTCTGGCGGCAAGTGGGCACAGTTCGATAAGTGGGAAGATATGGCTGATGGAATGCTTGCTCATATCGACAAAAAACGTGAAGCTCTAGGCATCAATGGCGAGCAAGAACGAGTTTTGTATGACATGGAAATGCGCCGCGACCTTGAAGTATAAGCGGACGACTAGTTTCGAGAGGAGAACACTAAAAAGTGTCTAAGGTAATAGCGTCCGCAGCAATACGCGGTGCAAAAACAATTGTTGCGAGAGCACAAGATCGGCTGAATGAGGCACTGGGCAAGTACGGCCCGGATAAGCCGGTAGCGTTCCCGAACACCAACTACTATCTACCAGTCATCTATGCGATGACCGGTGAGGCCGTTGAGAAGCTTGGGGACATTCAGAAGATCATCGACATGGCTGCAGAGCTTATGCCGGCTGATCCTAAGGAAAAGGTCTGGGTTCCATACCTGGGTGAGACTCTTGATTCAGGTATGGCTGCTCTGTGGGCAGACGAGATCATCGAGGCTCTAAAGTACGTAGAGGGCGAGGATTGCCCATATACCAAGACGACGTCTCCGACAGATGACAATATCTGGTTGGGTGCCGCTGATGATGTCATCCTTCGCGAGCGTGGTATTGAGTTCGTCGATGGTTCTGCTCCCGGCTTCGCAGCAATTCTTGGTGCTGCACCGGATGTAGAGACAGCCGTCCGCATCGCTCGCGAGCTGCAGGAGAAGAGCCTGTACGTATTCATCTCCTCAAACAAAGAGGGTGTCAGTTTCGCAGATCAGCTGAAAGAGGGCGGCGTTGAGATGGGTTGGGAGACCCGTCTGGTCCCCTTCGGAGTCGACACCACCGCGACTGTATTCGCTCTAGGGTTTGCTGTACGTGCCGCCATGGCCTTTGGTCTTGTGCAGCCTGGTGACTTCAAGAAGAACCTTCTATACAACAAGAACAGGATATTTGCGTTCGCTATGGCGCTCGGACCTGTGAGCGACGAGCAATTCGCGCAGGCTGCAGGTGCGATCAACTTCGGGTTCCCAGCTATTGCTGATACCGGAATACCTGAGATCCTACCTCGCGGTCTTACAACCTACGAGCACGTTGTGTCCGCAGTTCCACATGACAAGATCGTTCAGAAAGCTATCGAGGTTCGCGGACTCAAGATCATTGTGGATAAGCCAGACATTCCTGTTGGCTACAGTCCGGCCTTCGAGGGTGAGCGCGTGCGTAAGGATGCAGTTCATGTTCAAATGGGCGGCACCAAGTCAGACTGCTTCGAGCTCATCCAGTCAGTGGATCTTGATTCCATTGAAGATGGAAAGGTCACCGTTGTAGGACCCGATGTAGACGAGACTGAAGAGAACTCAGCTCTTCCTTTGGCCCTCAAGGTCAAGATCGCTGGGCGCAATATGAATAAAGACTATGAGCCGATAATGGAGCGTCAGTTCCATCACTGGATCAACGGTGCTGAGGGTGTGATGCACATCGGACAGCGCGACGTAGCATGGATACGTGTGAGCAAGCAGGCGAAAGAGCAGGGCTTCAAGCTAGAGCATCTTGGTCGCATCTTGCGGTCAAAGCTGCTCAGTGAATTCCAGAATGCTATCGACAAGGTAGAGGTTGAGATCTACAGCGACCAAGAAAAAGTGACCGAGGAACTTGTGGCCGCACGCGAGATCTACTCTGAGAGAGACCATAGACTTGAGGGAATGACCGATGAGTCTGTGGACACCTTCTACTCTTGTATGATCTGTCAGTCCTTCGCTCCCACACAGGTCTGTGTTATCAGCCCTGAGAGGCTTGGACTGTGCGGAGCTTTCAACTGGCTTGACGGAAAAGTCGGCTCCGAGATCGATCCCACCGGTGGTCACAAGCCAGTTCCAAAGGGTGAGATCATCGACGCCAAGCTCGGCGAATTCTCTGGTGTGAACGAGTTTGTTAAGAAACACTCTCAGGGCACGCTGGATAGTCTGAGTCTATACAGTATGATCCACAATCCAATGACGTCCTGCGGTTGCTTCGAGGCCATTCTGGCAATCATGCCGATGACAAATGCAGTGATGGTCGTGGATCGCGACAGCGCTATCATGACTCCATCGGGAATGACCTTCTCCACCATGGCCGGTATGGTCGGCGGTGGTGTACAGACTCCTGGTTTCTTGGGGGTTGGAAAGTACTACCTTGGATCACCAAAATTCTTGTTCGGTGACGGCGGCTTCTCGCGTATCGCGTGGATGCCTAGCTCCCTCAAGGAGCAGATGAGGCCTCTGTTAGAGCAGCAGGCGGAGAGAATTGGAGACCCCGACTTCATCAGCAAGATCGCTGATGAGAATACTGCTACTACTGAGGATGAGGTTATCGAGCACATGAACAAGGTGGGTCATCCCGCACTTACCATGGACCCGATTATGTAGCTTACTGTCCAACACTGGACAGGTAATGACCGCTTTTGTATCCTAGGCAGGTTGCTTCTTCGGAAGGCCGGGGATGCTTCGGAATTAACATAGAAGAACGGTCCGGCCGGAGCGCACAATAAGGGCTCCGGCCGGGTTCCGATTTGAGACGTTGAAAGGGGATGAGCGTGGCGCTCACAGGACTAGAGATTTTCAAACAACTCCCAAAGACTAATTGTGGTGATTGTGGGGTACCAACATGCTTGGCCTTTGCCATGAAGTTGGCGCAGGCAGCAGCTGAACTAGGCGAGTGTCCACATGTGACTGAGGCTGCTGTAGCGGCATTGTCCGAGGCATCCGCTCCTCCTATTCGCGGTGTAGAAATAGGATCTGGCGATAGCAAGTTCAAGGTTGGCGAAGAGCTAGTCATGTTCCGTCACGAAAAGACCTTCTACAACAACCCTGGATACGGCCTTCAGCTTTCCACTTCGATGGATGATGCTGTTGTAGATACAAAGCTCGCTGAGGCAAAGGCGTCTCAGTTCGAGAGAGTCGGTCAGCTGCTCAAGGCTGACTGTATCGCTGTTAAGAATGACTCTGGGGACGCAGCAGCATTTGCGGCACTATCCGCTAAGGCCCTTGCCGCCACCGGATTTCCGTTGATTCTGATGTCAGATGACCCAGACGCCATTAAGACTGCCATCGATGCTCCAGGCGTCAAGGACAGCCATCCTCTTCTTTATGCAGCGACCGACAGCAATCATGAAGCGATGACTGCGATCGCCAAGGAAGCTGATCTTCCTCTGGTCGTTAAGGTCGAGTCTGGAAGCCTAGAAGACCTGTCGGCTCTGACCGAGAAGGTCGCAGCTGCTGGAATTAAGGACATAGTCTTAGATCCGGGCTCGAGGAACGCTGCGGATACTCACAAGAATCTTGTGCATGTACGCCGTTCAGCCCTTAAGAGTGGGCACAAGCCACTTGGATACCCAGTCATCACTTTCCCGTGCGAAGAGACGGACAACGAGCTCCTAGAGACGATGTACGCTTCCCTCTACACCATGAAGTACGGCGGCATCATGGTCATGTCCGGACTCGAGGCGTGGAAGGTCCTCCCACTTACCGTTCTTCGGCAGAACATCTTCACCGACCCACAGCGTCCAATGCAGGTTGATGAGGGAATGTATCCGATTAATAACCCCACCGCTGATTCGCCCGTTATCCTGACCACCAACTTCTCGCTGACCTATTTCATGGTCACAGGCGAGGTAGAGGCCAGCAAGGTTCCTACATGGATCGCGATTATGGATGCCGAGGGAATGTCTGTCCTGACAGCCTGGGCTGCAGGTAAGTTCGTTCCTGATAGGATCGCTAAGTTCATTAAGCGATCCGGAATGGCCGAAAAGGTCAATCACAACAGTCTCATCATCCCTGGCTACGTAGCTCAGATGAGTGGTGAGCTTGAGGACGAGCTGAATGGTGATTGGAAGATCCAGGTTGGATCACGTGAGGCGACTGATCTCACGGTATTCCTTCGCGACTGGAGTGCTGCATAGCCACTGACCCTGTACGGGTAGGCGTTATTGGCGGCGGGGTAGGAGGCTACACCGCTGCTATTCGGGCAGCCCAGTTGGGTGCGGATGTCACACTAATAGAGCGAGCGGAACTTGGGGGCACTTGCCTTAATCGTGGGTGCATACCCACCAAAGCCCTCGTTCGATCTGCACGTTTATTCAAGGATATTCAGACCGCTTCCGAGCTTGGTATTGAAGTAGGCACGCCTACGGTAGCGCTGTCGAAGATGACTGCTCGAAATGATCGCATCATCGGTAAGCTGGTAGCCGGTATTCAGTCCCTTCTTAAGCAAAGAAAAGTCCTGTACCTCTCTGGAGCAGCGACCCTGATTAGTCCTTTCCAGATATCGGTAGAATCGGCAGGTGGAACCGAGCTTATTGAGGTGGACAAGGTAATCCTTGCCACCGGCTCATCAAGTGTCGAGCTGCCCGATGTTTCGACCGACGGAGACCGCGTAATCAGCACGGATCAAGCGCTCGCACTCACTGAGCTCCCCGAAAAGCTCCTTATCGTCGGTGCGGGCATCATCGCCGCTGAATTCGCGTCAATCTACTCTGCTCTGGGCTCAGACGTCACGATCCTGGCCCGATCAAAGTTGATGAGAAAGGACGACCCAAGGGTCGTCGCGCAGCACAGCCGTTATCTCAAGAGGAACGGAGTGCAGATAATCGAGGGTGCCAGTATTTCGGCCCTGATCCGGGATGATCGTGGTGTCGACGTTACTTTATCCAATGATCAAGTTGAACGATATTCCACCATCCTTGTGGCAGTCGGACGGTCCGCGAATACCGGGACTGCTGGAATCTCTGATCTGGGAATCGAAGTAGACCATGGCACAGTCACCGTGGATAGCTGCATGAAAACATCGCTGGATGGCGTATATGCTGTAGGCGATCTTGTGGGAGAACCGATGCTTGCACATGTGGCTGCTGCAGAGGCCAAGGTGGCCGCCTCTAACTGTCTCGGGATAGTCGAGGAGATGGACTACTCAGTCGTCCCAAGCTGCGTGTTCACTATCCCAGAATACGCCTCGGTTGGGCTGTCCCCCCGGGCTGCCAACGAAAAGGGAGTTACTGCCAAAGTATCCAAATTCAACATGGGAGCGCTCGGACGAGCGCTCGGAGACGGGAACGAGGAAGGATTTGCCCAGATAGTCACTGATGAGCAGACAGAACTGATCATCGGATGTCAGATCATCGGCGAGCATGCATCTGACGTGATACACGAGGCGGCCTTAGCCATCTCTCAAGGCATGACAGCCTCTGAGCTAGGAAGACTCATCCACCAGCATCCGACCTACTCTGAGGCTATTATGGAAGCATCTGAAGGAATCGATGGAATGTCGATTCATTCATTGACTTAGAGAGACAAGGGGAAGCAGACAGCATGAAGTTAGCTATCACCGGAAAAGGCGGAGTAGGGAAGACCACGATCTCTTCGACTCTTGCCAGGTACTACGCGGACCAAGGGAAGACAGTGTTCGCTGTCGATGCAGATCCGGACGCCAATCTTAGTGTTGCCATCGGAATGGAGATGGAAGAGGCGCTGGAATTCACTCCTATTGCTGAGATGAAGGACCTCGTTATCGAGCGTACTGGAGCTAAGCCAGGCACCATCGGTGGTTTCTTCAAGCTCAACCCTAGAGTCGATGATCTACCAGAGACCCTTGCCCGCGAGGTGAACGGGGTCAAAGTCATGGTTATGGGTGGAATAGACCACGGTGGTACCGGCTGTGTGTGCCCAGAGAGCGCCTTGGTTCGAACAATGATGCGCCATCTTGTCGTAGATCGGGATGATGTCGTGATCATGGATATGGAGGCGGGCATTGAGCACTTGGCTCGCTCAACCGCTGAGGGGATGGACGCCCTTGTAATAGTGGTCGAACCCGGGATGCGAAGTGTTCAGACGGCCAAGACTATTTCACGCCTGGCAAAGGATATTGGTGTTGAGCGCCTGTTTATCGTGGTCAATAAGGTCCGTGATGAAGAGGAAGCCAAGAGGATCGAGGCGGCTGTTCCTGGCATTCCTGTCCTGGGTTACGTGTCAGAGAGTGCTGCCACTCGAGAGGCTGATCTCTCCGGTCAATCGGCCTACGATAAGGACCCACAATTAGTTGAGAAGGTATCCGAGCTGGCAAAAAGGCTGGAACAGCTCTTGAATACTGAGTAACCTTTTGGTTATCTTTCTAAGGTTCGTATTCATGCTCAAGGGAGAAAACATTTAATGCTGCTTATTGGCGAAAGAATCTCAGTCATATCCAAAAGGATCGGCGCTGCGATGAAAGAGCGCGATGCCGCTCCGATCATCGATATGGCGAAGCGACAGGCTGCTGCTGGCGCTGACTACATTGACATCAGCATAGGACCTGCCTCTAAGGACGGTCCGGAATTGATGGAGTGGTTGGTCACTCAGGTTCAGGCCGAGGTCGACAAGCCCATTTGCCTTGATACCACCAATGCTGCTGCTATCGAGGCAGGACTCAAAGTGCATAACGGTCAAGCGATGATCAACTCGACATCGGGTGACGTGGAGCGAATGGACTCCATGATCCCACTCGCAGCAAAATACGGAGCGAAGATCATCGGCTTGACGATGACCGACAAAGGTATTCCGAGGGATGCGAACGAGAGGGTAATGATAGCTGCTGAGATCCTCGGTCGTTGCATGGTGGAGGGAGTCTCACCTGACGACCTTTACCTCGATCCTTTGGTTCTCTCAATTACCACCGCGCAGTCGCTTCAGCCACCAAAAGAGACTTTTGAGGCCCTGACGATGTTCCGTGAGCTTAGTGATCCGCAGGTACACACGGTAGTCGGTCTGAGCAACATCTCTAATGGCGCCCCGAGCAAGCTTAAGAACATGCTCACCAAGATCTACCTAGTGTTCCTTATGAACCATGGTCTTGATTCAGCGATTCTTGACCCGATGGACAAGGACTTGATGGGCGTTCTTCGGACCTCAGAGATATTCCGCAACGACACTCTGTACTTTGACTCCTACCTGGATCCATACCTAGAGGACTAGAAGCCCGAATTTCGTTGAGACGAACCAGTTCGCTCTGGTAGAATCGTTCTACGTTTTCAACATTTAGCAGGTGTGACTGGCGCAAGTGGAGTAAACCACTCGGAAGCACCTGTTTGCTTAGATCTAGAGGGCTGTCGGTCGCCTGGGCGCTCTCTCATGTTATTTGCCGGAAGTAAGCGGGTTCGCCCGTTCGACAAAAGGGTTATTTGATCATGAGTATTCAAACGGCGACAGTCACAATAGATATAGACGGCACTTCCGTACCTGCGCTTACTGGTGACACCATACTTAAGGCCGCATTGCGGGCCGGTGTGCACATTCCGAACCTCTGCTCTGACCCTCGCACCAAACCTGTCGGTAGGTGCGGTGTCTGTGCCGTAGAGATAAGTGGGCAATCCGAGCCGGTACTTGCTTGTCAGACCGCCGCTGAGGATGGGCAGGCGATCACTGTTGACTCTCCCGCCCTGGTCGAGAGCCGACGGGTCATTCTCAGCGAGTATCTAGAGAATCACAATGCGTACTGTTTGCCGCCATGCCAGTACAAATGTCCAGCAGGCATTGATGTGGCCGGCTACATCGACCTAATAGCCAAGGGCGAGTTCGGAGCGGCAACTACTCTTATCAAAGAACGCCTTCCGTTGCCGGGAGTGATCGGACGCGTATGTCCTGCGCCCTGCGAAACAGTTTGTCGTCGCTCGCAGATCGATGGTGAGCCGGTGGCCATTTGTTGGTTGAAGCGCCATGCCGCGGATAAGGCTGTCGAGGCCGGGGACAAGACCCAACCGGATTGTGAGCCTGCAACAGGAAAATCCGTTGCAGTCGTCGGTGGCGGCCCTGCGGGGCTATCAGCCGCCTATTACCTTGCGCTGGATGGTCATGATGTGACCATCTACGAAGGCCTCGAAAAGGCCGGTGGGATGCTTCGCTACGGGATCCCGCCCTACCGACTGCCCAAAGACGTTCTAGACCAAGAGATTCAGGACATTCTGGATCTTGGCGTGAAACTAGAGACCGGTAAGTTTCTTGGACGCGACATATCCATTACTGGGCTGACCGACTCAGGACATGACGCAGTGTTCATGGGCATCGGGGCCAGCGTGGGTAAAGCAGCTCGTGTGGATGGTGAGGACAGCGAGGGCGTTTACTCTGCCATTGAGTTCCTTGCCGAGGTAAACCGAGGCAAGCGAACTACCGTCGGTGATCGCGTTGCTGTCATTGGTGGAGGATTTACAGCTGCTGATGCAGCTCGTACCTCTCGAAGGTTGGGCGCGAGCAATGTTTCGCTCGTATATCGTCGCGGTCGTGATGAGATGCCGGCAAGCGCGCACGAGATCCATGAGTGCGAGGTCGAAGGTGTTGAGCTAGAGCTCCTGACCGCTCCTGTCTCGATATCTGAGGCGGCAGATGGCAGCCTAGTGATGACCTGTAAGAGAATGGCCCTGGGCGAAGCGGACGATAGCGGTAGGCGCAGACCGGAACCGGTCGAGGGTTCAGAGTTTGACATTGTCGTCGACAACATCCTTCTGGCGATCGGGCAGGACGTTGATATGCCTGGCACGAAGGAAGACATGTCACTTACCGGCTGGGGATCGATCAATGTGGATGAATCCACCATGATGTCGAGCCTGCCAAGAGTGTTTGCAGCCGGTGACTGTGAGACAGGCGCAGCGACAGTAGTTGAAGCAGTTGGAGGCGGTCGTCGTGCTGCCAAGGCCATATCTGCCTTCCTAGAAGGTAATGACCAACGGGATATCGCTCGAATTGTGGCTGAAGAGAATCCCACCCTGTTCGATATCGGCGCGCACACAGAGAACACCACACCGAGAGCGTCTATGCCTGCCATTGAGGCTGAGCCTCGCAACTCGACGTTCGGTGTCGAGATCACCCCAGGCAATCTTGGCGCCGATGATGCCAGCGGAGCGTTCCGTGAGGTCGACACAGGCTTCACGGATGAGCAAGCTAAGGCTGAGGCTGAGCGATGCCTGCAATGTATCTGTCAGGCTGCTGGAGAGTGCCAGCTTCAAGAGAACTCGATCAAATATAAGGCTGGCACCCAAGAGTTCAAAGGTGACAAGCAACTAACTCAACTGACGAGCTACCCATTCTTTGTGATGGACAAAGAGAAATGCATTAAATGCCACAACTGTGTCCGGATCTGCGACGAGGTGCAACGCCGGAAGGTCTACACCGTCGACTCGGACGAGTATCCGGCTCTGGTAAGTGGGACCACAGACTTTAGGGACACTGTCTGCAATAACTGTGGACAGTGCGTCTCAGCATGTCCTACCGGTGCACTCAAGGACCTCACAGATAAGGGGAAGATGCGCGCCTCCACCAGAGACAAGACATCAACCACCTGCGTCTATTGCGGAGTCGGATGCGTATTCGATCTGCAGACCGAGGATGGAAAGGTTGTAGCGGTCTCGAATTCCTTTGATTCTGAGGCCAATGAAGGCAATCTGTGCGTCAAAGGGCGCTTTGGTTTTGACTTCATCAATCATGAGGATCGCTTGACGACCCCCATGATTCGCAAGGGTGGAAAAGGGGCAGCACTCGAACCCGTGTCATGGGATGAAGCAACTACCTATGTTGCTGATCGCCTAGGAGCAATCCTGAAAGAGAATGGTCCTGGGGCCATAGGCGGCTTGAACTCGTCCAAAGCCACCAATGAAGAGAATTATATTTTCCAAAAGTTCATGCGCGCCACCATCGGCACCAATAATGTCGACCATTGCGCACGACTTTGTCATATCGCTTCTGCAGTGGCCCTCGGTGAGGCTCTGGGTAGTAGCGCCCCTTCCGCCACGACTCGAGACATCGGTGAAGCAGATGCCATCATCGTGATCGGCTCGAATACCACTGAGACTCATCCAGTGATTTCGAATGTTGCTCTTGCTGCAAAGCATGAGCGGGATGCCTCCATTATCGTCATCGACCCTCGCCGAATCGAAATGGTGGAGCACAGCGATGTCTGGCTAAGACCAAGTGCCGGCAGTAATGTTGCGGTTCTGAATGCCATGGCTCGAGTCATCCTGGATGAGGGATTGATCGACGAAGACTTCATCTCAGCCCGAACAGAAGGATTCGAAGAGCTAAAGACCGTACTTGCTGATTACAGCCCTGAGGATGTAGCTGAGCTTACAGGTATTCCAGCCGATCGATTGAGAGAAGCTGCTCTGATCTATGGAAAAGCCAAACGAGGAATGATCCTGTGGGGAATGGGCATCACCCAGCATATCGCGGGTGTTAACGGTGCATACGGCCTTGTTAATCTAGCGTTGATGACCGGCCATATCGGAAGGCCTGGAACCGGCCTGATGCCTCTGAGAGGGCAGAACAATGTTCAGGGTGCCAGCGATATGGGGTTGCCTACTACTTTGCCCGGATACCAAAAAGTATCTGATCCCGCAGTGCGCGAGAAGTTCTCAAAAGCCTGGGGCGCCACTGTCCCTGATGCAGAGGGGCTGACCGTCGTTGAGATGGAGGATGCCGCTGCTACTGGAGAGCTCAAGGCCCTCTACATTCAGGGTGAGAATCCGATGATGAGTAGCCCTGACATTGACCATGTCAGAAAAGCCCTGAACAATCTGGAGCTACTGGTCGTCCAGGACATATTCTTGTCTGAGACCGCCGAGCTAGCCGATGTCGTACTTCCAGTGCAATCTTTTGCTGAGAAGCACGGCACTTTTACCAATACCGAACGACGCGTTCAACTGATCAGGCCTGCCATTCCTCCGATAGGGGAGTCCCGCACCGATTGGCAGGTAATCTCCGAGGTCTCGACAAAGATGGGTTACCCGATGTCGTACACGGAGTCGGCTGAGATCATGGAGGAGCTTGCTGGGCTTGTACCGCAGTACGCCGGAGTAAGGCATGAGAGGCTCGGGAATAATGACCTCATGTGGCCTGTGCCCGACACCGATCATTCTGGAACCAGAGTCCTGTACGGGGAATCGTTCCCTCGCGGCCGTGGTCGATTCACAGTGATCGAGCAGAATGGCCGCGGCGAACTTCCAGAGGATGAGTTCCCATTCCAGCTCTCTACGGGACGCATGCTACAGCACTTTCACACCGGAACCATGAGCAGAAGATCAGAGGCTCTAGACAAGCTCACTCCCGAGGCGGGACTCGAGGTCAATCCTGAAGATGTGCGCAGATTGGGAGTTTCGGATGGGGAAAAAGTACGGGTCGTGACCAAAAGAGGGTCCGTTGAAGTAAAGGTGAAGGAGAGCAACATGCCTCCAGAGGGCGTTGTGTTCCTTCCGTTCCATTTCGCGGAAGCGCCAGCTAATCGGCTCACTAGCGGCTCAATGGATCCCGCATCTAAAACCCCCGCGTTCAAGATGTCGGCCGCTCGTATAGAGAAGCTGGATTAATTCCCTTGATGCAGCAAAACCCCATTGCTAAAATGCTCGGAGTGCACAACGGTAGAGATACCGTTTGCGCCGGAACAGTTCGTTCAATCTCACGGTGCGACGGATGCGATCGCGCAAGAGAGGTTAGCTAATGCCAATAGAGCTTTTATACATCTGGATATTCATGCTCGTAGCCGCCGGCTTTGTGATGCTTATATTCATGGTCGAGCGCTTCCTCTCACCGTCGGTTCAGTCCGATATCAAATCAGACCCCTATGAGTGCGGTGTCCCCATCATCGGGCAGCCGTGGGTTAAGACCAGTATCCGGTATTACATTTTTGCTCTACTGTTTTTGATTTTCGATATTGAGACTGTGTTCATGTTCCCGTGGGCCGTTGCATTTAATCAGCTCGGTCTACTTGGACTCGTTGAAATGCTTATATTCATAATGATCCTTCTACTGGGTCTTCTCTATCCTTGGAAGAAGGGAGTGCTTCGCTGGGTATGACACCTCCACACATTTCTGACACGCCAATGCCCAAAGTACTACTTACAACCGTAGACAATGTGTTCAACTGGGCTCGAAAGTCTTCCCTTTGGTTCCTTACCTTTGGTATCGCATGCTGTGCTATCGAGCTTATATCCGTAAACATGTCCCGGTATGACCTTGAGCGGTTCGGTGTAATTCCTAGAGCAACTCCTCGACAGGCAGATGTGATGATCATCGCTGGAAACATCAACAAGAAGATGGTCGAGGTTACTCAGGTCCTCTACGAGCAGATGGCAGACCCTAAGTGGGTTATTGCTATGGGCGCATGTGCTGTCAGTGGTGGCGTGTTCCAAGAGGGATACAACGTGGTCAAGGGCGCTGATAAGGTAGTGCCCGTCGACATCTACATCCCAGGTTGCCACCCAAGGCCTGAAGCGCTGATGCATGGATTCATGAAGCTGCAAGAAAAAATCGAGTCCGAGAGCCTAAAGGACAGGCGTATGACTCTTGCGGATCGCAGAATAGAGATAGCCAAGCATGTCTGATATGGATCTAAACAAAGCCGCTGAAGAGCTTGCGACCCGCTTCCAGGGCTCAGTTGCTACGACGGCTGACGGAAAATTCAATGTCACGGTACCAAGTGAGTCCATGACTGAAGTAGCCGAAGTCGTTCGCAACGAAATGAATTTTGACCTACTACATGATGTTTCTGGACTTGACCATCCTGACTCCATTGAAATCGTTTACCACCTATATCGGACCAGCGATCACAACGCCCTTGTTCTGAGAGCATCGGTTTCTAGGGATGGCGGATCAATTGCCACCGTTACTCCCGTCTGGGTAACTGCCAATTGGCACGAGCGTGAGACTGCCGAACTCTACGGCGTTGAGTTCATTGGTCACCCAGACCCACGAAAACTACTTTTAGCCGATGATTTCCCCGGTTTTCCTCTTCGGAAAGACTGGTCGCATGATGATATCGACAGCTATCTATTGAGTGATGCATAATGCCTGATCAGAGTATTGATACAGAAGCTTACACAGACTTAAAAACAGAGACGATCACCGTCAACTTCGGACCTCAGCATCCGAGCACTCATGGTGTTCTGTATCTAGAGGTTGAGCTTGACGGAGAAGTTGTGGTCAACACAAAGTCGCACATCGGCTATCTGCACAGGTGTGTAGAAAAACTGGCCGAGGCTCGCTACTACAATCAAGTCTTTGTGCTGTTGGATAGGACAGATTACATTGGCGCCTTCTTTAACGAGTGGGTCTATGCCCTAGCGGTCGAGAAACTCATGGATGTCAGAGTTCCACCTAGGGCTGAGTGGCTTCGAATAATAATGGCTGAATTGAATCGAATCTCTAGCCACCTGTTCTTCTACGGAACCTATGGCCTCGATGTCGGAGCTCTGACTCCTGCATTCTACGGATTCAGAGAGCGCGAGAAGATACTGGACCTGTTCGAGCTGGTTGCTGGCTACCGAATGACTCCCAACTATCTACGAGTCGGCGGTGTCGTTCAGGACGCTCCCGAAGAGTTCTTTGCCGCAGCTCTGCGGATCTGCGACGAGATGCCTCATTGGATCGATGAGTACAACGAACTTCTTACAGGTAATGAAATATTTCAGGCCCGAACTGAGAACCTTGACATCATGAAACCTGAGCGTGCGATTGAGTGGGGTCTCACA
>JAUVYG010000144.1 GCA_030603185.1 Actinomycetota bacterium | reverse complement strand
CAGGATGATGGGAGTGACAGTTGAAGCGCCGGGTATTCCTCGGCCAAGCGGCCCGAGTGGTGGCGCAATCTCGGTGAGCTGCGACAGGCCGTTCTGGCTTTGTGTCACAGTGTACGGAATCCTAGCGTCTGACGTGGAGATGATGCGCACCGGGTTCCAAGGGGAGCTCGACGTATGTTTGGCTGTCACATGGCGGTCGTTGAGGAGCAGGTCTTGTCTGAAGGCACTGTTGGCGGTGCTGGATCTGGTTCTGGCAACGTTCAGAGTGCTCCTCGGGGGCTGGTCCGTGCCCACCGTTGCCCCGAGGTATTCAGGATGAAAGGAGTCATGGCTCTCGTACCACTTGTCCTATGCCTGTTCTATGTCTCATGCGGTTTCAGCAGCAACTACGATGGCGCGCTTGGGCCCGTTTTCTCTGGTCAATACTCCGATGGTCCATCGGAGTTCGGCGGCGTCATCAAGGTGGTATCCTATAATATCAGTTTTGCAGAGCACATCGATCTGGCGATTCAGGAACTTGGGGAATTCGACGATGCGGACGTGATCCTGCTTCAGGAAATGGATGAAGCGGGCACCGAGCTCGTGGCGCAATCATTGAAGTACGATTATGTGTACTATCCGGCGGCAGTTCATCCCCGTCACGGCAAGAACTTCGGCAACGCCATTCTGTCAAAGTGGCCCATCCGCGATCCGGGCAAGATCGTCCTTCCGCACACGAATCCCTTGACCGGGCAGATGAGGATTGCGGTGAGGGCGCTCATCGCTGTCGACGGGATCGATGTATTGACGTACTCCGTTCACACCGAGACGCCTTGGCTGAGCGCTCGGAAGCGAAACGATCAGTATCACACGCTACTTGAGAGCGTTGGTGCAGACTACGAACACGTAATCGTTGGCGGTGATTTCAACACGTTCACGCCCCAGAGCATCGAGGAGTTGGAGAGCAGATTCAGGAGTGCTGGATTGCAGAGGGCGTCCAGGGGTACAGGAGCCACTGCCAGGTACGCTGTGGTTGGATTCACCCTTGATCATGTCTTCACGAGAGGTATGTCCGCCATCGGGGCTGGAACGCTTACAGAAGCCAGGGCTAGTGATCACCTGCCGATCTGGGTGGAACTGGTGCCTGACCCGGGCCGGTAAGCCATCTCGCGCCGCCATTCAGTCTCTAGTTGACTCGTTTGGGGCCGATCAACATCATCACAGTCAAGCTGCTCAGGCGTCTGAGGGGCTTGACAGAACCCCTTGGAGTGGCCCGTCGCTCCGGGAGATCCTGCGATGAGACAACTCGGGTTCTTGTTGAAGTATGCACGGCGGTACGTTGGCCCGCTTGCGCTGACTGTGGTCAGCATGTTCTTGCTCGTGGGCGTACAGCTGCTTATCCCGTGGATTGTCAGATCCATGGTCGCCACTGTCACCGACCCCGCCGCGGGGGCAGAGGCGATGGGTACCATCGCCCGGTTGGCCCAGCTGGCACTGGCTGTCTATGTCGCGCGCGCAGTTCTGCGCTTTGTGAGAAGCTACATGGCCCACGTTGCGGGCTGGAGTGTGGTCGCAGACGTTCGGGTAGAGGTTTACCGGCACCTGCAGCGTCTGTCGCTTCGTTTCTACGAGGACAGGCAAACGGGCCAACTGATGTCACGCGTGGTCAACGACTCGGAGTTGCTCGAGCAGTTGATCGCGCATGCGGTACCGGACGTCATGGTGAATGTGCTTATGCTGATTGGGGTCACGGTTGTGTTGTTCAGCATGAGCTGGAAACTTGCCCTCCTGAGCATGATCCCGATCCCTCTGATCGTCTTGGCCATGCGGGGCTTCGCTAAGTACGTCCGGCCGGCATTCCGCGAGCGCCAGGTTGAGCTAGGTGAACTGAACGCGGCGCTGAACGACAACCTCTCAGGGATTCGCGAGATCAAGGCATTTACCAGGGAGGAGTTGGAGGCCGCCAACATCTTCGGCCATATCGTCAGGTACCGGGATTCGATGCTCCACGCATTGCGCCTCATGGCCACGTTCCACCCCTTTGTGGAGTTCGCCTCATCGCTGGGCATGATCGTACTGGTATACTTCGGCGGGCAGTTCGTGTTGGAGCAGTCATTGGCCATTGAGGATCTGGTGGCCTACTTCCTGTACCTGGAGATGCTCTACCAGCCCGTGCGCGCTCTAACCGAGGCATGGGAGAAGGTGCAAGAAGCCCTGGCAGGTGCGGAGCGCGTGAGCGAGCTGCTGGACGAACATCCAGACGTGATTGAACGCCCTGATGCCGTCCAGTTGCCGGGCAGGGCCAGGGGTGCCATCGAGTTTCGCGACGTCAGCTTTCGCTATGCCACCGGGGACACGGTGCTGGAGCACATCGATCTCGACATCGCGCCGGGCACGGTCGTCGCGC
>JAUVYG010000119.1 GCA_030603185.1 Actinomycetota bacterium | reverse complement strand
GTTGTCCTTCAAAAGCCGGAAGCTATCTGAAAGAGCACCGTGAACCGCGTGGCAAGTCTTACACTTGTTTGAAGTTGCGGTAAAACCACCGTGTGGTGAGGAAGCACCAGAGTTATCAACTGCAGAGCTCCAAATAGCTACGTCAGCAGACGTATTGCCATTGTTAGCAACCTCATTGATAGTATCGTTGGCGTTTTCCTTCCACCAACCTGCAGCCATTGCGTTTCCGGCCATAGAGAGGACGAACACCGCTACCATTGTTACAACAAAAATTTTCCTCATATATATGTTCACCTCCTCTCATGTATAAAATCTATTTGGTTTACAAAGGAACCGCTTACGCGGTTCCCCTCAAGCCGATTCTCACCGACTGTTTGAGGCAGTTCCTGGGAGTCATACATCCCATCCATTGGGGTGCAAAACTTCCGACTCTAAGTTAACTAGGTGCCAGCCTACATTCAACCCAAATGGGATTAGAATACGATTAGAAATCCTTAGATTCCTGTTTTACCTGGCGAGACCTCGTCAGGCGCCAAATTATCCAACCTATAATGAGAAGCCCGAAAAAGCCGATAATGTAGGGCACCTGGGATGTGGGTGTCGGAATCGCGCCGCCTGGCTCACTCGGAACGGCCAACGCTAGCACCTGAACTCGGTCATTATTCTTGTCAACTATGCCAAATCTATTGCCGCCCATGTAGACGATTTCGGAGGGGTGGTTCAACTGCCCATCGTTCGATCCCTCGATGCCGATCTCAGCTAACTCGTCACCGTCGTGATTGAAAACTCTGATTGAGCTTCGGAATGCATCAACGATATACAGTCGATCCTGATCGTCGATGGCGGCACCCATACCAAGACCGAAAAGTCTGTCCTCTTGATTCATGCTTCTTGTGGGTTCACCCAGAGGCTCGATGACCAGATTGCCGTCCTTCGATATCGCCTGAATTCGGTTGTTCATCGTGTCAGAGACAAAAACGTTGTCCTCTGAGTCAAAGGCCAGACCATTCGGATAATTCAGCTGACCCTCGGCCTGCCCCCTGCGGAAGAATGTCCTGAGAACATTGCCCTCTAGGTCGGTCAGCCATATTTGGCCGGGAGTCGTCATCCACAATTGATCCTTGTAGTTCTTGACCCTGATGGGTCGATCAAGGACCACCTCTTGGATGACCTCACCCTGAAGGTCGTAGATGATCATCTTGGATAGAACCATAGAGGTCACATAGAGTCGGTCACCCTGCACGGCCACGCCGAGAGGGAATGTGATCTCGTTCTCGCCTGTTCCCTTTGTCCCAATAGTCCGCAGGTAACCGCCATTCGGGTCGAACACCAGGATTCTAGAGTGACCGCTGTCGGCGATGTAGAAGTTCCCAGCATCGTCAAAAGCCAATCCATCTGGATTCAGGAGTTGTTCATCCGCCGTGGGACCGTATCCATAGATGGACATGACGTGACTTACACCCGCCCCAGAAGACTCTCCTACCTGCATGGGAGGGTTTATCAGCTGATAATAATAAAACGCGAGGAGGGCCAGAAGAACGAACAGAAGGAGAATCGTGCCACGGACGACTATTTGGACTCTCTTCAAATCACAACCTTTTCATCGGCGTTGGCTACTACGTTCTCCACCTAGTTGACTGTATCCAAATTGGTCTACGGTCGCAACTCGAAAGAAACCACGGGCGACCTACTTGGGGAGGTCATCGACGGCTTGTCTGGCCTCAGAGAGGGATGGATCAAGCTCGACAGCTTTTCTGAATTCGCGCCCGGCTGCGGCGCTATCCCCTTCTTGAAGATAGAGGCGACCCAGGTAATAGTGAGCCTGGCCGTCCTCCTTGATAGCAAGTGTCGCCTCTGCTGCCTCTCGAGAGGCCTCATAGTCTCCTTGAAAGAATAGGGCTGCGGCGAGGAAGCTATAAGCCTCAAAAGACCTGGGTCTGACATTGATGGCACCTCTGAACGCGTCAGCGGCCAACCTGGCGTCAGCAGGATTCGTGAAGGTTTGGGCCATTGCCAGATAGGCCTGCCCCAGGAACATATGGTTGTTAATATCAAGGGGTGATCGTGCACGTAGAGCGCTGAACACCTCGATCGCCTCCAACATGCGGGCACGATCACCGATCTGTAGGCCAGCTATGATCACGGTCCGGCCGCTAGCCCTTTGATACCTCTGTTCCCATGGATTGAGGGCTGCTGCATCATCATATTCCGCGCGCGCCTGCTGCAGAAATGTCAGACTCTCGAGCTGTGATCCCTGTTCATAGTTCCGATCGGCCACGAGAAACATTACGCCCACAACGAGAATCGCCAGTGGGACCAGTCCTATCATTATCAGAAGGCCCTGCCTGATGGCCGATGGCAATCTCACGCCTAGCGGCAGTCTGAATTGGGTAGCCACTTTGTCGGCGACCAGAGCCCCGATCATTCCAAAAGCCAGCCAAAGAAGAAATCCACTTCCCACAGGATTCACAGTCGTGAGCACAGTGATGAAGTAGCCGACTCCCGCGGCGGTGAAAGCCGCAATCGCGATCTCGCGGGATTCTATCTCGGAGTCAGAGCGGTGCTTACTCACCGCCTCGTCAACTTTTACCCGAAGACGCCCGGACTCCTCTGTCTCACCAAGGACTCCGTCCCTGGTCTCAAGCATTGCACCCAGTATTTCGCGCACCTCGCGAGGTTGGCCAGCCTCGCGAGCGATACGACCGATCGTCCCCGAGACCCCTCTTCTGATAAGCAGAACCACCATGAATAGCAGCAGTAGAGCCGCTGGAATACCGGAACTGAGCGCGGTCTGAAGAAGAATGCTGTGTGAGTTGTCCTCGATCACCGGGCCGGCAAGATCTACGAACCTCTGAGTCTCATACCCCGGGGAAACCAGTCCATAGGTGTCCGGCCCCCACCCAAGGATCGGCCTATCGGCTACAGCTGAGACTGCGGCCTTCCATGTCTCGATGCGAATGCCCACGCTTCCCTCGGCCAGGGAAGCCGTTTCGGCGGCTCTGGCTGCAACATTTAATTGAGGTTGGTCCCACACTGCTGTGATCGCCGTCCAGGCGATTCCGGTCCCGATGATCACCGCGACAAGTGTTATTGCCAGAGTTTTTCTCTCGGCTAGATGACGTCTGCCCATCCATGCCCACATTGCGATTCCCACTACGGCACCGAGCCACCCACCCCTGGCCAGAGTCATCAGCAACGCGCTAGCGATCACTGCCGTCATCACTATGGCTAAAACGGATAGTGGCCTCTGCCGCCTCCAGTAGCTGACAGCCAGAGAGGCTGCCACCGGTAGCGAGAAGACAAGGAACCCGACAAAGAGCGACGGATTACCAAAAGTACCTGCGCTGCGACCCGCCGTAAAAGTGATCTGCTGGCTGATGAACTCGAATCCCAGTGTCTGGGCCAGTCCATAGATGGCAGCTACTACTGCTGACGACACCAGCGACCAGGAAAGGATCCGAAGACGGATCGGAGTCCAGTCGACCTGCATGGCTGCTAGATAGGTTGCGGCCCCTACGGCCAATGTGAGAAGACCGTCGTATCGACCGTATCTTCCAAAGAAACTAGTCGTGGGCTCGATAGACAACGCGGTGGACAGGGTTGCAAGCACCAAGAGCCCACCTACAACCGACCACTCCAGGTACCTATCGGACGAACCATAGCCGCCGCTCAAAGCATTCCTGCGACTTAGGTATTTTCCCACCACCAGGAACAGAAGAACTGCCCCCAGGATCCAAAGTGCCACTGCTTTTGGGAGCTCATACATCGAAGACAACGACGGTACTATCAGAAGTGGGATCAGAAGGACCATGGCTACAAGGACAGCGACAATGGGGCGCTCCCACCGCTCGGCCCTGTCGTCGGTCAATCGACCCCCGGGCGAGAGTTCAACATAGAACTCATCCCTAGGAGCACTCATTGCTCTGCCCCGCCCTCTTTCAGCTCTGATAGAAGCTCAATCGCCTCTGCATACTCTGGAGCGATTGTAAGAGCCTGATTCAGGGAATCTACGGCTTCGGATGAAGCCGTATCGGGTCCATCACTGGCCAGAACAGCCCGAGCCCTCCAGTAATGTGCACGCGGATCATTCGGGGCAAGCCTAATGGCTTCATCGAACAATGCCAATGCACGTTGCGAGGTGACTGGATACGCCCCATCCAGTCGCATGTTCATTCTGCCGAGAGCCAGCGGATAGCTTTGCTCCCGGGGATTTTTGTCCCAGGCCTCAGCGACTGTGGCAAGCGCCGCATCCACCTCTAGGTTGCTGGCGTTAAATAGCGCAAGGTCGAACATCTTGAGCCCCTTTTGGCCAAGGTACCTATCTCGGTATGGATTCAACCGAACCGCTGAGTCATATGCCTCTAGGGCTGTACTCGAATCCCCCGCAGCCCAAGCCCGCTCAGCCGCGGAGTATCTAACCTCCGCGAACTGTGGCAGAACCGACATGAAGAGAAGAATGCCCGCGCCAGGCGCAAGCAACAGGACAGAGATAAAGGCAGCCCCACCGGGCGCTTTTCGATCGACCTCAGCGTCAGCCGGGCGCTGAACCGCCGCGTGGCCACTGATCAACCCGAGAGCTATCCAGAACAAAAACGCCGTGCCATTCACAACAGGGGTGACCAGGGCGGTAGACAGAAACACTACAACGATTCCCCCGTACAAATACCTTCGTTCCCAGTTTTCCGTTGAGCCTGGGACAACAAGGGTCCACATTCCGAC
>JAUVYG010000068.1 GCA_030603185.1 Actinomycetota bacterium | reverse complement strand
ATTTCCTAAAGGACTGGAAAGCATCGGACATGATGGCCATGGCCGACAAGCCAGCCTTCTACCTATACCAGCAGGTATTCGAGTGGAGAGGTACCGAGTACTCTCGTGAGGGAATCATGGCGGCAGTCCAAGTGATGGAGTACGCCGAAAAAGGAATCCTCCCCCACGAGAAGACCCTGCCAAAGCCAAAGGCTGACCGTTTGAATCTGGTCCGCGAGTGCAAGGCCAACTTTTCGCCGGTCTTCTGCGTTTACACAGACGAGTCAAAGCAAATTGATAAATTCTCAATCGAGAACAAGGGCGACCTCGTGATGGAAGCGGTGCAAGAGGGTGTGACCAATAGGCTCTATGCCATTACAGACCCATCTGCGCTCGAACACATTAGCTCCGCACTATCGGACAAGACGCTGTATATCGCGGACGGCCATCACAGATACGAGACCTCACTTAAGTATCGAAATGAGATGCGAGAGAAGAATCCAGATGCTACCGGTGATCAGCCCTGGGACTATATGTTCATGTTCCTTGTGAATACACACGCCGACGGGATGCTCGTTCTTCCGACACACCGTCAGGTCAGAGATCTTCCCGAGGAAGTTGTTTCCCAGGTCGGCTCTAAACTTTCCGAAGTGTTCGATGTTACCCATTACGAGGCATCGGCCAAGGAGCAGTTCATTTCGGACCTAAAGGCGTCGGCTGGCAGTAATGTCCTGGGCATCTACGGCCCCGGAATAGAAGGGGCGTCTGACAACTCATTCGCCCTACTCCGCCCCGCTCAGGGATGGGAAGCAAAGATGCCCGCGGATCGTGCACCAGAATGGAACGGCCTTGACGTTGCTCAGCTCCATGTACTTCTACTCAACGGAATAATGGGAGTCTCTCTAGATCCCGGGGAATCCAAGAAGAACCTGGACTTCGCTGTGGATGAGGACAAGATCATTGCTGACGTTGACAGCGGGGCCTACCAGTTCGCGACCTTCCTCAACACGACCCCGCTAGCGTCCGTCCAAGAAATAGCCGGAATAGGCGAATTCATGCCACAAAAATCGACCTATTTCTACCCGAAGCCATTATCTGGAATGGTTATCCGGGAGCTCGACGCTCCACTAGGATAACGCCGACGACGATTAGCGCTCCACCGATCACAAGACTGTAGGTCACACTTTCACCCAGCACCGGTATTGCCGTGATCGCCGTCACCAACGGAACGACATAGATCCACCCCGCCGCCTGATGCGTTTCGAGGCCCGCAAGCGCTCGATTCCATGCCAGGTACGCGAAGTTAGTCGATACAACTGCTAGGTAAAGAACGGCCAGAATCGTGCCGACCGGAAGTCCCGGGAGTTTTGTAAGAGGCCCCAGTGACCAAGGGGCGAGTAGCATTCCCCCGAAAACCGTTGAGATGATGGCTACTTCCTTCCAGCCATACCTTGCGAACAATGGCTTTGCCACCACCGTATAGACCGCCCACGCCATGGGAGGGATCAATGCGACCAATGCTCCCAAGGGTTCGGTTCTGCCCAAAACGTCCCCTGTGGGCCCGACGACTACCAGCAGAACCCCAAGAAATGCGACCGCTCCGCCCAACAGCGCACGCCCCGGAATAGCTTCCTTCAGCAAATACCAAGCGAGAACAGCCGTCAGCATGGGTGCAAGGGTCGCCATGATGGCGACCACAGTAGCAGTCGCCGATTCACTGGCAAGATTGATAGCGTATTGATAGATGACAAGGCCTGTCGCTCCAAGGAGGAGGAATCTACCAAGATCGACTAGGGTCGTATCTGACTTCCAGAGACTTGAAAATCTAACGATAGGCAAGAACACGATTGCGGCCAAAACAGCCCTCAAGACCACAAGTTCAATCGCGGATAGATCCTCGAGAGCTAATCGAACCGCCACAAAGGCGACACCCCAGATCGATACGACCAGGAAGAGCGAAAGATGCAGGCGACCAGACCGGGAGTCTAGTACTTGAACAACCTTACTTCCTCATGGTCGGTCAGAGCCGACATCATTTCACCGATGCTGCTGCCATTTGGATGCTTAGCATCTGAGGCGATGTCAGCTAGAGGCTGAAGAACAAACGCTCTTTCGGCCATGAATTCATGTGGGATCGTGAGGTTGCCATTATTTATCGTCCTGGCACCGTATAGAAGTATGTCCACATCGATGACTCGAGGCTGCCACTTGATCTTAGGCTCTATGTTCATCTCGTCCTCTACGGCACGAGTCAACTCATGGAACACTGCGGGTGAAAGCTCAGTCTGGACTTCTGCACAGCAGTTCAGGAACCAACCCTGGTTCGGATTACCAACGGGTTCGGTCTCATATATTGGAGAAACCTGAGTCACGTGCACCTTGGGAGTCGCGTCCTCGATCAAAGCTAATGCTCTGTATATATTCTCTTCCCTGTCACCCACGTTGGAGCCGAGGCTGAGGTAGACTCTATTGTCTGCAGGCCTGAACCTGTGTATTTGCACTCCGGCGTAGTCAACCTGTCCACCCAGCGGTGGCTCGTTCTTCCATACTCGAATGATGGCTTCTTCAAAGGCAAATCCCTCGAATAATCTTCTTGAGATCTGCTCGGCAATTGCCTCGAGAAGCTTGTACGGCTCACCCTCGATCACCTGTCGGGCGATATCATGGACACGTGCGTAGTCAACTGTGCTCTCAAGATTATCGCTGTGTCCCGCGATCTGCAGGTTCCTGACAATCTCGACATCTACCCCGAACCCCTGGGCCTGACTTCTCTCTTCCTTCGTGACACCGTGCTTGCCACTGAAGCGCATGTTTTGGACTATTATTCGATCATTATTGTGGTCGCTAGAACTCATACTTCTCCTGCCCTGAGGTCATCCCTCAGTTTCGTCTTGTAACCGCATCTGCCAGTTTGGCCACGCGGCTCATCTGCTCAACATCATGAACCCTGACTATGTCCGCTCCTCCGGCGATTGAAAGAGCGACTGTCGCCGCTGTCCCCTCGACCCGACTCTCGGGTGGAAGGTCCAGAATCTTTCCAATGAAAGACTTACGAGACGTACCTACCAGAACGGCCCGACCAAGGGACCTGAGCTCACTTAGGCGCCTCATAATCTCAAGGTTATGTTCTATAGTCTTGCCAAAACCGATGCCCGGGTCAACTATTAGCTGCTCAGATGCCACGCCTGCCCGCTCCGCCAGCTCTATCGAGCGCGCTAATCCATCAAGAATGTCACCCATGAGATCCCGATACTCGATCCCATCCTGCATCGTCTTGGGAGTCTTCAGCATATGCATCAGTACCAGGGGAACTCCGGTTTCTGCAGCCACCTTAGCCAGGCCCTGGTCTGAGTTGAGACCACTAATGTCATTGATCATTGTTGCGCCAGCGTCTATTGCAGCTTTTGCTACTCCAGCCTTGTAGGTATCAATCGAGATCGGAGCATCCACAGACGAAGCGATAGCTTCGATGGCGGGTATAACACGCCTTCTCTCTTCCTCGGCAGTGACTGGCTCCGATCTCGGCCTGGTGGATTCACCGCCGATATCAAGAATGTCAGCCCCGGCGTCCACTTGCGCCTGAGCTACCCTCACAATGGCGTCAAGGTCCGGCGTTGCAGTGTCGGCCAGTCCATCCCCCGAGAACGAGTCAGGTGTCAGGTTCAACACGCCCATGATCTGCGTTCTGTGGCCAAGTCTCAGGGTGTGTTTCCCACATGTTATTGTCCGAGGCTGAGGTCTATGGGAATAGTCTTTTACAAGATCTGCAATCTCTAATCCGAGTGCCTTGAGTCCAAAAGGCTGTACGGCCAGCTTCTTGAGGACCCTTTGATACTGTTTGACAGTGCCCATCATCAACACATCAGTCGAATCGATACTGAAGTTTACTGCACCCTTGGCCCTGGCTACCTCAGCTCCTGCAGAAAGCATCTCCTCCTTGAGGATCTGCGCCATGGGAATACTCACACCGTCCACCCGGATCACCAAAGATAGAGCCTTTGGCGCCATTATCTTCACGCCTGCAGGATCACAACCGATCCCCGATATCTCACTCACGGCGTCGTCAAGACTGTCTATGCGCACGAGCCTGGGCCTGCTGTGTTCTGCCATCTAGGTATCACCTCTAGTAACTGTTGCGGGGCCTCCGTGAGCCCCGCCAATTATACTTCAGGGCTGCGATTTGTTTTATTCATAAGTAATTTGGTAATGTATTAGCATAAGCGCTGTGAAAATCAGGCCGAAAGGAGCACTGAATGGTTGAATGTCCCGGCGGCGATATGAAAATAACTTTCTCGGAGTGCCCCTTCTGCCATGAAGAGGTCGAGTTCTTTACCGGAGACACCAAGGTCAAATGTTCTGGCTGCGGAAGAAGTGTACCTCGGGACCCATCAGATCTTTCCTGTTTGGCTTGGTGCCCCGCCGCCTCACAATGCTATGACTCACGATATGCGGCCACCGACGACGCGGTAGAGGCCACCTAGGTATCGTCGCCGTCGAAGCCCGCTGACGAATCCTCTGGGGCTTCCACAGGGGGCTCCAAACCTTGGAACTCTGCAACTGTGGCTGCCATCTCTTCCTCATCTATCAGAATGACGCTTTGCCCACTTCGCCGCCCAAGGGCCCCCGGAGCCTCATACGCCACGATTTTGTCCTGCGGAACCTGTCTAAGAAGATTCCCCAATGCAAGAAGTTCACCGCCAGGCATATCCGTGATCACATTATCCTTAACGATACTCATTAGCTTGGGCGCCTTAGTAATAAGCCCCAGAGAGCTGACCTGGCCCGCCATCTGCTTCACAAAATCCTGTTGCCTCTCGATGCGACCCAAGTCCCCCCTGGCGTCATGCCGGAACCGCACATACTGCAGCGACTCGAATCCATTCAGGTCCTGGCATCCTTCTTCAAGCCTGAACTCATGGATGGGATCGTATAGATCGTTCGGCACACAAATATGCACAGGTCCGATGGTGTCTATAAACTGCCTGAACGCGGTCCAATCAACCACCATGTAGTAATCAATATCCACATTGGAGACCTGCTCAACGGCCTCTACGGCCAACGGACCAAGACCGTAGACGTATGCTCCGTTGATTTTCATGCTCCACTTGCCGGGTACGTCGACCCAGGTGTCACGCGGAATAGACAGCATGGACAGCATCTTTTTGTCGGGATCCGCCTTCATAATGATCATTGTGTCGGTCCGAGTCCCAGTTTCAGGGTCTTCGTCGACTCTGGCATCAGTTCCAAGAACCAAAATGGTTCTTGGACCTGCCGGCAAGGCCAGTGGCTCTTCAACCACCTCACCCGCGAGATTGGTGACCGGCGGACCCTTGATGCCATCAAGGGTGGAGGCCACCAACCAATAGCTATAGACGACAAAGACAACTGCGAAGGCGGCAGTGCCGATACCGATGTACTTTAGCGCCCTGTAACGACCAGCTTTTGGGCTACGAACTGTGTGTCTTGCCATTCCTATCCCTGGAGGTCTTTGTGGTGGACCCTAGAGCTACACCAGCAGAACGTCGACTATCCTCTCGGCGGCATGCCCGTCTCCATAAGGGCTGACTGCTCTGGCCATCCCATCATATGCGCTCTGGTCAGTTAGTAACCTGGAGACCTCTGAAACTATTTTATCGTAATCGGTGCCAACAAGGCGGGCCGTGCCCGCCGTTACACCTTCTTCTCTTTCGGTTACGTCTCGAAGTACGAGAACGGGTTTTCCAAGAGATGGGGCCTCTTCCTGAATACCGCCGGAATCAGTCAACACTAAGTACGAACGCTTCATGAGGGAGACCAGTGGATGATAATCGAGTGGCGGCAATAGATGTATCTGCGGATGACCTTTCAATATTTCATCAGCAACGCTCTGTACATTTGGATTCATGTGTACGGGATAGACCACATGAACGTCAGGGAAATTCTCGACGATGTTGACCACGGCCTTGAATACCCTGCGCATCGGTTCTCCGAAGCTTTCGCGCCGATGCGCCGTCATCATAATGATGCGGCCGTCCAGCTCATCAATACCACCGAGCGGAAAGGACGGTTTATCTGCAACTTCGAGGAGAGCATCAATGACTGTATTGCCAGATACAAATATGTCGGACGCAGCCACCCCAAGCTTCAACAGGTTATCGCGCGCCTGCTCTGTGGGGGCAAAATGATAGTCCGCAATCACTCCTGTAAGGGAGCGGTTCACCTCTTCGGGGAATGGGGCGTGCTTATTCCAGGTCCTCAGTCCAGCTTCTATGTGACCGACCTTGATCTTGTGGTAAAAGGCGGACAAACCTGAAGCAAAAGTCGTGGTCGTGTCTCCCTGGACAAGGACCACATCGGGCTTTTCGCTCTCCATGATCGGAGCCAGCCGATCCAAAGCCTTTGACGTTATGGATGTCAGGGTCTGATCGTGAGTCATGATGTCTAGATCGTGGTCAGCTGTGATATCGAACAGGCGCAGGATCTGATCCAGCATCTCCCTGTGTTGGGCGGAGATGACATTGCATACATCCACCCCCTTTTCCCTCAGTCGATGGATGACCGGAGCCATCTTTACGGCTTCTGGTCGGGTGCCGAACACCGTCATGACCTTGAGCTTTGCGGGCAACTACAGCCTCTCAACGTTCGAAGAAGGAATGTCCTTCATCTTGTCTCTAGTGTCAAAAATAAGCTGGGCCTCATCCGCCAGCATCTGGTAGTCGATATCGGTGTGGTCTGCAACTATGATCACGCAGTCTGCAGCCTTTACCACGGCTTCGGTGAGAGGAGTACTATCCAGTTCGATCCCATCGATACGAACGGAAGGGATGAACGGATCGTGATAGCTCAGGTACGCACCTTTTTCGGCCAGGCTCTCTATGATGTGTAATCCAGGGGATTCGCGCACATCGTTGACATCCTTCTTGTATGCGACTCCTACCAGAAGCACAGACGCGCCATTGATGCTCTTCTCTTCCCGATTAAGCGCCTCAACCACTCTAGTGGCAACGTAACGAGGCATGTCTGAATTGATCTTTCCTGATAGCTCGATGAACTCGGTGTGGAAGTCATACTCGCGAGCCTTCCACGATAGATAAAAAGGATCGATAGGAATGCAGTGGCCCCCGAGGCCCGGGCCCGGCTTGAAGGGCATATACCCGAAAGGCTTTGTGGATGCTGCCTCGATCACTTCCCAAATATTAATGTCCATGCGGTCACTCAGAAGCAACAGCTCGTTAACCAGTGCGATGTTTACTGATCGGAAAATGTTCTCGAGTAGCTTTGTCATCTCGGCCGACTTGGTGCAGCTCACCACGTGTACAGATCCAGCCAATTGGCGGTAGAACTCTGCTGCGAGCTCTGTTGCTTCTTCACCAACTCCGCCAACGACCTTGGGCGTATTCTCGAGCTTGTACTCACTATTCCCTGGATCGATACGCTCCGGAGAGTAAGCCAGGTAGAAATCCTTTCCGCACTCTAGACCACTAGTCTCAAGGATGGGCTGCAGAACTTCCTCTGTCGTACCAGGAAAAGTGGTGGACTCGAGGACTACAAGCTGACCAGACCTGAGGTGAACAGCGATTTCCTCTGCTGCTGACACGATATAGGTAAGGTCCGGATCCTTCGTCTTAGTAAGAGGAGTCGGTACACAGATCATGATGCAGTCCACTGATGCTATGGCCGACACATCAGCTGTGAAACTAAGCTTGCCACCCTTAAGACCTGCAGCGATATCATCATCTGAGATGTCAGTGATCACCGTACGACCTGCATTCAATGCATCGATGCGCCCCGTATCGATATCCACCCCAACGGTTTCAAATCCCTTTCTAGCAGCTCTGAGGGCCAAGGGTAGCCCGACGTAACCCTGGCCGATCACGGCAACGCTGGAGAACGCCCTGTCGCCGCTCATGCGTCCACCACCGCAAAGGTGATGTTGCCCTTGCACACCAGCTCGTCGCCGACGGATGCCTGTCCAGTGGCCTTGCCGACTCCTCGGCGCATCTTATCGATAGTAACCTCGAACACGAGGGTGTCACCTGGATCAACGGGCCGCTTGAAACGTACTGAATCAATTCCGCCGAAAAACACGATCTTCCCCTGGTACTCGGGAGCGGACAGAATGGCGACAGCACCGGTCTGGGCCATCGCCTCCACCTGAAGCACCCCAGGCATCACGGGCCTACCGGGAAAGTGTCCTTCAAAATACGACTCGTCAGGACTGATATAGCTCGATCCGACGGCCGAGATTCCAGGTTCCAGTTCCAATATCTTGTCGATCAGGAGGAAGGGGTGCCTATGAGGAATTATTGCCTTAATGCCCTCAGAGTCGAGGGGGGCACTGATTATGGTACTCATTGAATATTGAATCCGCGGCTAGTCCGCGAAACCAAAGTCTTCCTCTTTGAAGGCCCTGGTTAGTTCCTCTTCAATGGACCGAATCACTTCGGGATCCTGGAGTAGGCGCTCCACTGTCTCGTCGTCGATTCTGTTTTTCACGAAGGGATCGCTCATGACATCGTCAATCTTTCGACCACGATGAACCTCTCGCACCATGTAATTCACGATCCTCTCGTGAATCATGGCCTCTGGTGCGAAACTCTTAAGGACCTTATTCACAAGATCATTCATTTTGGAATCAGACAAGATGTGCTCCTTACAGGGTCTGTTTACTACTCATTAACAATTTCATATGAAGGCATATCAGCCATATTAGCGGGACGTATTCGCTCAATCCTAGCCCCAAGGGAATTAAATCGCTCTTCAACCCTCTCATAGCCGCGATCGATATGACTTATATCCTGTATCTCAGTGACACCGTCGGCCATGAAGGCAGCAATTAGTAGCGCTGCTCCGCCTCTTAGATCCGGTGAGCAAACAGGTACTCCATCAAGTGCCTCAACTCCCCGAATCACGGCGTGATGCCCCTCATTGTCTATAGACGCGCCCATTCGATTCAGTTCATCCACGACACTGAACCGATTCTCGAACACATTCTCGGTGATCATGCTGACGTCATCCGAGAGAGACA
>JAUVYG010000009.1 GCA_030603185.1 Actinomycetota bacterium | reverse complement strand
ATCGAGAGCGCCACTCGGGCCCTCGAAATAGATGAGACCAATCATCAGGCCAGGGGCTTACTCGAAAATCTCGAGGTGGAACCACAGGGCGGTTGACCCTTGTTCCGAACCAAAGAGGGTTCACGCATTTCGATGGACTCGCACCACCCCGCCCCCTAGTATCCGCAATACCCGTTCTTGGGTGCTGCAGGAATCGAAATCTATTGGGGTGAGCGATAATGTCTGATCGACTATTTGATCTCAAGTGCGATCTAGGTTTCAGTCTCATTGAGCTTGTCACCGTCTGCTCAATTGCAGGATTGCTACTTTCTCTTGGTGTTCCACAGTTTCTCAGGGTTATCGATCGAATAGCCCTCGACACTGAGATCAAAGGGATTCAGTCAACAGTACTGCGGGCCCAAGCTCTCACCTTCGCTGACCAGCAAGATCGGCGTTTAGAGCTTGACGGTGGCTCAGGGGCTATTAGCTATTCGATGGAAAATGATGCATTACCGGGCACCTCCGCCGCAGTGCGCGGGATCGAGATGATGCCAAGCCCGAAGACTACCTTCAGGGTTCGAAATGATCAGATCAGCATCCTGTTCAAGCCCAGCGGTTGGATCACCGGGGGCACATTGTCCCTAGGTAATAGGGCAGGGGATGAGTCGCGCTTGGTGATTCAAGCCGTTAAGGGCCGGGTCGTCGTCAAATGAACCGAACTAGTGAGTCGGGCGTTTTTCTCGTTCATGCGGTATTCATCTCTACGATCACCGGGCTAATCGGCTTCGCTTTTATCTCAAGCGTCCTGTCCGAAAACATTACTAGCAGAGCCTATTTGCTGGCTGAAAGCACGATCATTCAAGCAGAGGCAACACTGGAGAGGGTGGCCTGGATGCTTGCTACACCACATGTGAATCGGGGGTGGGGGATAAGGATGACGACAGCGCCGAGCGGTGAGTCTATTGACGAGGCGCTTGGCTCCGGGCACTTCAGAGAGTTAGATGGGGCCAAAGTCATCGTTCAGCGCACAAGTAAGCCATGGGAGCGTAGGGTCTCCTTGGTGGTCGAGGGCTCCGACGGCAGGATCCGGGCTAGAAGAACGATTCAGTCATCAGTAATGATCCGAGTTTCCGGGAATCGTCTTCCTGGCGGGGACGTATCCGGTACGGCTCTAGTGGCGCTGGACCCATCCGATCGCACGGAAGTTCCGGCAACCCTAGTATCCACAGATCTCACTGTTAGCGGTGCATCACCTGCGGTCTGGGTGGGTCATGACAGAGAGCTCTCCTTGTGGGACAGCACTGTATCCGGCGACATCTGGTCACATCTTCCTATCAGCATGGACCCGTGGTCATCTCTTGCGGGTGATGCGGTGGTTGCTGGATTCCACGATCAGAACAGCGGAGTATTTCCTGAGCTAGTCCCTTCGACAGTTCAGGGCGAAGAGCTTATGAGTGATGAAGAGATGTTTATGATCCAAGGGCTTGAGACCCATGAGGAAGCCGCGAGAATGAGTGCGGAAGTTTGCTCCGATAGTGATGGCAGGATGCATGTTTCCGTTGATGGTATGGGGTGCGGATCCGACATGGATTTGCTGCTCGACCGATGGTCAGAACCCCCGAGGGATGGTGTGTTGGCCGTTGTCGGGGATGTGACTGTCGATGGTGCGATTCCTGACGGTTGGGTCGTGGTCGCGGCCGGGGGTCCTGACTGCTCTAGTCCTTGCGGGCACCTAACCTATCTGGCCGCCGGAGTGGTCACAGGTGGTGTATCCGGGGTAGTTGCACCCTCATCCAAGAGATATCCACTGATCATTGGGGGCTCCGTTAAGATAGTCGCCGCAACCACGGATGCAGTACTTACCGCAGACGTATTTTCCGTTGGAAGCACAAGAAGTGGGGTTGTGCCCGCATTGGTCGGATCCGCTATTCCTGTACTGAATATTCATTCGATGATCGTATCGGGAGGGGCCATTCGGCTAGGTGGGCCGGACCATCGTGTTTCTTTCGACCGAGGACTACGACCCTCTGATGCATTGGAAATTTCACGAACGGGCATTCGACCAAAGGCATCGATTAGGTCTTGGAAGGAGGTGCTGCCGGCCCCTAAGTAGCTTAAGCGTACAGGTGTTCTATAGCTGCTGAGCTGTGGAAGGGCTAATTATTGTCAAGTATTAGGATTAATGACCCGATAAGTTAATACCTGAGAGAAAGAGACATCAACTGTTGCCTAATGTTAACTGTTGTGACTTATATAAAACTTCGCCCCAAAAACTGGGGTGAGGAAAAGACCCGTTAAAAGGTGGGTCCGATAGTACTGGTGGATGGTGTTATGCAGAAGCTAATGACAGTTAAAGAAGTAGCCGACATCCTTCGGGTGTCGAACATGACGGTGTACCGCTTGTTCAAGAGCGGTAACCTGCCGGCTGTCCGAGTGGGCAAGAATTACCGGGTCAAGGCGAATGATGTGCAGACCTACATCGATCGTGCACAGCCTGAGATCGGTGACGTGTAACTAGGTTGGGAGCAAGCAATGGCGCTGTTCGGAGGGCCTAAGACCGGAATAGGCCTAGATATAGGGGCAGAATCAATAAGGGTTGTCGAGCTAAAGCCCGGCAAGGGACTTCCGCGACTCCAAAAATTGGGAGCGATAAAGATTCCTCACGGATTGATCGTGGATGGAGAGATCAGCGATACCGATGAAGTCGGGAAGCTGATCAAAGAGCTGTGGAAGAAGACGGGCATCGTCAACAAGGGTGTGACGATCGGTATCGCCAACACTAAGGTCTTGGCGCGCCAGGTTGAGTTGCCCTATATGGAACCGGACGCCTTGAAGGGCGCGATCAGATTCCAGGCACAAGAGTACATACCAATTCCTCCCCAGAATCTTGTCTTGGATTATCACGTTGTCGGCGAATCGGTTGGCGATAACCAACAGAGGATGCTCAAGGTGCTTCTGGTCGCAGCCCACGAAGACATGATCGACAGCTTTGTTAGGTGTGTTGAGAAAGCGGGACTGAACCCAGAGGTGGTCTATCTCTCCTCTTTGGCTCTTGTTCGTTCACTGGGCAATCCTCCGGGTTCAAAGCCGGTCTTGGCGGCTGAGTCCGAGGAATCAGATGAGATCCTTATGACCGAAGAGCCACCTCTAGTGATTGTGAACATGGGCGCAAGGCTCAGCACGGTCGTGGTCGCTCTCGGAGATATCACTCAATTCTCGCGAGTGATCACATTCGGTGGCGAAGACCTGACGAAGGCTCTACAGGATGGGCTTGGTGTCCCGGTGGAAGAGGCCGAGGAATTGAAGGTCAAGTATGGCCTGGTCAACCCGCTGCAGGATTCCACGGAAGAGATCGATGAGACCCAAACTCGCGTGAACACCGTTCTGCAGACTGAGGCATACAGGTTTGTTGACGAAGTCAGACGTTCGGTGGAGTACTACTTCTCGCAAGACATCTCGAGCTTGAACATCAATGAGGTAGTCATGTGCGGAGGGGCAGCTCAGCTGAGCCATTTGACCTCCTTTGTATCCGAAGCTCTAAACGTCGACGTACGACTCGGGGATCCGCTTGCCAGGGTCGTTGTTGATGAAAAACTGAAAACAAAAGGCATCTTTGACGAATTGGCGCCAGTCACTCTGGCAGCAGCAGTAGGTTTGGGCCTAAGGGGGCTGAGTAAATGATTCCCGAGAACATTAACTTAGTCCCACGTAGGCTGGTTGCTAAGCGAGGGAATCGCAAAAAAGCCATTATCGGGGGATTCTCCGCAATTGTGGTCGGCATCCTCGTTGCATTGGCGTACCTATCACTTGCTGCCACAGTTCAGACTGAAGAGCAGAAACTGGTCAGATTGCAGGAACGGTCTGCGCTGCTCCAGTCCGCTATTCAGACCTATCAAGTCTTCCAGCAAGACGAGGCCAATCTTCGCGCCCAGGAGGCTCTTGTATCAACTAGAAAGTCCGGCGAGACCCTGTGGTCCGAGATACTGGATCATATTAGCTTGATCATTCCCGACAATGTTCAGCTGGACAGCTTCCATGGGGATTCCGCTGCTGGAGCAACGTTCAGGATTAACGGTGTCGCTCCGAATTTCGAGGGCGTTGCCTCACTGTTTATACGGCTACGGTCGAGTGAGCAGTTTGCGAATGTTCTTTTGAACGGCACTACTCTTAGTCCAGAGAATGGATCTGTCGGATTCGACTTCTCTGCCAGCGTCCTTGGTCTAGATGAGCAGCTTGAAGCGGAAGGGGGCTGACATGCCTAGTTTCATGGCAAAGATGGCTCCTCGTGAACAGCTGATCCTCATCGCCGTCGTGGCTCTTGGCGCTCTTGCAGCCATTGTATTCTTGCTTCTTAAGCCGCAAGTAGATAGAGCAAATGAGCTTAAGGTCGAACAAGTATTGGTGGAAGATCAGATCGCTGAAGCGAACAACGCGCTGAGGCAGGCTCAATCGATTAAAAAACGTGCAAAAGAGAATCGGATACGTCTTTCTCAGCTGCGTGAAGCCATTCCAGAAAATGACCAGATACCGGCATTGATCGTCGATCTACCTCAGCTCGCCGAGGATTCAGGAGTTGTACTGGGGTCGTTTACTCCCTCAGCTGTTGCAGCAGGTGACAGCAGTATCCCGTTTCAGATGTCTGTCACTGGAACGTTCTTCGATGTGTTGGATTTCCTATACCGAATGCAGAATTTCCCACGCTACTTGAGAGTCTCTCGAGTGGCCGTCGAGAAATTAGATGGTGGAGACGGGGCAACTGGTGAGAATATGCTTCGTGTGAATGTGGACGCTACATCCTATTATGGCGCTCCAGTTGAAGAGGTTGCAGCGACAGGGGGTGCGGCAGATGAGTGATACACCTGATATTCCAGGAGACGAGGGTCCACTGGATCCAACCGATCCGGCTGAATCCGCTGATACTACACCCGCGGCAGCTGATGGTAATGGGCACAAGAATGGCAAAAATGGTGCGCATGCCCTAGATAAGCCCAAGAACGGCAACGGGAATGGAAACGGAAAACATGCCGTGGACCCCCCAAAGGAAAATGGAACAGATAATGTCAAAGAAAAGAACGGCAAGAATGGAAGTTTCTTCAGTGACAAACGCTTCCAGATAGGCATACTAGCCACGCTGGTTATTGCGTCATTGGGCGTCTGGTTGGCAATCTTTCAGGAGGTATCCGGTGACAACGCTCGTGACCTACCAGCGCCAGCTGGTGAATTTGATCCTAACCTCGTAACAGAATCTACGGGTGAACCCGCAACCGATCCGCCAGCAGAAATTTCGGACCAAGGGTCCGAGCCGTCGGTCGAATCGGAAACCTCCATTCCAAATGAGGCTACCAGCGACGCTCAAGTGGTTGCTGACGCAGGAACGATTGACGATGTCTCAAGCGTTACCGGGGACGTCGAACTGAGAGAACGCGGTTTCTTCGACGCCATTTACAAGTTTCGTGATCCTTTCCAGACCCCGAATCCGGTGACTGAGCCGGGATCAGGCTCTGTCGAGTAGCACGCTTCTTCCCTTAAACCTTTTGTTCTGCCGCTGGTTTCGGCATATTACTTGTATGGTAAACATCGCCGCATCGGCTAGGAGGCATATTGCTTCGTTATCTCACAGCGGGTGAATCTCACGGGCCCGCTCTAACAGTAATAGGTGAAGGATTTCCCGCGGGTCTTCCTGTATCAATAGCAGACATAAATCATGAATTGACTCGGCGTCGGCATTCCGTCGGCCGCGGTGGCAGAGGTGCCATCGAACCTGATGGTGTAAAGATCACCTCGGGCGTAAGGCACGGCAAGACTCTTGGGACACCGGTCACACTGATCGTTGAGAACAAAGATTGGGTCAACTGGACCGACATTATGGCCGTTGAAGCAGCTCCAGAAGATTTTGAGACTCTTACCAGGCCCCGCCCGGGTCATGCCGATCTAGCTGGGGCACTAAAGATGGGGCACGATGACATTCGAAATGTTCTCGAGAGAGCGAGTGCTCGCGAGACAACGTGCCGTGTCGCTATCGGCGCTATGGCCAAAGCCATGCTTGCCGAGTTCGGCATCGTCATCTGCTCACATGTTACTCGACTCGGATCGATTGCCTACCAGCCAGACCGTCTTCCTGGACCGGGCGACGCGGAAGCACTAGATGCCGCCCCTACAAGATGTCTGGATGCTGAGATCGCCGCCAAGATGGAAGCGGAAGTGAAAACCGCCGCGGCCGAGGGCGATAGCCTCGGAGGGGTCTTCGAGATGGTTGCGCTTGGACTTCCCGTAGGAATAGGCAGTCATGTTCACTGGGACATCAGGCTTGACGCCTTAATCGCCAAAGCTATCGTAAGCATACCAGCGATCAAGGGCGTCGAGATCGGGGACGCATTCGATATCGCGGGCATGCCAGGTAGTAAGGCGGCCGATCAGATCTATGAGGATGACTCTAGGGCGACGGGTGGCTACAAGCGCAGTGGTAACCACATGGGTGGCATAGAGGGAGGGGTGAGCACAGGCTCGCCTCTTATTGTTAAGGCTGCGATGAAGCCACTTCCAACCATGCGAAAGCCACTGCACACCGTGGATATGAAGACAAAAGAGGAAGCCAGTCCAATCTTTGAGAGGACTGATGTCACTGCTGTGCCCAGAGCTGCGGTAGTAGGAGAGTCCATGCTGGCCCTAGTTATAACTAACGAGATGATCCGTAAATTCGGAGGAGACTCACTCACTGAGATGAAGCGTAACTACGACGGCTACATCTCATCACTGGGTCAATGAGCACCGATTCATCTTCCCGCCGAAATCTCGCTCTAATCGGATTCATGGGTTCCGGCAAGACAACCGTTGGGCGGATTATCGCAGAGTCCAATGGAATGGAGTTTGTTGACATCGATCACGCCATAGAAGAGGCGGCCGGGATGTCAGTTGCGCAGATATTCTCAGCACAAAAGGAGCAGGGATTCAGGGCCTTGGAGTCCGCTGCTATCAAGAAGGCGGCAGCTGGCCGCGGTAGAGTGATCGCATGCGGTGGCGGAGCAGCCACTATTGAAGAGAATGTGGCATCTTTGCGTGAGGTCGGCCCTGTGGTCTATTTGCAGGCATCCCCGGATGTTGTCTTTGAGAGGCTTAAGGGTGAGGTAGCCGCAAGACCTCTAATTGCCTCCGGTGATCCTCACAGAGCGATCTCTCGCTTGCTTCGTGAGAGGGAAAATAAATATGAACGAGCTGCGACTCACACTGTTGAAACAGACGGTTTGACGCCAGAGGCTGTGGCCCAAAAGGTGATGTCCACAATCGAAGGCCCCGGAAATCAAGATTCAGTCGATCAGGGTGACCTGATCGTCGAGGTGCCTGGGGGGTCTAGCAGGTATCCACTGATGATTGGATCCGGGCGGCTCTCAGACATTGGAAGGGTCTGTCAGGCTCACACCTCTGGCAAATGCATTGTGCTTACAGACAAGGTGATCAACAAGCTGTATGGAGCTCAGGTCGCCGCTGTGTTGGATGACGTAGGTCTCACGGCCGAGTTCATAGTCATTAACTCTGGCGAGAAGATGAAGAACTGGGACACTGTCCGGGATGTTCATCGAAAGCTGATCGAACTGGGCGCCGAGCGTCGGGATCTTTTGGTAACGCTTGGCGGCGGTGTCATCGGGGACCTCGGAGGCTTCGTCGCCTCCACCTACCAGAGAGGTATGCCCTTCATCCAAGTCCCGACGACCTTGCTGTCGCAGGTCGACAGCAGTATTGGCGGGAAGACCGGGGTGAATCTTGATGGTCTAAAGAACATGATCGGTTCCTTTTATCAGCCCAAGGCTGTGATTATCGATACCGACACGCTCGTGACGTTATCCAGGGATGAGCTGCTATGTGGCGTCGCAGAGATAGTCAAGGCAGGTCTGCTTACCGGTGACGTTTTCACGGACCTGATCGAGGCCGAAACTCAGAATATTCTGGACCTCGATGTCGAGACACTCGTACGAATCATCCAAAAGGCCTGCCGATTTAAGGCGGATGTGGTCCAAAAAGATGAGAAAGAGGCAGGTCATCGACGGATTCTGAACTACGGTCACACCCTAGCGCATGCGCTAGAGGCAACTTCTCCAGGGGGGTGGAAGCATGGACACGCAGTCGCCGTTGGGATGGTCTTTGCTGCGCGACTGGCTGATAGACTTGGCATTGCGGCCCAGTCATTGATTGATCGCCATATTTCAATATTGGATGGATATGGCTTGCCAGTTACTTTGCCTGAGCAGGAAGTCGGTGCTATTCTGCGGGCAATACGTTCTGATAAGAAGAGGTCAGAGGGGCAGACTCCCTTCGTTCTGCTATCTGAGATCGGATGTCCCGTTGTACAGAATGTTGACGAAGAGCTGGTCTCTGAGGAGCTTGAGGCGATGATGAGAGGCAATGGTTAGATGAAGATTCTAGTGATACATGGGCCTAACCTGAATATGTTGGGCACCAGGGAGCCCGAGGTGTACGGTAGTTTGTCAATCGAGGATCTTGATGCCGCGATTCTCTCTTACGCAGCGGATCTTGGTATGGAGGCAACGACATTTCAGTCGAATCACGAGGGTGCAATCGTCGATAAGCTACAGGATTTCGCTGACCATGACGGAGTCATCATCAATCCCGGAGCGTTAACTCATTACAGCATCGCCGTTAGGGATGCGATTTCGAGTATTCCTATCCCCGTGGTCGAAGTGCATTTATCGAATATCTACGCGCGCGAGGAATTCCGGCACAGTTCGGTCACAGCGGGTGAATGTATCGGGCAGATCTCGGGTTTCGGACACTCAAGTTACCTGCTTGCCTTGCGCTCACTACTTGAGCGTTGAGGCCACCGATTCATAGCGAGCGCATCGAGTCTCTTAGGCTCCACATGAGGACAAAGGGCGTCATAGCCATGGTTATCAGCGGACCTGAGAGCGTCTCCTACTTGAGTGGATTCCGAGGTGGAGAAGGAGCTCTTGTTGTTTCCGATGACCTTTTAGTCTTGTATACGGACTTTCGATACATCGAGCAGGCTCAGACCGAAGCTCCTGAATGGAGCATCCGAAAATGGGGTCGCGACGCATATACCCAGCTCGCAGCTGACATTACAAAGGAACTACGAGCTGGCCGAATCGGGTTCGAAGCACATATCATTTCCGTCGCCAACCTGCGCCGGCTTCAAAAGGGCGATCTTCAAAGAGAGTGGTACGAGATGTCCGGCGTCGTTGAAGAGATCAGAGCCGTCAAGGTTGAACAGGAAGTCATCAGCATTGGAAAGGCCTGCTCGATAGCGGACCGGGCGCTCGAGGCTGTGCTGCCTTATGTCGTACCCGGTGTGACCGAAGCTCATGTGGCGAACGAACTCGAGTATTTGATGAAGAAGTTCGGATCCGAGACTGTGTCCTTTGAGACCATCGTCGCTTTCGGGTCTCACAGTTCGCTCCCGCACGCAGTACCCGGTGACAGAACTGCCGAGGCAGGAGACTTTGTCCTCATCGACTTTGGAGCCGTGGTCGATGGATACCACTCGGATACCACTCGCACATTTGTCTTGGGTGAGGCGAGTGACAAGCAGCGCGAGATGTACGATGCGACTCTGGAGGCACAACTTGCAGCGGTATCTGGAGCCAGGCCAGGGATGAATGGATCTGAGGTGCACGAGATCGCTCGCGAGGTACTAGATAGGCATGGCCTAGCAGAGACATTCGGTCATGGACTTGGTCATGGAGTGGGCCTCGAGGTACACGAGAGGCCGATCGTTTCGCCCGCAGGCAAAGAGAGTCTAGAGCCAATGAATGTTTTCACCATAGAGCCCGGGGTCTATATTCCCGGCGTCGGTGGAGTGAGGATAGAGGATACGATCGTAATGAGGGATGATGGGGTTGAAATGCTGACATCATTCCCGAAAGAACTTCGAGTATTACCCGCGAAAGGATGACTCTTTGAATACAGTGATATTGGCGGCAGGAAAAGGTGAGCGGCTTATGCCGGTCACCGCAGAGATGCCAAAGTGCCTTGTTCCCCTTGGCGATAAACCGTTGATCGAGTATTCGCTCGAGGCTCTAGTAGCAAATGGAATAAGTGGGATCACGATAGTCACTGGCTACCAGGCAGAGAAGCTAGACTACCTGGTCGACAAGTACCCTGAAGCCGGCATTGAGCTTGTTTTCAACCCAAAGTATGCGACGGCCAATAACATTTACTCGTTGTGGGTAGTCAAGGATCGGATCTTGGACGGTTTTCGCCTGCTTAACTCTGACATCATCTATCATCCCGAGATACTTGCCCGATCCGTGGCATCGGACCAGACCCATATTGTCCTCGACGATGTTAAAGATCTTGCTGAAGAAGAGATGAAGGTCTACCTGCAGTCCGGACAACTGTCCCGGATCTCTAAGCTGCTTGATCCGGAGATCTCTGCTGGTGAATACATCGGGATCATGGCATTTGGCGCCGAGCGTGCCAAGACTATGGTTGAGACGATGGATTCCATGATCGAGTCCGATGAATTAGACTGTTTCTACGAACATGTGATCGATAAACTTTGTGTTGAAAATCCTGTGTCCTTCGTCAGCACTGAGGGGATGCCTTGGACAGAGATAGACACACATGAAGACCTGGCGTTCGCGAGAGAAGAGATTCTACCCGGAGTCCTGCAGGGAATTCAGTCCCAAGCCCAGGTCTAATAGCTATTACATCGCCCGCCTGCTCAAGGACGCTATGCTCTGTGACGATTAATATCAGTAGTGTGCCCGAACAGATCTGGAGCCATGTTATTCATTAGAGAGACTCGACTAATATGCCTCAGGCGAATTCCGCTGTTCCTGACCTTATATGCGCTCGCCGCGATTTTGTTGTGCTATTCCGCCACTGCTGCCGACGGAGCTGAGGTTCAAGATGGACCACTGCTCGGTGCTATGGGACTGGATCGTGACGCGCCAGGCAACGAATGGATGGCCGGCACTGCGGAATCACCAAGTTTTCAGGCATTGGGCAACCTGCCGGGGATCGGGAAGAGCGCTGGTACCTACTACTCAGACGTACAACCCCCGCCCACCGTTCGCATTGCGCGTCGTGAAAAATGTGCCGACACCGGAGGAGACACATATACGATCGGTGGAAGCACATACAACACCTGCAAGGCCAGCTATCCAAGCTACTATCCTGATGCCTGCGGTCGTGTCGTCAGCGTTGACGAGATTCCTCTTAGTGATTACACCAAACGTGTCGTTGGTCACGAATGGCTGACGAGCTGGCACCCGGAAGCCCTCAAGGCAGGGGCCATGGCTGCAAAGACATATATCTGGTACTGGGTGAATCAGGGGGGCAAGTACAAAGCAACTCGTACCACCAATGATGTTTGCGGCGACCCAACCGTTGATATGAACGGCAATCCTGTGGTCGCTGATCTCGATGATTCGGTCAACAGTCAGATGTATATTCCAGATCGTGAGCCAGCGGCGTCTGTCGTGGCCGCGGTGGATGCAGTTAGTCAGTTCCGAATGACCAAGAATGGAAAGATATTCCAGGCATCATATCGAGCAGGCTCATGCGGTACCGAACCGGATGGTTGGAAGCTGTCGCAATGGGGCTCTCAATGCTGGGCCAAAGACGGAAAAAGCTGGGATTGGATTCTTAGGCACTATTACTGGGGTGTCGAGGTGAACGGCTCCTCTAGGGCGAATGTGGACAACAAGGATTCTGGGTTCGATCGAACGAATACCTCGTCCGCAAACTGGATTAGCAGACCTTCAGGAGGCTACAACTCTACTTACTGGGCCAGCTGGAACACTCAGAATGATCCAACTAGAGTCGGTACGTGGCGGACACCTCTGAGCTGCTTGGGTAGGTGGAAGGTGTCTGCCTTTATTCCATATTGGTACTCAACCACGCACGCCGCTAGGTACACGATTACGCACGCAGGGGGTCAAAGTTCGGTTGTGGTGGATCAAGCCGAGAATCGGGGCAAGTGGAAGGTGCTCGGCACCTACAGATTCAGTGATTCGCCCGGAGCGCGAGTCGACCTGCCCTCGAACACCGGAGAGACGGTGAAGACCACCCAGATAGCGTTTGATGCGATCCGCTTCGACCGCGTGAGTTGCGAGACCAAAGTCACGATGGGGATGTCCCCGCAAAGAGTGACCTACGGTTACTCGGGGCACGACTCATCAAAGGTCTCAGCCTTCCTGATGTCGGGGTCACTCCCACTATCTGACCGATGGGTGAATATTTTCAAGAAGCCTTATGGGGACACGGCATGGACAAAGATCGGCGCTTACAAGACCAGCTCGTGGGGCAAGGCCACAATCACCGATAAACCTGATCGTCACACATTGTACAAGGCAGTCGCCGGTGGTGATGGTGCATATTGGGGCGGGGAAGGAACCGGATATACCCTGAATCACATGTCGGTTCCGATTAAGATATCGTCCTCTCAGATTTCCCCGGGAGATTCCGTAGCACTGTCGGGCTCGGTCAATCCGAGCCACCCATCGCTCGAGGTATATCTCGAGAAGAAGACAGGGGCTTCATGGACTCGATTGGTCACCAAAAAGACGACCGGATCAAGTCAGTACTCATTCTCCTGGAAACCTCCCTCTGCTGGTAGCTACTCTCTTCGGGTTTGCACTACATGGCACTGGGATCATAGTCCAGGCTGCAGCGGGACTAGGGTGGTTACAGTGGGATCCGGCGGAGGAGGGGATCAGGTTGGCCCGCTTGCCAAAGAAGTGATCGTTGACGACAAGGATTCAGGCTTTGTCAGAGCCAATACGTCCTCGCCGAATTGGGCTTCGAGAGGGAGTGGCGGCTATGAGTCCAGTTATTGGAGAAGCTGGAACACTCAGGACACACCAACCAGATCAGCGACCTGGAAGACTGAACTTTCATGCTCCGGCAAATGGAAGGTTATCGCCTTCATCCCGTACTGGTGGTCTACATCAAAGAACGCAACATACACGATTTACCGTGCTGGCGGCAGCAGTGTGGTTCATCTGAATCAGTCCACCAACCGCGGGGAATGGGCGAATCTGGGTACATATCGTTTCAACAAGAGTCCCGGCGCCAAGGTGTACTTGCCTTCCAACACCGGAGAGACAGTCAGGACCACCAACCTTGCATACGATGCAATAAAGTTTGTCCGTCAGAATTGTGACCCAAAGATCACCTTAGATGTGATCCCGCAAAGGCTGGTCTATGGCTGGAGCGGTCATGACTCTACCCTATTGAAGGTGACCCTCTTGGACGGAGTCACGCCAAAGAGCGGACGAGCCATTCAGTTTGAGAAAAAACCCTATGGAGCCGAGAAGTGGAAGGCCATAAAGACCGTGAACACGGACGCCAACGGCAAGGCTCAAGTAAGGGATACTCCGAAGAATCACACACTCTATCGAGCCAAAGTCGGCCCGCATGGGATTTACGGTTCCGGTCAGGCGAACAACTACGCCCTCGTGCACTTCAATGTCCCTGCCGTACTGGCAAGAAAGACCATAGGGCTTGGCCAACAGGCTCAGATGTGGGGAACAATATTTCCCCTTCATTCCGGACTCAAAGTAGAGATGATGAGGAAGACGAGTACCGGATGGGCGGTGGTGGCAAGCTCCAATACTGACGCCTCCAGTGTCTACAATCTTTACTGGAAGCCGAGCTCGAAGGGGGAGTACAGGCTCAAAGTCTGTACATCATGGCACTGGGACCACAGCCCCAACTGTTCGGCTAGCCGCTATTTAACGGTAGAATAACGCCAAGTGTCCCCTTTGAACGGCAGTATTTGTACTTAAGAAGCATCAATGTACCTCATTATCTAAGAGTCACCAGAGGCGTCGATTCAGCAGAAGCTGAGCTGGACGAGGTGCTTGAGGGACTTGGATATTCCCATCCTTATGTCGTGACCGGAAAGACCAGCGCCGGGATTCTGGGCTCGAGTATTATCGGGCGTCAAAATAATGGCAAGGGATGCGGCAACCTGGTCTGCTCGGACAACACAGTCCAAGAGGCCGAACGGATTCAGCAAGCGATCGGATCGGATCCGTTATGCGATGTCATCATCGGCATAGGCGGCGGTAAGGTGCTTGATGCAGGGAAGTATGCCGCCGCCCAAAAACAGCTGCCCTTTGTCAGTATTCCTACTCAGATCTCGAACGACGGTATATGTTCGCCAGTCAGCGTGCTGCGGAATGAGTACGGTTTCACCGAAAGCCTGGGGGCTCGAATGCCTGCTGCGATCGTGATCGATCTAGAGGTGATACAGCAGAGCCCGGCCGACACCATCCGCGCAGGTGTTGGCGATCTGCTCTCTAATCTCATGGCGGTCGAGGACTGGAGGCTAGCTCATCGAGACATGGGTGAGTTTGTGGATGACTTTGCCGTAATGGTCTCCGAGATGGCTGCTGGCTCCCTGTATGGAGCGGCCTCGGGACTTCCCGTGCTCGACATCGATGGACAGGATCCCCACAATGCCACATTTGATATCCACCACGAGAAGTTCATTTCTACGCTGGTAAACGGCTTGGTGCTGTCGGGGGTCGCCATGGAGCTCAGTGGTACCAGTAGGCCCTGCAGTGGGGGAGAGCACAAGGTAAGCCACTCCATGGACGCCTTTTTTGGTTCTCCAGCGAGTCATGGAGCTCAGGTAGCAATGGGTACAGTACTGACAGCTCGACTGCATAATAAGGACTGGAAGGCTCTGCGCCATTTCTTTGAGAGAGTGGGCCTGCCGATGACACCGGCTGGAGTAGGCATGTCCAATAGCGATCTAGCTCAAGCCATTTATAAAGCACCGCAGACCAGACCCGGGCGTTACACTATACTCGAGAAGGAATCCATGTCTGAGAAAGAGGTTGCAGCCCTGGTCGAAGAGTTATGGAGCGACAGCGAGTGACTGAACGCTCCGAAAGGCTTCGCGCCGCCATTAAGACCAAAGATGGCTGGTTCGCACGTACCTTTTCCGCAAAACTGGCCAACAAGTTCGTTTCTCTTGTGGGCGATACCGCCGTCACACCGAACCAGGTGACCCTTTTTGCATTATTTGTGGCCCTTGTGGCCTCCTATCTAATGTTCACCATGGAGCCGATTCCATTGATCGTCGGGTCGATCCTCCTGCAAATAGCCTTTATCCTGGACTGCGCGGATGGGCAGCTTGCCAGATTCAAGGGGGTCGGTTCTGCCATTGGCGGGTGGCTCGATCAAGTTGCGGACAGGATCAGAGAGTTCTTCTTAGTCCTGGCATTGATCTGGGGCTACTACCTTGTTACCGACGATGTGACTATCTGGCCCCTCGGATTTGCCGCCTTCTTCCTGCTATTCATGCTTGAGTACTACAGCCAGATGAACTGCCAAATACCTGATCCGGTCAGGGATGAAGATGAGGCAGATTCTGGATCGGACGAGGAGTTCGAGGCCTTCGAGGGAGCAATCGACAGGATAATGCCACTTGCCGGATTTCGCATGGGCGAGCAACTGTTCTTCTTTACCCTGTTCGGAATAATCGCCGGGGTAACGGGTGACCCAGTCTGGATTAAATACCTGATCATCTTCGTTGTTTTGCTCGGTGGGGCTCATTTGCTGTACAGACCGTACCGACGCCTCAAGGCCTACTACTCAAGCCTCCCCAAGGACGAGGCGGCTTGACCGCGGTAGCTCTGAGGTCACAAAAGGTTCTAGACCTTCCAGTTCACGTGCTGACTCTCGATGAGGCGGTTTCAGTGCTTGAAGGATTTTGCTCGGAGCAAGGCCTGTGCAAGAGGGTTGTTACTCTGAATGTAGAGATGTCCGTTCAAGCCCGTACAGACACGGCGCTGCGGAATACTATTGAGACTGCAGACCTTATCGTCGCTGACTCGGTCGGGGTCCAATGGGCTGCAAAGCTTCCATATCGAGTACCGGGAATCGATCTAACTCAAGCTACGGCCGCTAAGAGTAGCGAACGAGGGGCAAAGTATTTCCTGTTCGGAGCAGAGCCTGGGATTGCCCAAGAGGCCGCCGACGCTCTTTCCCGGAAGCACCAGGGTCTTCAAATAGTGGGCGTCGAGCATGGGTACCATGACGTCTCTGAGTATGGCCGGATCATTGATGCCATTAATGAGGCTCAACCCGATTATTTACTGGTAGCTTTGGGGGTTGGAAGGCAAGAGGCTTGGATCGAGAAACATGCGAATGTCCTCAAGGCTAAGGTGGCCATAGGAGTCGGGGGAAGCTTGGATGTTCTATCTGGGCGAGCGAAGCGAGCACCTGAGTGGACGCAAAAACTGGGCATTGAGTGGCTTTACCGAGTGGCTCTTTCGCCATCTAGATGGGGTAGGGCCCTTGCTCTTCCTAAGTTTGTTCTGATCGTACTGGGGCGCAGGCTAGTCGGTCGCTGAGTCTGCTTCAGCGCTCACATCTGGGTTCCCGGGGGGATCTACTGCATCCAGACTCTCGATTTTAATCGTCCACTCAGAATTGCGCGTCTCAACGTTGAAGAAGTATTCGCCGGGTGGGGTTCTCATATTCCAAACAGCATTCCTGGGTTCAGTCGCGATCCCAACGATCAGCAGGTTGTCACCTTGTCCATCGATCTCGATCTTAGGTCTGAGGAAGAACACGAACTGAGTGTCATTGCTCAAAAGACCACCCTCAGCCGGGTTGGATTCCCAGGTGATCCGCCATTGCTCGCCCGGGGTAATGAATGTATCAGTCTGCTCGACTTTGGTCGGGACTGAAGCCGTTACGTCATCTTCCACAGTACGGCCAGTGAACTCTGCTACTTCCGTCCAGGATCCCTCAAAGGAAATGGGGGCTACAATCGCTGGAGCGGGCGCATCAGATTGTCTCAGACCAGATAGATATAGGAGGAGCAGGAGAAGCAGGAACAGAATGAGCAATGCAATGCCCACGCGTTTTACGCGACTTCTACTTTCTTCTTCTTCTTCTTCAATGCCCTCATCAGCCTGGGCTTGATATGAATTAGTCTCGTCTACCACAAAGCACCTTTCAAAAACATACGAGACACATCCTATCATGCTCGGGCATATGTTGTGAGTCGCTCTTTCTGGCGATACTGTTTGCCCCCAAACAACTCTAAGATGCTGCTGACCCTGGATAGAGGGCATGGGGTGACCTAGTATTCGTTCCGGTTTGACCGATCTAAAGGGGGAAAGCGTGATATCACGAGTCGTATGTGCCAGTCCAATGGGTGTCGAAGCGGTAGGCGTGCAAGTAGAGGCGTATATCAGTAATGGTTTACCGGTGTTCAACATTGTCGGACTACCTGATGCGGCTGTCACAGAGTCAAAGGAGCGTGTAAGGGCTGCCATCAACAATTCGGGTGTTGTCTTTCCGATGCGCCGGATATTGGTCAATCTAGCGCCGGCAGATGTTCGCAAAGCTGGGCCGCTCTACGATCTTCCTATCGCGGTTGCGGTCCTATCGGCAGCATCATTGATTCCCACAGGCGCAGCCGACGGTTACCTGTTTGCCGGTGAGCTGGGGTTGGATGGAACGGTTCGGCCGGTCCCAGGTGGGATCGTCCTAGCTGAGGCAGCACGTTCGCTTGGGCTAAAGGGAATCGTGGTCGCACGCGAGCAGATTGCTGAGGCCAGACTTGTCCCTGGGGTGCAAGTTCTCGGGGCAGCGAATCTCAGAGAACTCATCCAATGGCTAACCGGCGGCAAGGAAGAGTCATGCTCCTTGTTGGCATACTCTGAGGCGGTCCGAGAAATGATTGTGCAACCGCCCACTGAGACCCTGGTGGATCTGGCAGATATTCGGGGACAGGCCCATGGGAAGCGGGCGATAGAAATCGCGGCGACTGGTAGGCATAGCCTCTTGATGGTCGGACCCCCTGGTTCTGGCAAGAGCATGTTGGCCCAATCACTACCAGGGATCCTGCCGCCTCTCACCGAGGAGCAGGCGCTCGAAGTGACCAGAGTATATAGCGTCGCCGGCCTTCTGGAGCCGGAGAGAGGATTGATTGCTAATCGGCCGTTTCGGGCCCCTCATCACACGACCACCCTTCCGGGGCTAATAGGCGGTGGGGCGCACAAACCTCGCCCAGGAGAAATCAGCTTGAGCCACAACGGGGTCCTATTTCTGGATGAAATGCGTGAGTTCTCATCTGCAGTGCTGGATGGTTTGCGGCAGCCCCTCGAAGAGAAGGTGGTCTCGATCACTCGGGGAATGAGAAGGTTCAGATTTCCTGCAGACTTCATGCTCGTAGGCGCCACCAATCCCTGTAAGTGTGGATTTCTGGGGGATCGCTTCAAGCAGTGCTCATGTCCTCCTGGAAGAGCAGATGAGTACTTTGCGAAACTCTCCGGTCCGATGATGGATCGGATAGATATGCATGTAGAGGTTCCGCGTCTAAGTGGGAGCGAGCTGTCCAGTGTCGCTGGCGACGAGCCGACTATAGCAGTCAGAGCTCGGGTTGCCGCATCACTGCAGGACATAGCAACTCGAGCCCCGGATCCCAAATTCAGCCAGCCGACGGCGCCCGCTAGACGTATGATGATCGACGCGATCGAGCGACTTGGGTTGAGTGCTCGGGCGCTCAATAAGGTTGGGCAGATCGCCGGCACAATATCTCAAATGGGTGGTCAAGGTGGAGTTGTCACTGAAGAGCATGTTGCTGAGGCTCTTCAGTACCGACCTGTAGATAGAACCAGTATCAGGGCACGGAGAAACTCATGAGTGATATATGGGAGATCACAGTCCATGATCAAGAGTATCCACCGTGCCTCAGAGACCTGGGGCCGCTAGCGCCCGAAAGGCTTTGGCTGAGCGGTCTTCGCGAAGTACCTTCTCGGGAACGTAGATCGCTGTCTGAGGCGTTGATGAAGACTACCTCTGTTGGCGTGGTCGGTTCGCGCAAGGGGAGCTCATACGGCGAGCAGGTTTCCGGCGATTTGGGATACGGCTGTGCGAGGAGCGGAGTGACGGTGGTCTCAGGGTTAGCAGTGGGGATAGATGCGGCTGCGCACTGGGGAGCTATCGACGCCCCGGGGCCGACCATCGCAGTTCTGGGTTGTGGTGTCGATTATTTGTACCCCAAAGCCAATCGACCGCTCCGAGACCGGATTCTAAGTGCTGGGCTACTGATAAGCGAGTACCCACTAGGGGCAAAACCACTTGCCTATCATTTTCCGAAACGAAATCGGATCATTAGTGCGCTGTCCGATGCACTCGTCGTGGTCGAGGGCGAGAGGAAAAGTGGTGCGATGATCACAGCTGCAGCCTCCCTCGAGATCGGGAGACCGGTACTAGCGGTGCCCGGTAGCATCTATTCGCCACTCTCACGAGGGACTCATGAATTGCTCCGGGATGGAGCTGTCCCGGTGCAGTCAGTCGAGGATGTTCTTGAGGTGTTGGGAGTTGCAGGACCAGAGACCGACATGACCCTCTTCTCGGGGGCCCCGACGCCGCCACTGGCTGGCTTAGAAGCGACCGTGATGCAAGCAATGGAGTGGACCACGGTGACTCTGGATGAGTTGTTCGATCGCATGGATGAAGAGCCGAGTGCCATCGTGTCAGCCTTGAGCAGGCTCGAACTGTCGGGTTGGGTTAGAAGGGAAGTGGGCGCCAAATATTTCCGACTGAAATGATGACCATAGGAAATTTCAGTGGATTCCTGGCTTTACGTGGACTAAACTCGCCTGGAAGGTAGGCGAACATAGGTTCGAGCCATTATCGGCACGAAGGGAATGCAACTGAAGGAATCAGTTGACAGGTTTATCAGACATATTGAGGTTGAGCGTAATCTCTCGCCCCACACCGTTAGGGCCTATAGGTCGGATTTAGGGGAGCTTACCGAGTATCTCTCTGATATCGGGCTCTCATCTTGGGACGCAGTTCTCTATCAGCACCTCAGGCGGTTCATGGCAAGTTGCAGGTCTTCGAAGAAGGCCACAAGCTGTGCTCGGCAGACCTCTTCTGTAAAGAGCTTCTTTGGATTTATGGAATCAGAAGGATTGGTTCAAGCTGATCCTTCAGCCCTTCTTGCAACACCAAAGACAGAGAAGAGGCTACCTGTGATTCTGAAAGAGGCGGAGATAGATGAGCTGATAAAGCAGCCAGCTCGGTTCAACGAGGGTCGGTTGCGCCGCGATGTGGCGATACTGGAGCTCTTGTATGCATCAGGGGCTCGAGTATCCGAGATCGCTTCTCTTGATATCGGCTCTGCCACCCTGGTGTCCGGCAGAGGTGAGCTTCGGCTGATTGGCAAGGGTGCACGAACAAGACTTGTTCCAATCCACGACAAAGCTGTTGAGGCGATCATTGCCTATCTTCAGCAAAGAGGTACAAATGCTCTCGGTGCCCCGTTATTCTTGGGGCGTGATGGAGGGCGGATCTCGACTGACAGTATTAGAAGGATGGTAAGGAAATACCTGGCTCCACTCGGTCTGGGCGGCGCGGCGACGCCCCACACCTTTAGACATTCCATCGCGACTCATCTACTTGAAAGAGGAGTAGATATGAGGACCGTACAGGAACTCTTAGGGCACGTAGACCTTCGGAGCACGCAAGTATATACTCACCTAAGCAAAAGGCATCTAATTGATGCACATCGAGCAGCTCACCCGCGGGCGCGCTCGGTGCTGGAGTAGGAGGTGTGTTCAGTCTCTGTGGCCTATCCAAAAAAGACAGATACTGACCCGTCCGTTGTTGAACAGATTTGGGTAGATTACAAAGCAAATGGTTCCACTGAGCTTAGAGATAAGCTGATTCTGAACTATTCGCCGCTGGTTAAATATGTAGCCAGTCGCGTATTTGCCGGTCTTCCCCAAAATGTCGAGAATGCGGACTTGATCAGTTACGGCATATTCGGGCTTATTGACGCAATCGAAAAGTACGACAATACCCGTGCCATCAAGTTTGAGACGTACGCCATCGCTAGGATCAAGGGTGCGATTATCGACGCTCTACGGTCCCTCGATTGGGTGCCAAGATCCCTTCGGGCAAAATCCAAGTCACTTGAAAAGGCCTATGCCAAGCTAGAGCTTGAGTACCAGCGGGCTCCAAAGGACGCCGAAGTTGCTGAAGAAGTCGGTGTGCCGGTTGAAGAACTCCAAAAATGGCTTACCCAGCTGAGCTACAGCTCGGTTGTGGCCCTTGATGAGCTCTGGTCCGTTCACGGGGAAGCGGGCGACAGGGTCAGCTTGTTCGAGACTATTCAGGACCACAAGAGTGAGGATCCTTTTGCGGTAGTCGAGTTCGAAGAGATGAAGGACATACTCGCTGACTCGATAGATAAGCTTCCTCCAAAGGAAAAGATCGTTATCGCCCTCTATTATTATGAGGGGCTCACCCTACGGGAGATCGGTAGCGTTCTTTCCATTACTGAGTCTCGAGTTTCGCAGTTGCACACCAAGGCTATTCTCCGACTCAAGGGTAAGCTGGCTTCACTTACCGGCTGATCGTCCAATCTACTTCTGTGGGTATATTCTTATCTTCTATTGTTGCTGCTGCTTGGCTCTGATAGGGTTCTAGGGTTACTAAATTCACACGCTAGTCGACGAAGGCCTCGGTCCCCTGGTGGGTAGGCCCTAGGATGAAAACTGGCGGAAGCAAAACCGACAGGAGGACACATGGGAGCAGTCACCATGAAACAGCTACTCGAGTCTGGGGTTCATTTTGGACATCAGACCCGACGCTGGAACCCGAAGATGAAAAGGTTCATCTTCACAGAGCGCAACGGAATCTATATCGTCGACCTTCAGCAGACGATAGTCCTCATTGAAGAGGCATACAACGTTGCAAGAGACATCGCCGCCCGCGGGGGCAGCGTGTTGTTCGTAGGCACCAAGAAGCAGGCTCAGGATGTTATGAAAGAGCAGGCTATTAGGTGCGAGATGCCGTACGTCACCCACAGGTGGCTTGGCGGTATGCTCACAAACTTCAAGACCATTTCTCAGCGGGTCAAGCGCCTAAAGGAGCTTGAGACAAAGTTCGAGGATGGCACGTCAGAGAGGCTACCCAAGAAAGAGGTTCTCAAGCTCAAGGCTGAGCACGAGAAGCTGGACCGGAATATGGGTGGAATTCGTGACATGGGTCGTCTCCCTGAGGCGGTATTCATTGTCGACACTCGCAAGGAAGAAATCGGAGTGGAAGAGGCGCGTAAGCTCGGTGTCCCAGTTATTGCTGTAGTCGACACCAACTGCGATCCCGACCACATCAATCATGTCATCCCAGGCAATGATGATGCTATCCGGTCGATCACTCTTATCTGTAATACCATCGCCAATGCAGTAGTCGAGGGGCGTGCGGTATTCGCCGCTTCTCAGGCAGTCGCCGAGAAAGCCAAGCGGGCAGCTGCTGAGGCTAAGGCCGCCAAAGCGGCCCCTAAGGCAGCCCCCAAGCCTGCACCGAAAGCGGAAGCAAAGTCTGAGGGTGCCGCGGCAGGTGAAGAGAAGAAGCCAGCTGCCAAGAAGGCTCCTGCAAAGAAGCCAGCTGCCAAGAAGGCTCCAACCACTAAGTCAGGCTCATAAGTGACAGTCACGGCAGAAATGGTCAAAGAGCTTCGCTCCAAGACGGGTGCGGGGATTCTAGACTGCAAAAAGGTACTGGCCGAGACTGGGGGCGACTTTGAGGCAGCAGTCACGGCTCTTCGTGAGCGTGGAATGGCCGCAGTTGAAAAGCGCAAGGATCGTGCAGCCAACGAAGGTCTTGTGAGTTCCTATATACACGGGGAGGGACGAATCGGCGTCCTGATCGAAGTCAATTGCGAAACAGATTTCGTAGCGCGCAATTCGGAATTTCAGACGTTCGTTCGCGACGTAGCCATGCAGGTCGCCGCGATGGGTCCAATATATGTTTCCCGAGATCAGATTCCCGCGGAAGCCATAGAGTCCGAGAAAGAGATCTACAAGAATGAAGCTCTGGCTGCGGGTAAACCAGAAGCTATCGTAGACAAGATCGCCGAAGGTAAACTCGGCAAGCTGTTCTACGAAAGAGTCTGTCTGCTTGATCAGCCATGGGTTAAAGATAGCGATAAGACCATTGGCGACCTAGTGTCGGACATTGCTGCCAAGATCGGCGAGAACATTGCTGTGAGGCGCTTTACAAGATATCAGCTGGGCGAAGAGGAGTAGTGAGCGCCTCTTGGGCGGACTAAAGCACCAACGGGTTCTACTGAAGCTCAGTGGAGAGGCCCTACAGAACGCGGACGGTCAAGGTATTGACCCAGACGTACTTGCATCGATTTCCGCTCAGATCAAAGAAGTTGTAGAGCTGGGTGTTGAGATCGCCATTGTTGTTGGGGGAGGCAATATCTTTCGGGGTATGGCCGCCAGCGCCAAGGGCATGGATCGGGCCACAGCGGACTACATAGGGATGCTAGCCACAGCCATGAACTCCATGGCCCTTCAGGATTCTTTAGAGAAGATCGGTATTCCGACCAGAGTGCAAAGTGCCATCGAGATGCAGCAAATTGCAGAGCCCTACATCAGAAGAAGGGCCATCAGGCATCTTGAAAAGGGTCGCGTAGTCATATTTGCAGGTGGAACCGGGAACCCGTTCTTCACGACTGACACCGCAGCAAGCCTAAGGGCTCTTGAGATCAGCGCTGAGGTCATCATGAAGGCCACCAGGGTCGACGGGGTATTCACCGCGGATCCTGAGAAGGATCCAACTGCTGAGATGATTCCAGAGATCAGCTACCTCGAGGTACTCAATAGGGGCCTGGCTGTGATGGATACGACCGCGATATCCCTTTGCATGGATAATGACTTACCGATTATTGTTTTTAATCTCTCAGAACCCGGCAACATCAAGAGAGCAGTTGTTGGTGAAGAGATAGGCACTCTCGTGGGTGCTGCCCGGTAGCCGAGGAGGCAAAGAATGGTCGATAAGATCATCAAGAGTGCAGATGAAAAAATGAGGAAGGCCATAGAGTCGGCCCGCCATGATTTTGGAACCATGAGAGCAGGACGAGCTACGCCCGCTATTCTCGAAAGGGTCATGGTCGACTACTACGGAACACCTACCCCGGTCAGTCAGGTCGGTAGTGTCTCTGTGCCGGATGCGAGCATGCTGATAATACAGCCGTGGGACAAGTCCATACTAGGCGATATTGAAAAAGCTATTTTCAAATCTGATCTTGGACTCACCCCGTCGAATGACGGAGAGGTCGTAAGGCTTCCCATCCCTCAGCTGACAGAGGAGCGACGTTTCGAACTTCTTAAAGTCGTTAAGGGTATGGCAGAAGAGGGGCGCGTCTCAATACGCAACATTCGCAGGGATGCGAATGATCATCTCAAGAAGGAAGAAAAGAACCACGAGATGTCCGAGGATGACCTTCGCAGGGGCCAGGATCGAGTCCAGAAGATGACAGACAAATACGTTGCTGAGCTTGACCATATGCTAGAGGTAAAAGAACAAGACCTTCTCGAGGTATAAGTGAGCTTGGCCTCTAGACTTTCGGGCCTCCGACATCTGCTGGACAGAGTCGGAGGCTTATTCTTTGGAGGAATCGACGACCTTCTGATCCCGAAGCACGTAGCGATCATCATGGACGGGAACGGTAGATGGGCCGAGCGCCGAGGACTCCCCAGGCTCGAGGGCCACAAGGCCGGAGCACGCGCCATTCGCAGCGTGGTCGTGGCCTGTATCGACCTGGGGATACCGTTCCTTACCATCTACACCTTCTCGAGCGAGAATTGGCGCCGTCCCGAGCAAGAAGTCACGGGTCTCATGCGTCTTTTCGAGGAGACCCTTGATCGAGAGGTTCCAGAGTTGAACCAAGAAGGGGTTCGGATAACTGTCATAGGCGAGAGGGCCGGCCTCCCTGAGTCTACTGCGAGCGCCTTTGACCGAGCCGAGGAACAGACTGTATCCAATGAAAGATTGACCCTCGGTATCGCTCTCAACTATGGGGGGAGAGCTGAGATCTTGGGCGCTGCCAAAAAAATGGCAGAGGACGTAGCTGAGGGAAAGCGTGATATCAGTCTTGTCGATGAGCAAGCGTTTGCATCCTACCTCTATGCCCCTCACATACCTGACCCGGAATTGGTGATACGAACCGGTGGAGAGATGAGATTGTCGAACTTCTTGACCTGGCAGGTGGCGTACGCCGAGTTGTGGGTGACAAAGGTGCTTTGGCCGGAATTCGGTCGCAGACATCTGCTCCAGGCCATCAGGTCATACCAAACCCGTGAGCGCCGATTCGGAGGACTTATTGCTAAAGGCTAGACTGCTCACGGCCCTCCTGGGCATTCCAGTAGTCATCCTGCTCTTATGGCTGGGCTCGGCTTGGTGGACTGCTTTGGTCATCGCGGCCTTGCTCATCGCGGCCCGTGAACTGGTGAATATGTATCGGCGCAGCGGAACCACCATTCCCTATATCCCGGTTGGGCTTGCTGTGCTTACCTTCTCGGTGCTGTCGGTCGACCTAGGGTTTGAGGAGCTCGATCCCTACCTGGGTGAGACGGGCGTCATTGTCTCCCTCACTGTGCTAATCGCATACGGCCTCGTAGCGGGATTGACCACAACTGGATCTCGCCGAAAGACAATGGGAATTGTGATCTTTGCGGGCCTATATATCGGTTTTTTGGGAAGCAGGCTGGTTGCTCTTCGCGACCTAAGTGATGGATTCTTGCTGGTACTGGCAACCCTTCTGGTGGTCTGGGCTAGTGATTCGGCGGCATATTTCATCGGCCGAAAGTGGGGGTCGCGCAAGCTGGCCCCGTATGTCAGTCCTAACAAATCGGTGGAAGGAGCAGTGGCAGGCCTAATTGGAGCCTCTGTCTTCGCTGTTGCTATTTTTGCTCTGGCTCCGGGGGTGATCACTCCTCTGGTCGCCGCTGTTTTCGGGCTCGTCGTAGGGATCGCAGCACAGCTAGGGGATCTCTTTGAATCAGCCATCAAACGTAGCTTGAATGTGAAGGACTCCGGGAATCTGCTTCCGGGGCATGGTGGGATCCTCGATCGGATAGACAGCCTTCTTTTTGCAGGCGCTATCTCCTACTACTTTTTCTGGTTTTCGGGGATAGTATGAGAATGAAGAATATCGTTGTTCTAGGGTGCACAGGATCCATCGGGCATCAGGCCCTTGAGGTTATCAGTGCATACCCCGAAAAGTTCAATATCGTCGGCATCGCCGCAAGACGGGACAGTCGACGTCTAGCTGAGTTCATCAAAAAGTTCAGACCCTCCGTTGCCGCACTGGCAGACCCCAAACGAATGACTGACCTTAAGGACAGGCTTGGGCCTACCACCTGCGCGCTTGCCAGCGGGCCAGAGGCCATCGAGAGTATGGCAGCCCTTCCTGAGGCCGATCTTGTGATCAACGCTATGGTCGGTGCGGTGGGGTTGCGCTCCACAGTGGCTGCACTCAAGGCCGACAAGACTGTGGCGTTGGCTAACAAAGAGTCCCTAGTGGCCGGCGGTGAGCTGGTCTCTTCCCTTGTGAAACGCGAGCATCAGCTTCTTCCGGTTGATAGCGAGCATAGTGCCATATTCCAGTGCATCCAAGGCGAGGATGTTGAGTCCATCGAGAGACTGATAGTCACAGGGTCGGGCGGACCTTTCAGAGGCAGGTCTCATAGCGAACTCAAGATGGTGACCACCAAGGATGCTCTCCGCCACCCTACATGGAGCATGGGTGCCAAGATCACGATCGACTCTGCAACCCTCATGAATAAGGGGCTGGAAGTGATCGAGGCGCACTATTTGTTCGGCATCAAATACGATCAGCTCGAAGTCCTGATCCATCCGCAAAGCATCGTCCACTCACTAGTGGAGTTCAAAGATGGCTCTGTGAAAGCACAGATGGGGTACCCGGACATGAAGCTTCCGATCCAATACGCCCTTACCTACCCCGAAAGGTGGCACCTTGGCGGGGATAGGTTGGATCTTTCGGATCTGGCCTCCCTCACCTTCGAGGAACCAGACATGGGTACATTCAGTTGCCTGAAGCTTGCTTTGGACGCCGCCAACCATGGAAGGACATATCCGATCATCCTGAACGCGGCCAACGAAGTCGCAGTTGCCGCGTTTCTCGACGAGAGGATCACATTCAACGATATTCCTGATGTCATCGAGTCAGCTCTCCATGCGCATGAGGCAGCGATTCCTGATAGCCTTGAAGTCATTCAACATGCAGACAAAGAGGGTAGGCATCTAGCCGAGAGTTGGATAGGCCGACACACGGCCTAGTGACTACTGACACTGAAAGGTAGATTTGGGCTCAAGTATCATCACCGGACTTCTGATCGTCCTGGGCTTCGGCTTCATCATTTTCGTCCACGAGCTGGGTCATTTCACCACCGCTAAGCTGTTTAAGATCAAGGTCCACGACTTCTTCATCGGATTCGGACCCAAGCTGATCAAGAAAAAGATCGGTGAAACGGAATACGGCATCGCTGCAATACCACTTGGTGGTTATGTCCGCCTTTCTGGTATGGAAGAAGAGGCGGAGCTAGAACCCGAGGAAGAGGCTCTCAGTTTCCGCGCCCAGGCCCGCTGGAAAAGAGTCCTTGTTCTTATCGCTGGCCCATTTACGAACATATTATTCGCCATACCATTGTTCTTTATAGTGGTGATCAACACTCCGCTCGTCGTCGGAGCCACAAACGAGATAGCCAATGTGTCCCAGGAATCAGCGGCTCATGAGGCAGGCCTGAAGGAGGGAGATCTCATCCTTGGGCTCGATGGTAATGCGGTAGAGGGCTTCGAAGATATTCATAACTCTATCGAGGAGCACAAAAAGGCTGAAGACCTCGACGTCACGGTACGCTACGAGCGGGACGGGGACGAGGAATCGGTCGATCTGACTCTGAAACCGATCGAGACAGCGGATGGTCTATCAGACCCGGTCCTCGGAATCGGTACTGTTCCGATCGTGGGAGACCCGACCCCTCCAGGTGAAGCGTTCATGGTTGCGGTGCGGATTCCCTGGGACATCCTCAAACTGTTCGGCTCGCTGATCGGCTCGCTGTTCACCGGAGACACCAGCCTTGGTGAGGTTGCTGAGACCTCGGCCGGCCCTGTCGGTATCGTGTCGATCTTGGGCGAAAGTTTCGGAATCGGATTCGTTCAGTTCCTCTGGACGGTAGCCGTGATCGGGGTGAGTGTCGGGATCATCAACTTGCTTCCGCTGCTACCTCTGGATGGCGGTCGAATAGTGATCGTCGCAGTCGAGGCTATTATCCGCAGGCCGGTCTCGGCCGAGTGGATCGGACGATTTTCTGCCTTTGGTATTGTTCTATTCCTGCTGCTGGTCGTGATCCTTACCTACAACGATATCGGTAGGCTGATCGAGGGTAGGAGCTTCTTGGATGCCCCCTAGGCGTTCAACGCGTCAGGTCGAGGTCGGAGGGGTCCCTGTCGGTGGAGGGGCTGCAATATCCGTCCAGTCCATGACCAACACCAAGACGACGGATGTCGAGGCGACTATGTCTCAGATCCGATCTCTCATTGATGAGGGTTGCCAGATCATTCGCTCCTCGGTACCCGACGAAGCCTCTGTAGCTTCTTTTAAAGAGATCAAGAGTAGGATGCTGCGGGAGGGAATCACTGCACCCTTGGTAGCGGATATTCATTTTGATCACCGCTTGGCCCTGGGGGCCATTGAGGCCGGAGCTGACAAGATCCGGTTCAATCCGGGGAATATCGGCCCACCCGAACGAGCGATCGAGGTGGCCACCGCCGCGAAGAACAAGGGAATACCGATCAGGGTGGGCGTGAACGCCGGGTCTCTGCGAAAAGAACACCAGCTGCCTGACCACAGTCACGATGATAGGAATACTGCCTTGGCTAGGGCTCTAGCGGACAGCGCCTTGTGGGGAGTCGAGCTTCTTGATTCTGTGGGGCATGAAGATGTCATCGTGTCTGCCAAGGCTTCGAGTGTGCCTGTTTCAATCGAGGCTTATCGCCTTTTGGCTAACGAATGCGATAAGCCGTTACACATCGGAGTCACCGAGGCGGGAACTACGCTCACAGGCGCCGTTAAATCCGCTGTGGGGCTCGGTGTACTGCTGTCTGAGGGGATAGGGGACACTTTCCGGGTGTCTCTGGCGACCGACCCTGTGACGGAGCTTGGAGTGGCGTTTAATATTCTGAGCTCTCTTGGGATCCGTAGGCGCGGGGCGAATGTCATTGCATGCCCCACGTGTTCGCGATGTGATATCGATCTAATACCCTTAGCTGAAGCGGTAGAGCTCGAGCTGAAGGGCGTCAAGGAACCTATCGACGTGGCTGTCATGGGCTGCGTAGTCAATGGGCCCGGAGAGGCACGAGAGGCCGACCTTGGGATCGCTGCTGGAAAAGGGGAGGGACTCCTGTTTAAGAACGGCGAGATAATAGACAAGGTTCCCGAGGGTGAACTGCTGGTGCGACTACGCGAAGCTATAGCTGAGCTGATATCTTCTCGTTCCTGACTTACCTCCTGACGAGCTTCCTGATAGCTTATTAGACCTATACATAATCTAGGAGGGCACAGCCTTTGTTACGTACGCGACTTCTGCTACAGACCGAGAGAGAGGCCCCAGCTGAGGCCGAGATAGTCAGCCACCGTTTGCTTTTGCGGGCGGGGATGATCAGAAAGGTCGCTGCGGGGGTGTACACCTTCATGCCTCTCGGCATGCGAGTTCTTGATAAAGTCATGGCCATCGTTCGGCGCGAGATGGACGCTGCAGGAGCGCAAGAAATGCTGATGCCGGCACTGCAGCCGGCCGACCTCTGGCAACGCAGTGGCAGGTGGGACCAGTACGGCAAAGAGATGATGCGACTCACCGACCGTCACGACCGTGAATTCGCCCTCGGACCGACGCACGAGGAGTTAGTGACTTCTTTGGTCGGCGCACAGGTCAGTTCATACAGACAGCTCCCCTTGAACGTTTACCAGATCCAGGGCAAGTTCCGCGATGAGATACGTCCACGTTTTGGCCTGATGCGTGCTCGAGAGTTCTTTATGAAAGATGCATACAGCTTTGATATCGACGAAGAAGGACTCGCCAAGTCATACGACGCCATGTATGAGGCCTACTCCAAGATATTCACCGCTTGTGGTCTAGATTTCAGACCTGTCCAAGCCTCCACCGGGATGATGGGCGGGGCAAGCTCGCATGAGTTTCACGTTCTAGCCGACACCGGCGAGGAAGAGATAGCTTTTTGCGACACCTGTGATTACGCCGCCAATACAGAGGTCGCCACGTACTCCCGACCCCAGGCCGAGAATGAAGAAGCCCTTGGGCTCGAAGAAGTCAGTACGCCAGGGAAACAGAAGGTTGAAGAGGTCAGTGCGTTCTTGGGAGTGGACCCCGGGCGACTGATCAAGACACTGATCTACCAGACAGAAGATGGACCGAAGGCTGTTCTTGTTCCTGGGAATCGCGAAGCAAACGCAGAGAAACTTTTGTCAGTGCTTGGTGAGGGTCCGACTCTTATGGATCCTGAAGATATCGAAAAGCAGACAGGCATTCCATTTGGATTCGCTGGACCTATTGGGCTGAAGATTCCCGTGATCGCGGACAGTGCTGTTGCCGAGATGGTTAATGCCGTCACGGGTGCGAACAAGAACGATTATCATTACACCGGGGTCAATCCAGGCCGCGATTTCAAGGTTGATGAGACCGTTGACCTTCAGACTGTGAAGGAGGGGGATAGATGCCCTGAATGTGAGGGCACGATATCTATTCGCCGGGGAATCGAGACAGGACACCTCTTTAAGCTCGGTACGAAGTACAGCGAAGCCCTTGGAGCGACGTTCAATAGCGAGTCAGGGCAGATAAAGCCGATGATCATGGGCTCGTATGGCATCGGCGTCGGGCGGATGATTGCCGCCGCGGTTGAACAGTACAATGATGATCGCGGCATTTTGTGGCCTGCATCGATCGCGCCCTTTCAAGTAACCATCCTACCTCTGGTCAAAGAGGGGGACGACCTGTGGGTCACAGCTCACGAGCTCCACGACACCCTCGAGGAAAGAGGGGTCGAAGTCCTGATAGATGATCGCAAGGAGTCTGCCGGGATCAAATTTGCTGATGCCGATCTGATAGGAGTCCCGGTTCAAGTCATCATGGGCAAGAAGGCCGCGGAAAACGGGGAAGCTGAGCTTAAAGTGCGTTCGACTGGCGAGAGAATGAATGTTTCCTTGTCATCTCTGGCAGATGACATAATTCGGATGCTGGATGAATCTAGCTGAGCTCGGGAAAGTAGTCTGCCTGATCCCTGCCTTCAATGAGGGCGAGCGGGTGGGTGTGGTTGTGCGTGCCGCACTTTCCAGTGGCCTGATTCAAGAGGTCGTAGTTGTAGATGATGGTTCATCCGACGATACGGCGGCGGTTGCTGAGGCCGCGGGGGCGAGGGTGATCAAACTAGTAGAGAACCGTGGTAAGGGCGGAGCCGTTCAGGCAGGTATCGAGGGGACCGAAGCCGATACCTACATATTTATGGATGCAGACCTTCTTGGCCTCAAGCCCAATCACTTTCCAGAATTGCTTAGCCCGCTGGCGCTGGATAGAGACGTATCCGTTGTTACCGGGGTATGTATCGCCGGAAGGCTTCGGGTGGACCTTGCACAGAGGCTATTCTCGTCGCTCAACGGCCAAAAGGCCCTTCGATCAGACTTCGTGGACACTCTCCCCGATCTCTCTGAGTACGGATGGGGTATAGAGACTGTGATTCATGAATGGGTTCGAAAAGGGCCCAGCAAGGGCCTGAGTGTGCCCCTGTATGGCTTATCTCAGGTGATGAAAGAGGAAAAACAGGGTTTTACGGATGGAGTGAGATCCAGAGTACGGATGTACCGAGAAGTGCTGGAAGCTCGTAGTAAGATCCGAAGGATGAACAAGTGACCCCGGGGAGGTAAGCATTGGTTCAAGTCACCGGTAGATCCGATCTATTGTCTAGAGCTAGTGACAGTGTCTACTCCCTCGCTGTCGGGGACGCCAGCGCCATGCTGGCAGAGAAGAATGTGGCCTTCGGATTAGCCAAGATGAAGACGGTTCTCGAGGACCGAGGGGTGGACTCGGGGCGGGTGAGCTGTCTTTTTTCGCCTGATGGCGGAATCACTCGCAACCAGAAGCGATGGGCCAGCGGTTTTGGCTATGGATGTTTGATTCGCTGGCCGACCAAGGAAGATGCCGGTCGTAGTTTTGCATTTCCTGAGCTGCGACCCAATGCATGCGGCGTTATCGTCGTCCGCATCGAAGGGCCGCCCTCTGCCCACCAGTTATGGCAGCGCATTCAATCCATGGGCCACAAGAGGTTGACTATTGATGGATCCGACCTCGTGCTCAATATCGGGGTGAGCAATCACTTCGTAGAAGTAAGCGAGGTAACATCCTCTATTCATCCGGATATTCGGTCCGGCGAGGTAGTTGCGGTGATACATACATCTCCTTCTGAGCTGAAGAGCGAGATGTATGACTATGATGCGTGGATCGAGCGAGGTGGTCAGTGGTGCCAAACTGAGTACGGTCCTTTGCTTGTGCTTGAGGGTCCCGTCGCTGAAGACTACAACGATCGCTACCGACTGGTAGATGAGTTTGCGCAAAAGAAGCGAAGCTACATCGCAAAGACCCTATTCGGCGAGTGCGATGAAATATGCAATGTGACCCATCAGGGGTTGTCCGGAGATGGTTCAGCCTCGCTCGGAGTGTATAGGTCCGGTGAGTCTAGCGTATTCCCTCTCACTCTTCGGCCCGACCTACCGACCTACCTTATGAACATTCGACAGAACCTGTCACCGCAGGCAATAAAGGGATCGGGGTGGCATCAAAGAGCTGTCGATCTCGGGCACTTGGATGACATTCTCACATCGAACATAATGCCTCATGGTGGAGGATATTCTCTTAATATGACCCCGGACAGTATCTCGGCGACCCAGATGGACGGGAAAACTGTCTTCGAGTTACGCGAGGGCCAGCGGGCCACCATCCTGAGCGATACAAGGGATCTTCCCTATGGTTATCGGGGAGAAGAAGTTCTAGAGGCTGTGCAGAGACATTCTCTCGCAGACATTGTAAGCGTTGCGACTCCACTGTATACCCTGAAGTATGCATGAATTCGCTGGACTGAACCCTAGATGAAATATGTTGACCCTGAGGCGGTCGAGAATCTAATTCGCGTCGCTGGGACCTATTTCGGCAACCGTCAGATCTCTCTTTCGGACATACGACACCGGCAGGACGCTGAGCTCAATCATTCTCTGTACCGCGAGGCGATGGAGTTCTTTAAGAGCTATCCGTTGAATAAGCTCAAGGGTCAATCGTTCTATGCCGGTTCGGTTGATTTCATGGTTAAGAAGGGGGATCAGCCCAAGGACAATAGCTACTATATCCTCGAGACCAATGGGGGAAGCAGTAGGGGATTTGCGGTCCTTCCCGATGAGGGCTGGGAGGCTAGTGTTGTCGGATATCTCGAGGCGCTCTCGGATTGTGGTGACGATCGACCGTTCGTGCTCATAGGCCACCCGAGCAGTGATCTGATCCTATACGAGAAGATGATCTTGGCCGAGTCGTACTCGAAAATGTTGAAGGACACCGGCAGGGGAAAGGGAGAGATCGCATCGGCAAGTGATTTTCTTTCCGGTATCACACCCGATGCCCAGGTGGTCATAGGGGGTTATGACAAAGTTCTACCGGGGCTTTCTCTCTCAGGGGCAAGGGCTCGGTTCGGGGGTAAGTCGATATCTGTGATGGTCGGCGATGGCGTAGCTCGCAGGCACCCGGCCATCGCCCGTCACCTTCTGACAGGGTCGCTCGAGACCAAGATCGTCAACGAGACGTTCCACGTATCTGACGACAAGTCGGCGACCTATAGAGCCGTCCAGGAATTCGCTGAAGCATTGCAGCCTCTGGGAGTCGAACCAATCCGTTGCTGGACGGCTAGGGACAGGTCGGAGCTCCAGAATGCCTGCCGAGACGGACTTGCTGCTCTTGGCCAGGTAGTCATCAAACCACACGGTGGTAGCGGCGGCTCGGGAATCGATGTGGTAAATGACATGAATGCTGTCGGACGGAAGATAGACGACAGCATTGAGCATTACCACGAGAAATTCGGCAAGGACAGAAATCCCTATCCCTATACCGTATCCCAGCTTGTCGAGGCCACCCCTGCGGTATGGGAGGGGGAGCAGCACAAGTTCGACGTCAGGGTATACGTTGGGAAGAAGGCCGACGCGGTCCAGCCGCTGGGAGCACTTGTGCGTATAGCTGTTGAACCGTTCACGGGGAGCTACACAAAACGAACATTTGTGGTGAATCTATCTGGCTACGGTGGTGTGGACACTCATCGGGGCCTCGGGGTGAGCAACGAGACATTCGAGTTACTGGGTCTGACCGAGGGAGACTTTGTGAAGATGTACGTTGCGGCATCCACTATCACAGCACAAATTGCGAATGGGCACGGCGATACGGGCTAGACAGCCTCTTTCTTGCTGCGCTTGTGCTGGTACATGTGGTGGTCGGCCTCAGCCAATAGCTCATCAACGGTCTTCGGTTCATCGGACTCATAGTGGGCAACACCGATGCTGACTGACAACCCATAGGGAAGATCGGTCTCCGCGTTGTGCCGGTCGACCGCATTCAATATTCGGCTGACAAGTTGACCGGCATTGGTGTGGGCTGCGTCCGGAGCTAGAATGACGAACTCATCCCCGCCCATCCGCGCCACGATATCTGATTGTCTCATCTGTTCATTTAGTATCTCTGCAAAGTCTGTCAGCGCCCGATCACCCTGATCATGACCATGGAGATCGTTGATGGGCTTCATGTCGTCTAGATCTATGAACAGAAGCAGCATGTTCGTATTTGTTCTCTGGGCAGCTACTAGCTGCTGTGAGACCAGAGTAAGAAAACCACGGCGGTTGTAGAGCCCTGTGAGCTCATCGATCAATGACATGGAGCGCAGTTCATCCATCATGCGCTGACGCTCTATCGCGTACCGGATTGACCTGGATAGAAGTTCACCCTCAATGCGACCCTTTATGAGGTAATCTTGGGCGCCCATGCCCACAGCTTTCACTGCCATTGATTCGTCGTCGTTGCCGGTGAGTACTATCACCGGGGTGTGAGGGCAGACATGATGAATAGCTTCAAAGGCCTCTAGGCCCTGAGCATCAGGAAGGGAAAGATCCAAGGTGACGAGGTCGAAGGAGCAGTTATGAAGTGCCATTGTTGCTGCCTTGATCGTCTCAACATGCTGTAGCTCTATGTTGCACCCGGGAACGTCCTCAAGTGCTTCGAGGAGCAGATCGTAGTCGCCGATGTTGTCTTCGACCACTAGCACTTTTACCTGTTTGTCTTCGCATTGTTCTTGCACTTATGTCACCTCCGTGGAAGCTTGACCAGGCCCAACCAATAGTTTTGGAGGGTTCTAATTACATCGACCAGTCTGTCGAAATCTAGAGGTTTTCTTACATATGAGTTGGCGCGCAACTGATATGCCTGCAGAATATCCTCTTCTGCATCGGAAGATGTCAGGACCACGATCGGGATTGTGAACAGATGGCGGTCCTCTTTGATCTCTTCCAGCACCTCACGACCGTCCTTGCCTGGTAGATTGAGGTCCAGAAGTATCAGATCTGGCAACGCCTCAGGCCTATCTTTCGCGGCGTTGAGTTTATCGATGGCCTCGAATCCTGTCTGGCATACCTCGAGATTACAGTCTGAACCGATCTCTTCCAGGGCCTCCTTTATCAGTTCGACATCACCAGGATTGTCTTCGATCAGCAACACAGTCGCATGCTGGTCTTCTCTGTCAGCTGGCATTGGCCATCCCCTTATCCTCTGGGTCCTGCAGGGTGAAATGGAAGGTACTGCCTTCCCCCTCCCTGGACTCCACCCAAATGTTGCCGCCATGGTTCTCAACGATCTTCTTGCATAGAGCTAGGCCGATACCAGTTCCTTCGTACTCCGATCGGCTGTGAAGGCGCTGGAAGACCATGAACGCGCGAGCAGAGGCCTCTTGGTCCATTCCGATCCCGTTATCAGTGACCCTGAAGTGCCAGAGACCTTGATCCATCAATGCCTCGATCATGATTCTGGGGTTCTGGCTGCGGTTGAATTTGAGTCCATTAGAGATGAGGTTCTGGAATAGCTGCGTGACCTGGGTCTGGTCTGCCCATACCGTTGGTAGCTCGCCCACGCTGATGTCAGCTCCGCAAGTCTGAATGGCAACCTCAAGGTTGTGAAGGGCCGTCTGAGCGCACGACTGGGAGTCAACCGGCTCGAACTCTTCGTCACCCCTGTCGGCCCGGCTATAGACCAACAAGTCATGGATCAGCCTCTGCATTCTGTCCACTCCATCAACCGCGTACCTTATGTACTTATTGGCCTTTTCATCCAGTTGATCCTTGTACCGACGCTCAAGTAGCTGGGTGTAGCTCGCCACCATCCGGAGTGGTTCCTGGAGATCGTGGGAAGCCACGTAAGCGAATTGTTGGAGCTCAGCATTGGATCTTGAGAGCTCCCTGGCCTGATCCGACAGATGACGTTCGGAATCGATTCTTTGTGTGATGTCTGTCGCGACGCACCCCATGGTCACAGCACCGGTTGAGGGGTGTTCGATCGGGAATCGGATAGCTAGATACGTGCGGTCACCCAGGTATCCAGGAACAGTCTCTTCTGTCCGGGTCGGCTTCTTGGTCTCAAGAACTTCCAGGTCACGATCGTGATGCTCCTGTCCTACTCCGCCAGGCATTACTTCAAGGTTGGTTCGACCAGATATATTGTGCAGCCTGAGTCCGAAGAGCGACTCAAAGGCCTTGTTGGTCAAAAGGTATCTACCGGATGAGTCTTTCAGGTAGATGACGGCCGATGAGTTGTCCAGAAATGCACGCAGCATGTTCTCTCTGTCCTGGGCTTCCTCTTCAACCCGACGCCTAACAGCGATCTCAACTCGTAGAGCGTTGTTAGCATCCGATAGCTTCAGGGCGGCGTTCCTCGCCTCATGGAACATCGCTTTCATGCTGACCAAAAGACCGGTAAGGACGATCAGGTAACTGATGATCTTTAGAATATGGGCCCAGGCAAAAGCGGTATCGAAATTTTGGCCAGATAGCCCCGTGAAGCCGAACTGTATGATCGCTGCGGCAAGCATGGACATTATCAGCCAGGAGTCAAGACCGTCGTTCTTCCAGTCCGCCTTGAATATGAACCCTAGGGCCGCAGCAAGGAATAGGATTCCGGGTACGAATTCGATAGGTCTGGCGATCACAGAAGAGCTGAATGGTGAAGGTAGCTCATAGCTCAGCATCAGGATGATCGAGGTTGCGGTGAGTACAGCCCCTACCCCAAGGACCATACGCTTACTTATTATTCCTACGGGACCGCGTTCCTTTTCGATCAACCAGGCAACAAATGCCATAAAGAGAAATGTTGCCAGGAACAGCCTGGAGGCAGACCAACCCCAGGCAAGCGTTGCCGACAGTTGCTCTTGGCCTAACTCAGAGAATTGTCCCGCCGAGATAAATCCGTGGAAAGCGTCCAGGAAGGCAGTGCCGATGAAGCCGACTCCTACTAAAAGAAGGGAGTTCTCGTATCTGGCTGAGTGGTGGATCAACGCGATAATGGCTATTAGGCCTGCCGTTGTCGCTGCGATGAACTCAAGTATTACGTGAGCATTCTGCGTGATCGCCAATTCGGTTCGGCTAGAGATCAGGGCAAGCAGCAATAGACCGGCCACAAGCCCAATAAAGGCCGCAACCTTGAA
>JAUVYG010000147.1 GCA_030603185.1 Actinomycetota bacterium | reverse complement strand
CAGTGGGTTCTGTAAAGGAATTGATCGCTAGCCTTGGGGGAGGGGTGGTGCGCATTGGATTTGCAGACGATGTGATCGCTTCCAACCTTGTGAAGTTCGTGGGGGAGCTCCCCCCGATCAGCGAAGCTACGCAAGAGGGCCACCTGATCAGTGCCAAAGCAAAGCAGACCAATGACGCTCTCGCGGCCATCATCGAGGTCTGCGCAGCCAAAAGCGTGCATATCCAGTCACTCGAAGTGCTCGAGCCAAACCTAGAGAGCCTTTTCCTTTCACTCACAGGAAGGAGGCTCCGCGACTGATGAAACAGATACTAGCTATGACCTTAAAAGAGCTGAAAGTATTCTCAAAAGACCGCGGGGCGGTGATCGTCACCTTCCTGATGCCCTTTATGTTCATCCTTATAATGAGCAGCGCTGCAAGCGGTGGGGGCGGTCCAGATGCAGCGGATCCTATTTCCCTGATAGCTGTTGACGAAGACGGGGGAGAGCTCGCCACAACCATCATCGACTCCCTCGGCGAGATCGAGGCCTTTGATGTTCAAATCGATGTCGACGGCGTGGTCGCCACCAGGGAATATGCAGAGTCAGTGATCGAGGCAGATCGAGACGTAATGGTACTTGTCATACCCATGGGTCTAGCTGATATGGGCGACGAGACCAGGCTCGAGCTGATAGCTGATCCTGCAACGTCGGTTCAGCTCGTGGGTCCGGTACAAGGTGCTATCCAAGGCGCCGTTGAGTCGGCGGTGTTCATGAGTAGCCTTCCTAAAGGGGCGCTAGAAGAGATGGTAGCGGGGATGGAAGGTGGCTCGTCTATTGAGGTAGCCCGAGTGGCACCGGCAGCGATGGATCTAGGCGATGATGAGCCGGACAACGCGTATCAGGTAACGGTTCCCGGGTACACCATCTTCGGCATCTTCTGGATAGTCAGTATTCTGGCGTCCTCGGTGCTTGCGGAGAGGCGCGATGGCACATTCCGTAGACTTCTAGTCGCGCCGATGAACAGGGCCACTATGCTTGCTGGCAAACTGATACCTCATTTTATGGTCAATGTGGTTCAGATCACTTTGATGTTCGCAACGGCGGCCATACTTTTTGGCTTGTCGCTTGGAGCAGATCCCACGGCTCTGATCCTGCTAAGTTTGGCCGCCGCAGCTTCGGCTACCGGCCTGGGAGTACTGGTATCCGCTTTTGTTCGCACCGAGGCTCAGGCCGGCGGTCTCACGACACTGCTGCTGCTTACGATGGCGGCCATCGGTGGTTGTTTCATCCCAAGGTTCGCCATGCCCGACTGGATGGCCTCCATCGGTATGATCACTCCGCATGCTTGGGCACTTGATGGATATCACGACCTACTCGTTCGCGGCTCCGGCCTTTCGGAAGTTCTGCCAGAGATCGCCGCTGTGACCGCTTTTGCCGTCGCGTTCTTCGCGATAGGGGTCTGGCGCTTTAAGTTCGAGTAGGGGCGCAAAAAAAGAGGTGACACCTGCCGAAGCAGATGCCACCTCCTTAGAGCGCTCTCTTAAAGTCGAGTGAGAGTATCAGGCTCTACTAGAAAATCTAGGTCAGAACCTCCGTGTCTCTTATCCTCTCGTCCAAGAGAGCACACCAGTCATATAACAATTTGGACCTCCTCTCACTCGGGGACTGACAGTCTTACGTTAACTACTGCCCACAGGTATTTCAACTCGGCCAATTATCGCCAACGCACTCTGGGTCAGGATACCCAGTAGGCGGGAATATACGGTAGACCTCCTAGGCAGGAATAGTTCTCGTTAAGATCGCTTAGCGCCAAAATGTCGTCAGGATCGATCTCAAAATCGTACACGTCCAAGTTT
>JAUVYG010000086.1 GCA_030603185.1 Actinomycetota bacterium | reverse complement strand
AGATCATACCGGTTACCGTTCATCGCCAAAAAATAGCTGAGCATATGGTCGCCAGCAGGCGAGTGGCTGCGCATGTCACGGCCATGGTCGAGGTGGACATGAGTAACGTGGTTGCCATCCGCACAAAGCATAAAGAGGAATTCAAGAAGCGCGAAGGCCTGAACCTGACCTATATGCCGTTCCTTTGCATGGCCGTAGTAGAGGCGCTGCAGCACTTCCCGTTGGTCAACTCCAGCCTGGCTGACCCGGGACATCTCATCCAGCGGAACTATGTGAACCTTGGGATCGCAGTCGCCATCGAAGAAACCAATGACTTGATAGTCCCTGTGATGAAGCATGCCGAAGAGAAGAATCTGGTCGGTCTGACCAGGTCAATATATGATCTCGCAACCAGGACACGGGATGGTGGTCTGACTCCTGACGACGTGTCCGGAGCCACCTTCACGATCACTAATCCCGGTGTGTTCGGATCGATCATGGGTACTCCGATAATCCCCAAGGGCCTCGCCGGCATCCTAAGTTTTGAGGCAGTCGAGGATCGCGTCGTTGCTATAGACGGTCAGGTCGCGATAAGGCCGATGGTCTACTTGCCCTTGTCCTACGACCATCGGGTCCTGGATGGCATGGGGGCGGCCAAGTTCCTTGGCCGCGTGAAGACCAGTCTTGAGACATGGGATTTTGCTGAGGAACTTTCCTACTAGGACAGGAACTCGATATGTCTGACACCTTCTATCCGCTTCTGAAGGGCTCGGAGGGCCGTTTTGAATGGCTGGGACGAGTATCCTACGATTCTGCCCTTGAGCTGCAGAAAGGACTACATCGTGAGATGGTATCAGACGGGATTCCGGACACTGTTTTAGCTCTAGAACATGATCACAGCATCACTGTAGGTCGAGCGGGAAGTCTGGATAATCTCATGGTTAGTCAGGCAGACATCATCGCCGCTGGCGGATGCTTGAGGTTTCCAGACCGTGGTGGGGACATCACATATCATGGTCCCGGCCAAATGGTCGTCTATCCGATTCTTGACCTTGGTGGCCCCTTCCCCGATCTTGAACGTTACCTCAGGGCGCTAGAGAAAGTCATCGTCCTGGTTCTTTCAGAACTCGGCGTACAGTCGAGACCAGTACCTGGGGTCACCGGAGTCTGGACATCACACGGGAAGATCGCCGCTGTAGGAGTGAAGGTCACACGGGGTGTTTCGTACCATGGTTTTTCCATCAACTTGAACCCCGACCTTGAATGGTTCGACAAGATAATTCCCTGTGGGCTGAAGGGGCGCAGGGTGACTTCGGTGGCAGAGATAACCGGTCATGAGTTCAACTATGAACAGATATTGACCCCGCTCGGATCTGCGTTCAGAGAAGTCTTTGGATTGAGCCTGAACACCGGAACGACCGCGCTGTTGAGAGAAGGTGCCTGATGAAGACTCAAACACCTAGACGCCCGGAGTGGCTCCGCGTTCGGATGCGCCACGGGGACGGATTCAAGCAGGTAAAGAGCGTCCTGCGCGAGCATGGTCTACACACCGTATGTGAAGAGGCCGGTTGCCCCAACATTTATGAATGTTTTCAATCCGGCACCGCTACTTTTCTGATACTTGGTGATGAGTGCAGTCGTGACTGTGGTTTTTGCCGAGTCGATGGGGGCAGCCCGGATGGTTCTGTCGACTCAGATGAGCCGCAGCATGTCGCAGAGGCTGCGGCTCATCTCGGGCTCGATCATGTTGTCATAACGTCGGTGACCCGAGATGACCTCCCGGACGGTGGTGCCGCTCATTTCGCCGCCACCGTCCGGGAGGTCAGAGCGCTTCTTCCTGATTCTTCAATAGAAGTGCTTATCCCTGACCTTCAGGGTGACCAGGGACCTCTGAACGTAGTGATCGAATCCGCTCCAGATGTTCTGAATCACAACGTGGAAACGGTGCCCAGGCTCTATTCTGCGGTGCGACCTCATGCTAGATACCAGCGGTCCATCGACCTTTTGGCACATGCCAGAGAACGTGCTCAACGAACCAGGGCGAAAGTCCTCACCAAGTCGGGTCTGATGGTCGGGCTTGGCGAACAAACTGACGAGGTCCTCGAGGTGGCGCGAGATCTAAGGTCGGCGGGCGTTGAGATGATAACAGTCGGACAGTATCTTCAGCCCTCACGCGCCCACCTTTCTATTGAACGTTTCTGGACCCCTGATGAGTTCTCTCTTCTGGGGACAGAGCTTGAAGTTTTGGGATTCGCCCACGTTGAGGCAGGCCCATTGGTCAGAAGCTCTTATCATGCGGCAGCCGGGAAAGAGGCAGCTGTCGGGATCGCGGATTGATCATGGCCAAAGGCAGGTCCAGAAGAATACTCACTTGCTGACTTACAGGACGTCTTTATTCAGAGAATGGTGTGACTATGCCGATAAAATTAGTTGAGACCCCGACTAAAGGCTGATTTTGGAACACAGCACGATGGATAGATTGCTCAGAGAAGGTATCCCATGGTGCCTGACCTATAATGACAAGACGGTCTGGGCGCAAGCTTATGACAACGGGTCTCATACCTATGAGCTGGTCGTACCCCTGGGCGATGACTGGCAGTCAGATGATGATTTCTGGGAGGTTGGAGACGAGATCAAGTCCGAGGTCTCTCACGATACGGGCCTCTACAGCTTCACTCTGGCCATCGATAGCCTCGTGGTTGGCCAGAGCCAGACTACTTTGGTCACTCATTTATCCGAGGACATCGATCATCTGCAAAGACGTCAGTCATTTCGAGTGAGTTTGCTTCTGGATGCCAAGATCATGGCGGGTCACGCGCTCGACGAGAGGTATGAGGCACTGCTTCGTGATATGAGTCAGATCGGTGCGCGCCTCTCGGTAGCTAGTAAGGCTGAAGCTCCGCCTGTGAAGAGCCAGATTAAGCTGCTCTTCGACTCTGCCCAGCTAGGAAAGATGAATGTCAAATGCCAGATACGTTGGATAAAACCGATAGTTAACGGTTATGAAATGGGCCTCCATTTCTTGCATATGGACAAGGTAGAGACTGAAAAGCTTCATAAGTATCTATGGGAGACACAGCTAAAGAGGTTGGAGCGCTAGACTGCCCCCAAGTCTGAATTGACCCTATCTTGAAGCGTTGTTATGATACTTTGGCCCTCGACCACCGCGAAGGGCCACTCGACACCAGGTACGCGTCGGTGTTCTCGGGGACGTAGCTCAGCTGGGAGAGCGCTAGAATGGCATTCTAGAGGTCGTGGGTTCGAGCCCCATCGTCTCCACCGAGATATCTATCACCATCGACTCCTTTGGATGCGGTTTTGGCGCAGGTTCTTGATATTGTCGGAAGATCCCCAATCGACGATGTGCCCCTGCAGGGGATGGACCCGCAGCTTAGACTGCAATAGCGATGTCCGATAATAGTCCAGTTATCCACAGATTTAGTCGATAATACAGATGCTGGAGAAAACGGCGCGTGTTCCCGCGTGCGCCTAAGAGAGATGCAGGGGCACCTGTGGCAGAACAACCCCGCCTTGGCGACCTACTAATACAGTTAGGTCTAATAACAGAAGATCAATTGAAGCAGGCATTGGCGCTTCAGAAGGAAGACCCTGCCCGGCCTAAGCTTGGAAACATCCTGATAGCTCAAGGTCTTATCACTGAGTCACACCTGGGCAGAGCTCTCTCCAACCAATTCCATGTTGAGCAGATAGATTTCTCTGACACTGAGATTGAAATGGCCGCTCTTGAGCTGGTCCCCGAGCAGTGGGCAGTTAGGCACCGGGCCTTACCCCTTCGAGTCGAAGGGGATGTGCTCGTCATGGCCACGAGCGATCCGACCAACCATTGGCTGGTCGAGGACATCGGTCAAGTGACCTCAAAGACAATAAAGCTATGTGTGGCCGCTGAGTCTGACATCAGAGTTCAACTCCGCAGGCAGTACGAGCATCTTCGTTCCAGGCAAAAAGAAGCCGCCGAAGGGGCAGCACGATCTGGCGTAGCTCCACCTGACGCCGGTTCTGATATTCCGGTGGACATGTGGAAGAACGCGCCAAAAACCAAGTCCGACAACATGTTGGACTTCGGACCTCTTGGAGCGGGCGAACAGGGCGCAGTTCAGATAGTCGACAAGATTATCGGCGAAGCGATTAGAAAGGGCACCTCGGATGTGTCCCTTCTATCGCAGGATAATGGCATAGTCGTGCGATACAAGGTCGATGGAGTGTTCCAGGACGTCGCACTGGTACCGCGGAGCTTCCATGCTTCGGTAGTCTCTCGAATCAAGATTCTTTGCGACCTCGATGTGACAGAACACCGTCGGCCACTTGATGGCCGATTCAGGTTCCGAGCAGGCGAGGAAGAGGCAGACCTGCGCGTTGCTGTATTCCCGACGATGTTCGGTGAGTCGGCCGTTATTAGAATCCTCGAACGCATTGAGGGTATGCCTGAACTTGACGCCCTTGGAATCAGGCCCCCTCAGCTCGAGATCCTGCTCGAACATAGTCGTCAACCCCAGGGCTTCCTGCTTCTGACAGGTCCTACTGGCTCGGGTAAGACGACAACGATCTACGCGCTACTAAAAGAGATATACACTCCGCAACTGAATATTCTGACGCTTGAGGATCCGGTCGAGTATCAGATGGCCGGCATTGGCCAGGTGCAGATCAATGAAAAGGCAGGCCTGACTTTTGCTACAGGTCTACGCTCATTCCTGCGTGCTGCACCGAACGTCATCCTGGTGGGTGAGGTGAGAGATCTAGAGACCGCAGACCTAGCGTTCCAAGCGGCCCTTACGGGTCACCTGGTCATGTCGACACTTCATACCAATGATGCTGTCTCGACCGTCTTCCGACTACTCTCAATGGGCGTTGAGCCCTATGTTATGTCATCCTCGCTCTCGCTCATCGTGGCTCAACGCCTTATGCGTAGGGTCTGCCCGTCCTGCAAGCGCCAGATGAAACCATCTCCGACTATTCTTCGGCTATTGCATATCACAGAGGAGCAAGCGGATCAGCATACTTTCTACGGCGGTACAGGCTGCGACAAGTGTGACGGAATGGGCTACAAGGGCCGTATTGGTATATACGAAGTCCTGACGGTCAACGACGAGATGCGCGACTCCATCCTGAAGGGTGGCAGCGAGGCTGAGATATGCCGTATCGCACGCAGTAATGGAGTTCGAAGCCTTCGACAGGAAGCGCTTGCACGCGCGTTCCAGGGCCAAACAACTCTTGAAGAGATCGTGCGCGTCACCGAGTCACGCGAACAGATCGAGGATCGCTGTCCACGCTGTGGTCTTCCACTTCCCGCGCCCGGGCGCCCCTGTCCAAAATGTGCGGTGCTTGCGACGGCCACCTCTGCTGCTTCCCATAGCGGACAAGATGGTGCGTACAGCCCCGGCAGCTAGCCACCAAAAGGTTTCAATACAAAACGCCCCGGACTGTTTCCAGCCCGGGGCGTTGTTCTTTGTACTTGCGTTGGGTGCTAGGTGGTCTTGTACCCTTTGACCGCGTCCTGGACCTTATCCATGGTGACTGCTACCTCGTCACTGACCCGCTGCTGGTTTGCAACGTTGTCGGATATGGCGCGGGCAGCGGACATAGTGCCCTGGACGATCTCGGCCAAACTCTCGAAGGCTTTATTGGCTTCGTCTACGACCTGAGCGTCAGACTCGACCCGAGTGCGAGTTTCATGGGCCGCGTCGATGGTGGCCTTGGTCTCGTCACGGATCTGGCTGACCAGGTTCTCGATGTCACGTGTTGATCCAAGGCTACGCTCTGCAAGGCTTCTGACTTCGTCAGCGACTACTGCGAAGCCCTTGCCATGCTCACCGGCTCTCGCTGCCTCGATAGCTGCGTTGATAGCCAGTAGGTTGGTCTGGCGAGCGATTCCATCGATCAGCTGCAGGATGGACTCGACTTGCTCGAACTTATCACCCAGAGCGAGTACTCGGTCGGACATAGTTTTCATCTGCTCGCGCATCGCCTCAGAGGTGGAAGCCACCTTTGATATAGAGACCATGCCGTCTTGAACGTGGCGAACCGAATCGCCTGCCATCTGGACGAGAGACTTTGTATTGGCAGATATCTCATGCGATGACTTCGCGAGTTGAGCCACGGTCGCATGGTCAACATCCGACTGCATCGTGGCCCCCTGGATCTGTTCCATAAGCTCTCTGATGCGACTGATCATATGGTTGAACGAACTCGAGACCTGACCGACTTCGTCCTGACTTGGGACAGGAAGTGCGACAGTGAGGTCTCCGTCGCCGGAAGCGACTTCTTCGATCTTGTCGATCGTGTCGGCCAGTGGACGAGTGATTTTCTTAGAGATAGTGGAGCCGCTGAGCACCATGACTCCGATACCAAGACCAAGGAACAGAGTAAGAATGCCGAATAGCTGCGAACCCTGGAATGCGGATGACTTTGGTTGTGCCATAACGAGCATCCACTGGTTCTCATTGTTGTCAGGAACCGCGATTGGTGAATGGCTGACAAGGTAAGGGTCGTCTCCGACCTGTAATTCCATCACTCCGGTCTTATCGCTGGTTAGCATGCTTTCCACCATACTGGGCACCGACGACTTGCCAAACGCGGCCGGTAGAAGCTCAAAGTCTTGCGCAACAAGTTCCTCACCATCGGTGTGAGCCATGATTGTTCCATCTTCACGGTTCACAATGAAGCCGAATACGCCCTTTTTGTCGCCAAGGTTCTCCTTCAGCATGGTCTGGAAAGAGATCAGATTGACCTCAAAATGTGCAAGTGCGGCGGATGATCCATCAGCAAGGACTATTGGAGTCGTTGTTGCAATGACATAACGGCCGGAGTCCATGGATTCGTAAGGTTTTGTCTGATAGATATCACCCACGCCGATAGTAAAGGTCGGGGCAAAGAAAGGTGCTTCTGATTCATCAGGTGACAGGTCGCCGTCCACTGCTATCTCGTCATGAACGATTCGAGCAAGCTCGGGACCCTCAGCGGATATAAAGCATGCCTCGTCCAGCTCAGCGGGGAAGATGTTCTGGATGTAGCTGAATGCCTGCTCGACCTCGTCTTTCCA
>JAUVYG010000023.1 GCA_030603185.1 Actinomycetota bacterium | reverse complement strand
CTGAGAGTGACTCGGACCTCGGACCCATGCGCGACGTTGAAGTAGAGATCAGGGGTGTGATATTTCAGAAAGACGCCACTGTGGGTGAGCTCGCCAAAATTGAGATCGGCAGCATAATGAGGGGTGGCTCAGCCGAAGATTCACTACTAGTCCAAGTTGGTGAACGAAAAGTAGCGAAGGGCCGTGCTGTTGTAGTCGATGATCGCTATGGTGTGATCATCGACGAACTAGTTATCTAGCTCTCTTTCGCTGCTACGAGCTCGACCTCGAAAGTCCCAAGGGGTGAATCGAATCCTATGTTCTGGATTGACACATCAGCAGGATAATTGATCTGGTACTCGCTGCCGAAGATCACATGCGGTATTGAGAAGGTGAAGTTGATATTTCCAGAGGACATGGTGGTCTTGGCGTCACCGAGTACGATGTTGACTATTTCGCCGATACCGTCCCGGCACTCTGCGGTTTCAGGAGCGAGCCTTTCACCGATCCACGATTCCATGATATTACCCGCCACATCTGGATGAACGTGTAGAGACATCGTCCCACTCAAATCACCAGAGATTCCAATTGTTGCTGAGATGCTCGGCTGAGAAGCTGGTCCGATAGTCTCCGTTGCTTTACCAGGCGTGACGTCCATCGTAAGCATGGTCTTGAAGAACGAAATGGTTGCCTGTGTTATTGCGTCAGCGGCCTTAGTATCAATACCCATTTATCAACTCCTGCAGTTTAAAAGTCATCATCAAGGAGGGCAGAGATCTTGGTCCTTACATGATCCACCGTAAACGGTTTAGCAATGTAGGAATCAACTCCGGCCTCGAACGCCTCTTCGACACGATCGACCGTTCCCTCACTGGTAACCATAACGATAGGGATGTAGTTCGGAGTCGGTATCTGTCGAACTTTTTTCACGAACTCAAGCCCGTTCATGTTGGGCATATTCCAATCGGCAAGAATCAGATCTATCTTGTCCGGGTCGAACTTGGAAAGACCGTCCGCCCCATCTACAGCCTCGATCGGGCTGACATCATCAAAACCTGCTTGCTGCAGGTGACGTATGAGAATCTTTCGTATGACTGCCGAGTCATCGACGATCAATACGTTCAAAGCAACACCGCCTACCTTTTGGTAATACTCACAACATAATGTCAGATTTGGCGAAAAAAGTGGTCGCCTTCCGTGAGGAAATATCAATCCTCTGACTACCTTTATCTCGTCACCCGATACCCAGTACTTAAGGGTTTGTATAGAATCTTCGAGAGAAAGTAACTACTCCTTAATAAGTTGGTCACATTGAGTTCATATGAATTCCGTAAGATTGAATCCAAATGGCAGGAGCGCTGGAGGGAACAGCGGCTCTATCACGTGGACGAATCCTCCGAGTCACCCAAGTTCTATAACTTGGTGATGTTCCCATATCCCTCAGGGGATCTGCACATGGGACATATGCGTAACTACGCGATTGGGGATCTTGTCGCGCGGTACAGAACAATGCGAGGGTTCAATGTGATGAACCCGATGGGCTGGGACGCTTTCGGCCTGCCTGCTGAGAATGCAGCGATTAAGGCGGGCATTCACCCAAGAGAGTTCACTCTTGGGAATATCGAGCGCATGAAGGATCAACTTGCAGTAATGGGGATGTGGTACGACTGGGACCGCGAGGTGACAAGCTGCGAGCCAGAGTACTACGAATGGACCCAGTGGCTGTTCACTCAGTTCTATCGTCGGGGCCTTGCCTACAAGAAAGAGGCTCCGGTCAATTGGTGCGAGAAAGACCAGACTGTCCTGGCGAACGAACAGGTTATCGAGGGTGAATGCTGGAGGTGCGGGACTACAGTCGTTAAGAAGAACCTTTCCCAGTGGTTCCTCGGTATCACCGAGTACGCGCAACGGCTACTGGATGACATCGAGCTTCTGGATGGTTGGCCCGAGAGAGTCCGGACGATGCAGCGCAACTGGATCGGACGAAGTGAGGGCGCCGAGGTAGACTTCGCCCTTGAGTCCGGTGAAAAAGTCAGGGTATTCACCACCAGGCCAGACACACTGTTCGGAGCGACCTTCTTTGTTCTTGCCCCTGAACACAAACTTGTTGATGAGTTGTTCGGCGGTGCGGGTCGAGACCAGGAGCTTGCGGCTTTTCGTGAGAGAGCGGCGGAGGCGGCCCAGCTTCCTGAAGGTGAGGAAGCTCCGAAAGAAGGATTGTTCACCGGTCACTACATCGTGAATCCGGTCAACGGTGAGAAGATTCCGATCTGGGTGGCCAATTACGTACTTATGGGGTACGGGACGGGCGCTATTATGGCCGTTCCGGCGCATGATCAGCGCGACTTTGAGTTTGCCCGACAGTACGACATTCCGGTTCGAGTGGTGATTCAGCCCGATGGTGAAGTGGAGGGTGCGCTTGGAGGCACTCTTTCTCCTCCCCTGAGCGGAGATGAGTTGCCTGAAGCCTTCGACGCGATCGGGACCATGATCAACTCAGAGCGATTCGATGGAATGCGCTCAGATGAATGCAAGAAACAGATAACTGATTGGATCAAGGATCAGGACCTAGGCGAGTTCGCTGTCAACTTCCGTCTTCGTGACTGGTTGATCTCAAGACAGCGCTACTGGGGTGCTCCCATCCCGATTGTGTACTGCGAGGAATGCGGTCCGGTCCCCGTTCCCGAATCTCAGCTCCCTGTGCGCCTTCCGATGGATGTTGAGATTGGTGGAGAGGGTGGATCACCCCTTGCTAGGCACCCCGATTTCAAGAACACAAAGTGCCCAGAGTGTGGGAAGGACGCGGTTCGTGAGACCGACACTATGGACACATTCATCGACTCTTCCTGGTATTTCCTGAGGTACTGTGACCCCAAGAACTCAGAGGCTGTGTTCGATAAGGACAAGGCCGACTATTGGATGTCCGTGGATCAGTACACCGGTGGAGTCGAGCACGCGATTCTTCACTTGATGTACTCGAGGTTCATCCAGAAGGTTCTCTACGATATGGATCTTGTGTCTTCTCCTGAACCGTTCAAGCACCTCTTCACGCAGGGCATGATCACGCGCAACGGAGCGAAGATGTCTAAGTCCAAGGGCAATGTGGTGCCGGTCGACGATATGGTCGAGAAGTACGGTGCTGACACCGCAAGAACATTCATGCTTTTTCTTGGCCCACCCGAACAGGACGTAGAGTGGAGCGACAAGGGTGTCGATGGAGCTCATCGATTCCTCAAGAGGATCTGGAGCCTTGTGTATGAGGTCAAAACAGAATATCTCGGCGCGGACAGTGAGGACGCAGACCCATCTGCCGAGGAATCAATTGTTCGCCTGACTCATCGAACTGTAAAAAAGGTCACAGAGGATATCGAGGTTCGCTGGGCGTTCCATACAGCTATCGCCTCCATGATGGAGATGGTCAACGAACTCTACCTGGTGAAGAGGAAATCGGAGGAGAAGGGCTCAAGTGTAGTATCCGGCGAAACTTGGCGTTTCGCTATTGAAAGACTTCTTCATCTTATTGCCCCGTTCGGGCCTCACATGGCTGAAGAGCTATGGGCTGAACTGGGTCACAACGAGACGATCCTCACTCACCCTTGGCCAGAGTATGATGAACAACTAGCGAGCTTTTCCGAGATCGAGATGGTCATTCAGGTCAACGGAAAAGTGCGAGACAGGATTCAGGTCGCAGCAGATATCTCAAAAGAAGAGATGGAAAAGCTGGCATTGGCCTCTGAGCGAATTCAAGAGCTTCTGGGGGGAGCGGAGCCGCGCAAAGTCATCGTGGTTCCCGGCAAGCTGGTAAACATAGTCAAGTAGCTTGGTCTCTGAGCAAACTGAATAGGACGCTGCCGGCAGTCATTCTTCTCGTTATCTGAGAGCCTTACTCAGATGGATCAGCTTTCAGAACTCAGTCCCAAACAGAAAATCGTGGCGGCCCTTCTTGTCCTACTGGCTCTAGGGGCCAGTATCGCCTACTGGAACAACACCTCTGGCCACTCGGCCTCGGACCCATTGGTGATCGATCCTGGTGAAGCCGACCCATTAGAAGCCCCGGTCTCGGTGACTGCGACTCCCGATGTCATAGAGGAGCTCATCGTGATCGTCCATGTTGACGGTGAGGTGAAAGTCCCGGGCGTATATCGTCTCACTGAAGGTGAGCGTATTGAGGCAGCTATCACAGCCGCTGGTGGAGTGACTGAAAAGGCTGATCTGACAACCATCAATCTTGCGCAGCCGCTGATCGATGGCGCGAAACTACTTGTTCCCGGAGATGTCGGCGATGTGATCGACGGAGTTCCCGCTGCAGGCGGTCTGATCGAGCCGTCGGCTCCCTCTGGGGGTTCGGGGTCCGCAAGCGGTGCTGTGGTGGACCTGAATAGTTCCACAGCTGACCAGTTGATGACGTTGCCGGGTATCGGGCCATCTCTAGCCGCTAGAATCCTGAAACACAGAGAAGACATCGGGGGATTCACCGATGTCGAGCAGCTCGGTGACGTATCAGGTATCGGCGACAAGCGCCTGGCAGAACTGCGGGAGCTGTGTAAGGTGTGACCGGCTGGCCGGCCCCAGTCGTGCCGCTATCGTTGATCTCATGCCTATCCATAGTTGGGTGTGAGGCTGTAGGGCCCGCAAAGACGACGATTCTTCTGATCGCCTTGGGTGCCATCGCTCTGGTGGCCAGCGGCCGGATCATGTCCTGTCCGTACTCTAAATGGATCATCGGGGTCATGTTGACCCTACCTCTGCTCACAGTCTTGTCCTGGTCTATCGCGGCTCAAGAGGTCGATTCTCAGACAGCGGCTTTGAGTAAATACATTGAGGATGAGCGCGCGACCGTTTCGGTCGTCGGAACTGCAGTCTCCGAGCCTAAGCCGAAGTGGTCTGAGGATGGCTCGCTCCAGTGGAGCTTCGTACTGAAGGTCAAGGATGGTCCGCTCGGAGGAAAGAGCCTTCGTGCGACTGTTCCTGTCACTCAAGACGGCCAGCCGGTCAGATGGGGAGAGATCTGGCGGGTCACCGGCACCATCGATTCAGCTGACAGTATCGAAGAACCGGTGTTCAAGAGATATCTGTTTCACAAGAGGGCAAGCGGGACTCTGAAAAGCACGCCAGAGGAACCTGAGACTCATTTGGTGATGACAGATCCTGCTCTGGCTTACTCGGTGTCGGCCTGGACCCGAGGGAACGCGATCGCTGTTTCACAGAAGTACCTTCCCCGCGATGAGACGGCACTACTGCTCGGAATAACCCTTGGGGATGGATCCTTGCTGACCCAGGAGATGGTCGAGGCTTTTCGCGTGACGGGGTTGGCTCATATCGTGGTCGCGTCGGGGATGAATGTCGCAATCGTGCTAGTGGCGGTGCTTGCTCCACTGATCCGGTTGGGTGTGTCCCGACTGGCGCAGGCGGCGGTAGGGGCTCCAATCGTGGTGACATACGTATTGGCCGCCGGCGCGCAGCCATCGATTCTGCGCGCCGGCGTAATGGCGGTCCTCACTCTGGTCCTTAGAGCGGCCTTCACTCGCGCAGGCTTGATCAACACTATCGCGGCCAGCGCCATCATCATTTTGCTTATCGATCCTTTCGCGTTCTACGAGATATCTTTTCAACTGTCATACGGCGCGACCATCGGCCTCGCCCTTCTGATGCCCCTCTCGGAGACGATCATGTCCCCACTGCTCTCTCATCGAGTAGTAGCAAGGGTTCCAAATGTCATTAAAGAGGCGGCCACAGTGACTCTGGCCGCTCAGATCGCGGTGACTCCAATGGTTCTTCATTACTTCGGGACGTTGGCGCCGTACTCAATGCTGGCCAACATAATGGCAGTTCCTCCGTCCACCATCGTATTGGTCTTGGGATTGATCGCTCCGCTGCTGGCCTATGTTCCGCTGTTGCCGGCTGTCTTCATGTTTGCTCCTTTGTACTCAATGGTCGCCTACATGCTATGGGTTGCAGATACTGTTCAAGGGATTCCTGGTGCAGATCTTGCAATAGAACCAGTAACCCTGGGAGCTGCCATGGCGCTCTATGTAGTTGTGGCAGTCGCCTGTCTTCTTGAGAGACGCAAAGACCGATTTCCAAGTATCCGGATCCTTCTCTGGCTCAGAGAAATCCCCGCCCAAACCATGTTTATTGTATTTCTAGCGATGATCGCTGTGACTGTGGTGCTAGCAGTCGCGACCGTCCCTGACCATGACGAGCTGGTAGTTGAGTATCTGGATGTTGGTCAAGGGGATGCGGCTTTGATAATTGCTCCTTCTGGGGAAACTGTGTTGATCGACACCGGACCTCCTGAGGGAGATGTCGGAAAGAAGCTAGCTGACCTAGGTGTGCGCGAAGTGTCTCTGCTGGTGATCTCTCATTTTCAGCGTGATCACGCTGGCTCCCTGCCCGATGTGGCGAAAACCGCTCCGGTTCGTGCTGCGCTTCTGCCGTACGTAGAGGGCGATACCGCATATACGGAAGGTTTGCGACGATCATCCTTTGATGGGCTCAAAGATCGGGGAACCAAGATAGTCGAGGCGAGGATCGGGCAACGGGTTGAGATGGGCGATCTACTAATAGAAGTGGTTGACGCAGCAGAGCCAGGCGAGGACTTGAACGAAGCCTCAGTAGCCGTCATGGCGACTTATAAGAATGTGAATTTTCTATTCACAGGAGATCTGGGCATAGACTCCCTTGAGAAGATGATAGTCAGGAATGATATGGATGAGGCCACGGTGATCAAGGTGCCGCACCATGGAAGCAAATACTCGGCCAGCGCCCTTTTCTATAGAGAGCTGGAACCGGCGCTGGCTGTTATCTCTGTTGGGTGCAACAACGGATACGGTCATCCGCACAGGGACACACTCCAGATGTTAGACGATATCTCTGTTGAATCGGTTCGTACGGACCAATTGGGGACTATCCGTTTGGAATCTGATGGCAATACGGTGGTCGTTACTAGCAAAGGTTCCACGGATACCTGCCGATAAAGAATATAGAAGCCTTGACGAACGCATGTTTCCTGCCAAACAATAGGGAGCCTGCGTGAGCGTCTTTGGTTTCCCGAGCTAGAAGCACGCAAGAAGAGGGTTTATAGGTGCTTAATAGTCCCGCACGTAAAGCCGCATCTGCATCTCATGGAGCGAGGCACTCGAAGAGTGTTTTTGTCACCCTGCTCATCACGCTTGCCCTGATAACGGTTGCGGGTATCACCGGCAGCTCTATCGAGGCGAAGGTTTCTGATACCTCGTCACCGACTCCGGTGAGCTTTCCATTGAACATCACTGCAGCTCCCGATGGTAGTGTCTGGTACACAGAATCCCGTGACATCGCCAATAACCTGGTCCAAAGAACTTCAGGCGGAACGTTAACGAAGTTTCCCATCCCATCTTCCATGAGTGATCCCGGTGGAATAGACACGGACTCGAATGGGGACATCTGGTTCACTGAAAAGGCGGGCGACGGCCGCCTCGTGATGTTCGACACCAGCGGATCGTCCTTTATTGAATTTCCCACACCGGTCGCGGGCGGCGCTCCTTATGACGTATCAGTCGCTCTAAACGATGATGTTTGGTTCTCACTGCGAGACTCCGACCAGATCGGTGTGCGCCGAGACTCTGGGGCCTGGGGCATCGTTGATCTGACGGCCGGTTCGGAGCCACATGGGATAGCCGCTGGACTAGATGAAAATGTATTCATCGCCGCTCCGGGTAACGATCGAATATACGAGTGGACCAAGCAGGGAACTCTAAGGTACTGGGGTCTTGAGGCCGGTACGAACCCGCAGGATATCGCGGTTGATGGTACCGGCAACGTTTGGTTCTCGGGTCAAGATCGCGGAACGCTCGGAAGGATAATGCCTTCTCATCAGAGAGTCGAGTATGACCTGCCTGGTGAATCCTCAGAGCCGCTCGGTCTGGACGTGGCCCGTGTGACCGGTAGTGGTCACAGGACCGACCCGGTTTGGGTCGCTTTGACATCTGGTGTCGGTGTAGTCAGCGCCTGCGGAGTCCAGGGCGAGCATACGCTGGATTCTACCTATCATCCGATGGACGTTACCGTAGAGGATGACTCGGACGCATGGTTCACCGACATTAGAGGCAATCGAATCTCGAGGATCTTTGAGAGCACCAGTGGACTTACACTGGTCGCCAACAAGACACTCCTGGGCTTCCCATCCGGGGTGGTCCTATCAGGCACACTGAAGGACGGTGCTACACCTCTTAGCGGGCGCACCATCAAAGTGCTGTTCAAGGAGCCAGGGGATACTACCTGGACTTCGTTGACGAACGTGACCACTAATGGCAGCGGCGCATTCAATCTAGCTGATTTCCCGTCAAGGAATCGCGCGTACGCGGCGAACTTCGACGGAGACAATGTTAAGGGCAGGGCGTTTTCCCCTCAGCCGTGCGTAGAGCTCGAGCCCAGCCTCTCAGCTTCATACAGCGACACCGTCGTGAGGCCCGGAGAGCAGATCTCCATTTCAGGGTCTATGGCTCCAATTCATAAATGGTCTCCCCTTCGACTCGAAGTCAAAGACGGCGAGAACTGGAAATGGCTCGCTGGCACCGCCTTCAGCGCGAATGGAAGCTACACGATAAACTGGACTCCTGCAGCTACCGGCGAGTATGTCGTGAGGGTCACCTTCCGGGGGGACGCTGACAACAGTTGGGTCTCAACGTCAGACAGGATCATTGCTGTAAACTAAGTAAGATATGTCTTTCTTACTTCAGCGTTATCGCCGCCATCCAACCGCCTCGCGCTTCATCCTGTATTTATTTCTCGGATGGCTGTTTCTCTTCACGCTATCCAGTTGGATCGACCTGTTCCAGGGATTTGAGATGTTCCAGGTACTTTCAGAGTGGGTTCAGGGCCTGACATTCGGCCTGGTGATCCTTTTGCTGGTGGGTTTCCCGATATGGCTATTCTTGACATTCCTGGGAGAGAAACGGCTGGTCAAGTCCGAGGAGAACGAGGAACAGTCAAAAGACTCAGACGATATGGAGTGGCCAGATGACCTATGAGGTAGCCGGCGGAAGTTGCATGATCTTCGTCAGCTCCGAGCCTCTTTTATTGGGGGACGCCAAGCGCGATATCGTGACTAGCTCTAAGGGCAAAGTGGATCCAGTGATGGATCAGTCTCAGTTCAGAGGGGGCCAGCACTCAGCGCAGGAAATTCTTGATTCTCTTTCGGCCTACCCGTTCAGTTCAGAGTTCAGGCTGGTCCTGGTGGACGAGGCAGAGTCGATAGCGGCGGCGGATCAAAGAGACTTAGCTCAGTACTTCAAGGACCCTTCGCCACAACACGCTCTATTTCTTTTCGCCAAAAAACTGGATGGCCGCGGAGCGTTGTCGGCTACTGCCAAAAAGCAGAAGATGCTGACAGCCCTCAACACCCCCCAGAAACCCGGGGAGTTCATGGCTTTTGCCAAGACAGAGCTGAAGAAACTGGGTAAGACGGCTGAGAACAGCGCCGTGGCTCTATTGGTTGACTGGACAGCGGGTGACCTTATGAGGCTTCGCGGAGAACTCGAGAAGCTGGATATATTCGTTCCCGGAGAGCGGATAACCGCCGACCATGTGCGCGAGGCCGTCGCACGCAGTCACCAGTCGCAGGTATTTGATTTCATTGACGCCTTCGCCGAGCGGAAGATTGGAAGGTGCCTGATCGAGCTAAAGGCGCTGATGTCGGACGGTGAACCGCCACTTCGGATTCTCGCGCTGATGGTTCGGCAGACCAGACTGCTTCACAAGGCGAGTGAACTCATTGCCCAAGGTGAGGGTGGGTCACTCGAAAAGGAACTCGGAGTCCACCCATTCGTGGCACGCAAAATCAGAGGACAAGTACGAAACGGTGATCCCGCGGAGTACGCCCGATGGTTCCATGTAATGGTAGACACGGATAAAAAGATAAAGTCAGGCAAGATGTCGCCTGACTTCGCCTTAGAAGATGCGGTCTATAGAGTGATCAGACCCGAATGGGCCTGATCACTCTTAGTCAGCCTTCTTCGCTGCTGCCTTTTTCGCAGGAGCTTTCTTTGCCGCTGGCTTCTTAGCTGCAGCCTTCTTGGCTGGAGCCTTTTCCGCGCTGGCCTTTGTAGTGGTCTTCTTTGCCGCTGGCTTCTTCGCTGCTGCCTTTTTCGCGGGAGCTTTCTTGGCAGGAGCCTTCTTGGCCGGAGCAGCCGCTAGATCAGCTGAGTTGAACATCTTTGCCAAACGGGACTTCTGGTTAGCGCCGTTCTTCTTCTTAATGATGCCCTTCTGAACTGCGGTATCGATGCTTTTCACGACTGCGAGATGTGCCTTTCCTGCAGCAGCTGCGTCACCGGACTCGAGAGCTGCCTCGAATCTACGGACATTGTTCACCATGCCACTACGGACGTCCTTGTTCAGGACTCGCGCCTTCTCGTTCGTGCGAATTCGTTTCATCTGGGACTTGATATTTGCCATGTCACCTCCTCATTTATCTTTAAAGAAACAGCGTGCATCTTAGCACACGGTGTAGTACCACGCAATCATGGGCGCATGGCTCCTGTGCTATAATCCGCTGCTGAGGATATGTCTATTAAACAATCTCGTTCCATTCGGAACTTCTGCATAATCGCCCATATAGACCATGGTAAATCCACCCTCGCCGATCGGCTCCTCGAGATCACCGGAACTATCTCTAAGAGAGAGATGACGGATCAAGTCCTAGACAAGATGGATCTTGAAAGAGAACGGGGAATCACGATCAAGGCGCAAGCGGTTCGGATGAACTTTGTCGACTCCAAAGGTGAAGAGCACGAACTCAACCTTATCGACACCCCCGGCCACGTCGACTTCTCGTACGAGGTCTCACGCAGCCTTGCAGCATGCGAGGGCGCGTTGCTCGTTGTAGATGCCGCTCAGGGTGTTGAGGCGCAAACCATAGCCAATGCCTACCTGGCTGTTGAGGGCGGCCTCGAGGTTATTCCAGTTATCAATAAAGTCGACCTTCCTGTTGCCCGGCCCGAAGAGGTGAAGAAAGAGGTCGAAGAGGTGCTTGGCATCGATTGCTCAAATGCGTTGATGGTGAGTGCAAAAACCGGTCTGGGAGTAGAGGCTTTGCTGGAAAGGATCGTCACAGATGTTCCTACCCCGGTCGGGGATCAAGAGGGCCCCCTGAGAGCTCTTATATTTGATTCACACTACGATGCCTATCGAGGTGTCATCGCCTTCGTTCGAGTGGTCGACGGCTCTATTAAGAAGGGCATGAAGATCAAGATGTTCGCTTCCGGTGAGGTGGACATTATTGAAGAGGTCGGCATGATGACTGCCTCGACCAACCCACTTCCGACACTGTCTGCCGGCGAGGTTGGATATGTGGTCACAGGAATCAAGGATGTCAGCCGCATCAAGGTGGGTGATACCATCACCGACTTTCACTTGCCGGTAGATCAGCCACTAGCCGGCTATCGCGAGATAAAGCCGATGGTGTTCGCAGGTCTTTATCCCCTAGAGGGGGGCGACTACACAGATCTTCGCGATTCACTTGAGAAACTCGAGTTGAACGACCCAGCATTTGTCTGGGAGCCCGAGACCTCGATGGCTCTAGGATTCGGGTTCCGTTGCGGATTCCTCGGGTTACTTCATATGGATATCATCCGCGAACGACTTGAGCGCGAGTATAAGCTCGAACTCCTGGTGACGACCCCTAGCGTCGCCTATCGAGTGAACAAAGAAAATGGTGACTCGATTATTGTCAGCAATCCTGCTGATATGCCTCCGTCGGGCGACATTGAAACCGTTGAAGAGCCCACCGTTGCAGCGACCATAATAGTTCCCACCGAGTACGTCGGTGCGATGTACGAGCTGTGCAGCGAGAGACGTGGGGTGCATGTAGATATGCGCTACCTGTCAGAGACCCGGGTGGAACTAAGGTATGTTCTTCCTTTGGCAGAGATACTTGTGGATTTCTTCGACCATCTCAAATCACGGAGTAGGGGTTATGCGTCGTTTGACTATGAGGTGAACGATTACCAGGTCGCTGATCTCTCGCGTTTGGATATCTTGCTCGGCGGAGACATAGTGGACGCTCTATCGTTGATCGTTCCGAAAGCGACCGCCTACAACGTGGGGAAGAATCTCACCGAAAAGCTGCGAGAGATCATCCCACGTCAGCAGTTCGAGGTTTCTATTCAAGCTGCTATCGGGGGACGTATCATCGCTCGTGAGAGCGTGAAGGCCCAGCGCAAGGACGTCACGGCTAGATGCTACGGCGGTGACATTTCCCGAAAGCGAAAGCTGCTTGAGCGTCAAAAAGAGGGCAAGAAGAAGATGAAGCGACTGGGTAAGGTCGAGATACCGCAAGAGGCCTTCATGACCATTCTCAAGGTCGACGACACAAAATAGGTGGTGGCGTTGCCATGAGCGACGGCTTCGGAATCTATGTTCACATTCCCTTTTGTCGACGTAAATGTGGCTACTGCGATTTTCATTCTATTCCGCTAACCCAGACCAGCCAGGACACGGTCAATAGGACCATCGATCAGGTACGAGCAGAGATCGCCGCGCATACCTCCTTGGTAGAGGCCATTGGCGCTGATCTTGATCAGGTCAAACTGCCCGATGTCACCTCTATATATATAGGGGGCGGAACTCCTAGCGCTGTTCCGGCTGCGGGCATAAGGGCGATCATCTCGGATGTTATGAAGAGCTTCCAGATGGCAGATGAGGTGGAAGTGACTGTCGAAGTCAATCCGGATACCGCTTCGCAAGACTGGTTGCAGACCGTCTTTGACGCGGGTGCGAACAGAATCAGTATCGGAGCCCAAAGCATGGACGAAACAGTGCTACATACATTGGGGAGGCCGCACGGGCCTGGTGATGTCGAGGATACTGTGAAGGCTGCCCGCGCGGTCGGCTTTGCACACCTGAGTCTTGATCTCATCTATGGCGCCCCTGAAGAATCGCTTGAGTCATGGGAGCAGACTGTAGAAGCTGCACTAAGAGTTCAGCCAGAACACTTCTCTGTCTATGGTCTGACTCTTTCACCGGAGGCTCCGATGGCAGCAGAGCTTGGATGTCGTCATGGATCGATCCGTGAATGGGAGGTAGCCAGCGAAGACTCCTTGGCGGCCAAGCACGACCTTGCTGTGACCAAGCTTGAGGCTGCTGGCTACCCTAGATACGAGTTGTGTAGCTATGGGGTAGAGGGCCACCGAAGTCGTCACAACATGAATTATTGGGCCCAAGGCGGTTACTTGGGATTTGGGCCGGGAGCGCACTCACACCTGCCAGCCAAGGTCACAGGGCTGGCAGGTGCCATGCGTTGGTGCGACGGAAGGTCGGTCGACCAGTACTCTGAAGGCGCTGGAAATCAAATAGCCGACATGGATGTCGTCCAGGGCGCGGCCGCTCGAACCGAAATGGTCTGTCTGGCTCTTCGCATGAAAGAGGGGCTGGACATGAGTACGTACAGAGCGCGGTTCGGCAGTGATTTTGTTGACGACTTCTCGGGCCCCTATGCCCAGCTTTCCGAAGACCAGTTGCTTGTCACATTCGGCGATCGTGTTCGTCTGAGCGCCGAGGGATGGCTGTTAGCTGACCATGTGATGGCCCAATTTATTTAGTCCTACTAGTCAGTGCTCCGTATTCTTCCTGAGCCACTGACTCTGAAGATAAACTCATCTGTGTCTAGCTCATCCATTTCGAGTGATCCACTGCCTGAGATGCGCACGGCAGTTGCCTCTTCTTGCTCTTCACAAAATGCGTGCAATGGTAATCGGCGGGACGGGCTTGCTCGGATATCACACCGTCAATCACCTCCTGGAAAATGGACACGAAGCCACCGTCCTCTCTCTTCCGCCCAAACCGGAGGGGTTATTCCCAGCAGGTCATGAAGAAATGGGCTTCATGAGTCTAATGTTATTAGGTCGAGACTTGGATCGAAGCCATAGGGGAATGCACTGTCTGGGCCCACCAGGGCTCACCCATGCCGCACGAACTACATCAAAGACTGCATCAACATGTGGTTACTCCTTTTCACACCCCGGGTAATCTGACCTCAGAGTTCGAAAACGATGTCACAAAACGTGACGAAAATGAGGCAGTCATGCAGGTAACAGAGACAATGCGAGCAGTCCAGCACACACAGTACGGTGCACCCGAAGTGCTTTCTGTGAGGGAGGTTAAAAAGCCGACTCCCAAGGATAACGAGGTGCTGATAAGAGTTCGCGCGACATCAGTGTCGTCTACTGACGCTGTGATGCGTAAGGGCGACCCCTTCATAAGCAGGATCGTCAGTGGTCTCACAAAACCAAAGAGATCCACACCTGGGTCAGAGCTAGCTGGCGAGATCGAAGCAGTTGGTAAAGACGTATCGCGTTTTGAAAAGGGTGATCAGGTCTTTGGATCCACAGGTATTCCTCTGGGAGCCCACGCCGAGTACCTGTGCATGCCCGAAGATGGGGCTATGGCCAAGAAGACGGCGGCCACCACCTTTGAAGAGGCCGCCGCCTGCGAGGGAGCGTTAACCGCATTCCCCTTCCTAAGAGATCACGGTCATATCCAGAGAGGACACAAAGTCCTTATCAATGGAGCCTCAGGAGCGGTCGGCACAGCAGCAGTTCAGATCGCAAAGTACCTAGGGGCGGAAGTCACCGGGGTCTGCAGTACCGAGAATATGGAACTTGTGAGATCCCTTGGTGCAGACCGGGTGATCGATTACACAAAGGATGACTTCACGGGGGACGGGCGTACCTATGACATCATCTTTGACACCCCTGGGAAGAGTTCATATTCTCGTTGCAAAGGATCGCTAAAAACGGGAGGGACCTATCTGTCCACAGTCCCGACCTTGGCAGTAGCTCTGCAGATGCTGTGGACATCTAAGATCGGGAACAAGCGGGCGGCCTTTGTGGCCAGTGGTCTTAGGCCGGCAGACCAGAAGTCCCAAGACCTAGTCTTACTAGGGGAGCTGATCGACAAGGGAGCGATAACCCCGGTCATAGATAAGCGCTATCCGTTAGAGCAGATCGCTGAGGCTCACAGGTATGTCGAGGCGGGGAAGAAGGGGAATGTGGTGATTGCTTTGTAGTTGGGCCAGTTTGATTGGGAGTGGCGCCGTTCTTTTTGGCTCTTCCAATAGCCTTACAAGAAATGGTTTTTGCGGTATGGCTGATAGCCAAGGGATTCAATATGGATATGGTCGAGCACCCTTCGCGCAGGAGAACGCCATGCTCTCGGTGCTATAATGTCCGCACTCGATAATAGGAGTATTCCCTGGCAAACCCACTTCTGCAGACGAAGTTATACTCGCCGTCTCAGCAGCAAAATCTTGTTGCTCGTCCGCGTCTGGTCGACAAGCTCAATCAACGGAGCGGGCAAAAGCTCACTTTGATCTCTGCACCTGCCGGTTTTGGAAAGACGACGCTTGCCTGCGATTGGATAGCAGAGTCGAAGCGCCCATTCAGCTGGCTCTCCTTGGACGCTGGTGACAACGACCCGCTGCGGTTTCTTGCATACCTGGTTCTTTCGCTGCAACAGATTGACGAGCACATTGGCGTCGGGGTGAAGGTGGCACTGGAGACCTCCGAGCCGCCACTCCTAAATCTTCTTCTCACTGAGTTGCTGAATGATATTGCGGTCACCGAGGATGCGTTCACGCTGGTGCTAGATGATTACCATGTTATTGAGACGCAAGAGGTTCACGATGCGGTCGATTTCCTCCTCGATCACATGCCTCCGCAAATGCACCTGGTAATAACCAGCCGCGTCGATCCCCCACTTTCTCTGTCACGGCTGAGGGCTCGAGGGCAAATGACTGAGCTACGCTCCTCGGAGCTGCGCTTCACCGTAGAAGAGGCCGCTTCTTTTCTAAATGATTGTATGGATGTTCAGTTACCCCCCGAAGACGTTGCGGCCTTGGAGGAACGAACCGAAGGTTGGATCGCGAGTTTGCAGCTAGCTGCCCTCTCTTTACAGGGACGCACCGACAAGCATGAGTTTATCTCTGCCTTCTCTGGCAGCCATCGCTACATCATCGACTACCTAGGTGATGAGGTTATGTCGACACAGACTGATGAGGAGCGAGACTTCTTGCTCGGAACTTCGATCCTCGATGAACTGCATGCTCCCCTTTGCGATGAAGTCTTGGGGATATCGAACAGTAAGCAGCTTCTTGAAAAGTTCGATAGAGCTAACATGTTTATTATCGCTCTCGCTTGTTGTGGTTCTTCAGTGTATGACCGCTCCTGGTACAGATATCATCATCTGTTCTCGGAGTTTTTGAGCCAGCGCTTGATCGAAGATGGTCCAGAGAAGGTTGCTGAACTTCACCTTAGAGCGGCCGAGTGGATGAACACAAACGGATTCATCGAGACCGCCTTCAAACATGCGATGGCTGCCGGGGATTATGAAAAAGCAGCGGACATCATTGATCCCGTAGTTCTACCGATGGTCGGGAAGGGGCAGCTGACTCCAGTTCTAAAGTGGACCAGGGCCATTCCAGAATCTGTACTGGACCAGCGCGAATGGCTTCTTACTGCGCAGGCCTGGGCATGTATGATGTCCGGCGATCTCTCTGCAGTATCGCCCCTGCTAGAGAAGGTGGAAGCGATTATTCCCGGTATCGCTGATCCACGGGATCAATCTGAGATCAACGGAAATGTGATGACGGTTCGGGCTTTCATCGAGATGGCAATGGGTGAATTAGACGGAGTATTTGAACTTTCCCGCAAGGCCCTTGAGTGCCTGCCTGAATCTGATAGTTTTGCTCGCACCAGTCTACTCTCGAATCTAGGCTATGCGCTCTACAAGCGGGGCAGGCACAGTGAGGCTATGTCCTCTTTGCGGAGTGCAAAAGACGTCAAGGCTGAAGATCATGCTTATTCCGCCCTAGCCGCAACGCATTGGCTCGGAAAGATTGAGCAGCATAGAGGAGATCTCAAGGTCGCCCAAAAAGAGTATTTGTGGGTTATCGAGCAAGCCGAACGGATTGGAGGCTCAGGGCCACTTCCAGTTGGTGGATACGGTTATCTAGGTATGGGACGACTCTATTACGAGTGGAACAACCTATCTGAGGCGGAATCACACATAACTCGCGGAATCGAGCTCGGTAAACAGACCCAAGAGGCGTTCATTATGATCTCGGGTTACGTGGCCCTAGTGAAGTTGCGAATAGCCCAAGGCAGGTTCGATGAAGCCTCAGGGGCCGTGGGTAAGGCTCGCGATCTAGGTCCCCAGGCAGCTCAGACTATCGAGGCCAGCCAACTGGATTCCTGGGATGCAATGCTATCCTTGCGCCAAGGTGACCTGAAAGCAGCGATCTCCTGGGCCGAAGCTGCTGCGGAAGAATCCACTGAATACGAGTTCAAAAGGCAACCGAACGATCTAATCCTGGCTCGAATTCTCGTTGCTGAGGGGAAGATAACGGAGGCGTTAGAGTTGCTTGGCCGGCTACTTGAAGCGGTCGAGGCTGATGGTCGCAATGGGGACGCAATCGAGATCTTGGCGCTGCAGGCGATCGCCTATGAGAAGAATGATCAAAGAGACAAGGCGATCGCCGCCCTAACCCGTGCCCTCAACATGGCTGAACCACAAGGCTACATCCGCACCTTTATTGATGAAGGAGAGCCGATGGCCGATCTGCTTCGCACCGTTGTGGCTCAAGGGTCACTCACGGGGTACTTGCGGCGACTTCTGGACGCCTTCGCTGCAGATAGAATGGCGTCGGGGCAGACGTCATCCCCTCAGCCAAGCTCTCAAGTGACTGGGTATCTAGTGGATCCTCTTACTGAACGCGAGCTCGAAGTGTTAGGCCACATTGCCACCGGGCTCAAGTATCAAGAGATTGCTGATCACCTAGTGGTGAGCATAAACACTGTCCGCACGCACACCAGGAGTATCTACAGCAAGCTGCAGGTGAACAGCCGCACGGATGCTATCAACAAGGGCCGTGAGCTGGAACTAATCTAGCCTCACATCGTCTCTCTCCAGACATCACATCCTAATATCGCATCTTCATGCGATTCCTCTTCTCATTGTCCCACGTAATCTTTGCTCCAGATGTTGAATCCGTGCCCTCGAGTAAGTGGCGGAAAGGATGTAACCACCGCGCGACAGCAGAATTGTAATCATCGACAGAGGAGTAAGTATGTCTAAGAAATTTGTTTTCTTTTACAACATGAAAAATGAGCCTGAAAAGATTGGCTCAGTAGTACCGCAGCACGCAGGATATTGGAAAGACCTAGACCTACCTGGGTATACGGGTGGGCCATTCGTCGATCGGTCGGGCGGGTTGATAGCCTTTCAAGCCGAGAACCTGGATGAAGCGACCAACTATGCCGAAAACGATCCCTTTACCTTAAACGACCTGCTAGCGTGCAAATGTATCAAGGAGTGGGCAGCATGAAAGAGACAAACGGCGGATTTTCGATTGAAGTGACCGGAGAGACTCGGGCCTGTCCGGCCGCAGAAAAACTCGCTCCCAGGATGATGGCGGAGGGCAGGACCCCGGTCTTTTCTTGTGAGGGTGGATGTGTTCGGGGAGAGATCGCGCGAGTCGCAGCCCATATGGTTGCCAAAGAGGAAGGTTATGCTCGCGCCTGTCACGGGGAACTCTTTGCGGTTCCTCACTCGGCGATAACAAGCTGGATGAAGCAGGCAGACAAGGTCGTCCTCATCAATGGGTGCTTTCTAAGGTGCCATGGGCGGATTGCAGAGAATATCATCGACGACGATCGTTTGGTGCAATTCGATGCCCTTAAGGTATACCGGAAATACTCAGATATCTTCGATATTGATGACGTTCCTGAAGCCGAGCGACTTGAGGCAGCACGACAGGTAGCGGACATGGTTATCGAGAGCATGGCGGCTAAGCAGGCTTCGGCGTGAAAATGGCCATCATGTCAGTTGCGTTACTGGTGTTGACCTTCTCTCTCGGCTGCCAGCTCGACGACAGTGGTGTAGACATCAGAGGGCAAATCACTAGCGTCACAGTGAGTGAATCCAAAGGCTCTAACGCCGAGAGCCTAGGGGTTGTCCTAATTGAGGGCGAGCTCCAGGATGACACCGAATTCGACAAAGCATTAGTGCGCATTACGGACTCAACGACCATTTTGAGACGTGTTGGCAGCGAAACTAAGAGCAGCTCATTTGAGTCCCTTGCGGAGGGACAACTTGTGGAAGCAAAATTCATCGGCCCTGTACTCGAATCTTATCCTGTTCAGACCGAAGCAGCCACGGTTGTCATTTTATCGGATGAAAGGAATTGAGATGACAAACCGCATCGCAGATATATCACAACGCAAGGCCGCAAGAGTCGCAGGGCTCGCATATCTACTTATCATAGTTACATCCTTGCTCTCTATGATTTTTGTAGAGTCCAAACTAATTGTGCCAGGGAATGACGCAGCGACATTCAATAACATTATGGCCAACGAATTGCTAGTTCGTATCGGTGCTGCCTACGAATTAATCATGTTTGCGAGTGTCGTAGTGTTGTCCCTGGCTCTTTACGTAACACTCAAACCGGTAAGCAAGAATCTTGCTTCGCTAGGGCTGCTTTGGAGGTTCGGAGAGGCTATTCTTGGGGTCCTAGCGGTACTCAATAGTCTAATCGTTTTGATGCTACTGAATGGATCCTATATGGCAGCATTTGAAACGGCTCAGGTGCAGGCTCTAGTTGGGTTGTTTCTCGACGTACGGTCTTCTGCATTTTCAATCGTCTTCGTATTTCTAAGCCTGGGATCGATTGTCTTTTTCTATCTATTTTTCAAGTCGAGGTACATTCCCAGAATATTGGCAGTCTGGGGGATTTCTGCCTTCTCGCTAATGCTAGTGTGGCCTTTTCTAAATATCTTGTTCCCCAGCTATGCAGCGATGGTTCAACCCGTGGTCATAGCACCGGCCATTCTTTTTGAGATAGTAATCGGCTTATGGCTATTGATAAAAGGTATAGACGTACAACAGTGGGATGACCAAGCTCCAGCATCTCCCTGATGCAACCCATATCGGCTCTATCACATCGCAGCCACCGGGGGCTATCGCCCTGGCTCTCGGCGGCTGCGATGTTCATTGGAACAA
>JAUVYG010000083.1 GCA_030603185.1 Actinomycetota bacterium | reverse complement strand
CTTAGCGATTCCGCTTGGGTCATATACCTGACCGACGAGCCAGAGGTTTGAGTATCTCTGGTAGAGCTTCCAGGATGTTGGATTTGTGAGCTTGGCGCTCGGGCCAGTTACGTCTGAGCCGGCTGTCCAGACTCGGACCGTCTCGGTGTTGAGGTTCCAAGCCTTGTCGAAAGTATTGACCTTTACTGTATGGAAACCGCGGCTTAGCTTGTCTGTTTTGAGATCCCATCCGTACGGTGCTGAGTAGTCCTGCTTCTGAAGCTTACCGTCTATATAGAAGGTGACCTTGGCGATTCCGTTCTCGTCCTCGGCTGCGTTACTGAAGTTGTAGGTAGGTGTTGCGGTAGCTGACTTTGTGGTCCTGCGTACCTTGCCGCGCGGAGCCTTGTTGTCTACTTTCACTGTCACTGAGTCGCTTGCGACTACTGAGCCGCTACCGTTAAGACCTCGCACTGTCACAGTGTGGGAGCCGTTACTGTAATCTCGAGTGTTCCAAGTCCATTTGACTGAACCTGAGTTGACTGTTGTCTTTACCGATCCATCGATCACTACCTGAGTCTTAGCTGCACTGGATGTTCCTGCGACAGTGACGTTGCGCTTAACAAGTTTGCCGTCTGCTGGGGAGCTGATGTTGGCAGTGTATGTCCACTCTGGATCAGGAGTTGGCTCTGGATCAGGTGTAGGCTCTGGATCAGGTGTAGGCTCTGGCTCCGGTGCGTTCTGTACGGCCGCCTTGAAGGCTGCTAGGGATGATGTGGAGCTGTTAACTCTCCAGTCAGTTTCTTTGTTGGTGTGGAACCAGACGATTCCAACCAGGTTTGGATAGTTAGCTGCAGCAGTTGCGTAGGCGTCTGTGATCCAGTCTGCCTTGCTTCCGCCAAGCTCTGAGGAGCCCATCTCGCCGATGATGATTGGCTTGTCGGTGAATCCATCAATCTTGTCGTACGCGCGCCGGAAGATCTGATCGAAGCTCTTCCAGTTAGACCAGCTCTGCGATGTTCCGAAGTTGTATCCATCGATTGCGATAAGGTCTACGTAGTTATCACCGGGGTAGTAGCTTGGAATCGAGTCAGCATTCCAACTTGGGAGTCCCTCGTGATTTGGTGACCATACGAACTTGACGTTAGTTGCTCCCTCAGTGCGGAAGATATCGATAATGCGCTTGTAAGCTTTGATGAAGAGCTCGGGGGTGTTGCCCTCTACGCCTGCGCCCCATGGGTACCAGTTTCCGTTCATCTCGTGCATGGGCCTAAGGAGAATGTCGCCAGGCAGGTTCTTTACGTTCCTGGCATAAGTGCGGATGTAACTGTCGTGTGCACCGTTTGCGATATCAGACAGTTTGCGGTTCCAAGGCTCCCATGTAAGGAAGGGTGTGGTTCCTCTGTTGATCATTGCGGTTGGGAGTGCTGAGTCGAATCCGCCGTCCCAGTGCCTGTAGTAGAGGAAGTATCCTTGCTGCTCGCCCACCATGTTCTCGTAGTCCTGAAGTGCTGAAAGGCTCGATCCAGAAACATACGCACCATCGATAGGTGCGGCAGCGAGTACGGGTGCTGTACTTAGAAGAAGAAGAGTGATGGCTGTGAGCGCGATCTTTGTGAGTGTGTTCTTCGCCAAAACAATAGCAAGCACAGGTAGCCCCTTTCGGTAGTCCGACCATCTCCTGGGAGATTCGTAACTTTGCGTCCCGGCCTCGCGACCGGTTTGCCATTTTCGTTTGAGCAAGCCTATAACTTGCCTCTATAACTATATATCGGCAGGGGTGCAGATGACTTAAGCGGTATTTTGGGAAAAAACCTGTTCTACCTGGGGTTATGTACCATGTGTTGCAAGTACTGTAACAACTGCTACATGTTTCCTGGGGTTCATCCGATATCTCGACTGATTCTCGTTTGAAAAGGAATGGCTGAACCGCTAGAGGCTGTTAATCTGGCATCGGACAAATGTGGCTGCTATAATTCCAAAGTCTTGCTCACGTAGCTCAGTTGGTAGAGCACATCCATGGTAAGGATGAGGTCAACGGTTCGAGCCCGTTCGTGAGCTCCATCGTCTTCTAGGCCCCAGATGGTCTTTTCGCACCTATTCCAATGAATCTGGTTTGCTTTCCCTCAAACCACGGAATACAACTCTTCGTGCGTCCTGTTTGACCCGCTTCTATAAGGAGACTAATGAGAATTGCGCAAATCGCTCCCCCCTGGATAAGTGTTCCTCCTCAGGGATATGGGGGCATTGAATGGGTGGTGAGTCTGCTCGCGGACGGGTTAGTGGATCGCGGACATGATGTGACCCTGTTCGCCTCGGGCGATTCCAAGACAAAGGCGAAGCTAGAAGGGCCGTTTAAGACCGAGCAGCGCAGCCAAATTGGGGATACCTTCCCGGATACGTTGCATGCCATCAGCGCTTACCTGAGGCAGGATGAGTTCGATGTGATACACGACCACAGTGGGATCATCGGTCCGGCTCTCGGAGCGCTTGCGAGGACACCCGTCCTACATACCTTGCACGGGCCGTTCACCGAGGATGCGAAGAGATTCTATCGGACACTGTCCGGAAACATCTGGTTCAATTCCATAAGCGATTTTCAGGCTGCTTGCTGCCCAGACCTTAGCTACGTGGGTACCATTTACAATTCTATCGATATCGATGCTCACCCATTCCAGGAGAAAAAAGAGGACTACCTTCTATACTTGGGCCGGTTCTCAGCCCTTAAGGGAGCTGGAATCGCGGTAAAGGTGGCCAAGGAACTTGGAATGCACCTGAAGATGGCTGGCAAGATAGATAACGAAGAAGAGTCATCCTATTTTAATGAGCATGTCAGGCCGCACCTAGGTCACGGCGTCGAGTTCTTGGGTGAGGTAACGAATCAGGAAAAGGCCATGCTTCTGGGCGGGGCCAAGGCTCTACTCTTTCCGATTCAATGGGCCGAACCGTTCGGGCTCGTGATGCCCGAAGCTATGGCCTGCGGGACTCCGGTAGTCGCGATCCGCAATGGGTCTGTGCCAGAGATAATCGAGGACGGTGTCACTGGTTTCATCGTTGATGACGAAACGCAGATGGCAACGGCGACCATTAAGGCGATCGAAAACATCTCCCCCCATGTTTGCAGATTGAATGCAGCCGAGAGATTCGGAGTCGAGCGGATGGTAGTTGACTACGAAGCCGCTTTTCACCGAATTGCAGATGGTAGCCCGCTGCAGAGTACAGTACCGGAGCTTGCGCAAATATAACCGATATATGGGGGTCGCTATCTCATCAGTTGGGGTAAGTTATTAGGGTAAACCATAAATTACAGCAGAGGGTGCAATGAGCGAGGGTGACCTCAGGCAATTCGTAATCGATTTGAGCGAAAGCATTCGGGAAGTAGTCCTGCCCGACCTTGGAAGCAAGCATGCTCGCGCGGATTTTGGTACCGCCATCAGCGGTGATCGAACATTTGGTGTCGACGATATCGCCGAGAATCTCATCGGCGACAGACTGGATCGCCGCGGGGACATAGCCTATTACTCTGAAGACCGCGGCCTGACCGTGTTCGGGGAACCCGAAGCGATCCTGGTGATTGACCCCGTGGATGGCTCTCGGCCCGCCGCAGCAGGCCTCGAGTCTTGTTGTGTCTCAATAGCAGTCACCGAGAAGCTGGACAACCCTCAAATGGGCGATGTCAGCTTCGGTGTTGTCCAAGATATCGTGTCCGGTCGGCTCTTCACGGCTGCAAAGGGTGAGGGCTACGAGGTAAGACTGGACGGCGAGGTCGAGGTATACGAGCAGTCCAACATCGAGGATATCACTCGGATATTTTGGACCCTTGGTTTTCGTGGTCGCCCGGCCATCGAGATGGCGACTGTGCTAGCGGAACTGATAGACGCTTCTTCTGTGAACGGCGCAGTTTTCGATCTTGGAAGCGCCTGTTTCGGAATGACCCGCATCGTCACGGGGCAGCTGGATACCTACGTGGATGTGGGAAATCGGATGATCCAGGAAGTCCCTGAGGTGATCGAGGTGTTCAAGAAGATCGGAGGCGGCGCGGTTCTTAACAATTCGCCCTATGACGTCGCCGCAGCCAAACTGATCTTAGAAGAGGCTGGATGTGTGGTTACAGACGCTGCTGGGGCCACACTTGATCACCATCGTCTTCTGGGCTCCACTCATGAGTTCCAGTTGTCTTGTGTAGCTTCTGCCAACTGGAACCTGCACGACAAGGTCCTCGAGTATGTTGACCAGGGCATCGATCGATTGAAGGTCGCCAAGAAATGAGACGTAGCGATCTTCTAGACTTCGGTGACGCGGAATCTTTGTGTCAGGACACTTATTTCACGAACTACCGTGATCACATCATGTTGCGTGTAGGTATGGCGGATTTGCTGGTCAAGGGCACCTACTTCATAAGGGGGAATGGTGAAAGGCAGATCGCCAGAGGTCTTCTGTGGCAGAGGACGGTCAGGCACTTTCACTCCGGCGACAATATGCTGCGTTGTGGGTACTATCCGGAATCCTTGATCATCTACAGATCTATATTTGAGACGTTGGGCCTGATCGAGTTCTTCGGTCAGTTCCCCGAGGAAGTATCGAGGTGGTTCAGCGGCAGCGAGTTCAGGCCGGGTGCTGTCAGAAAGAGGCTGGGTGGAACAGCTGAAAGAGCTGACATCTATGAGTTCTTGTCCAAGTTCTCTCACCCCAACCTTGAGGCGATGCTCAGCTCATCAGGTGGAATGTCCGAGACCGGGGCTCCAGCTCATACAGCGGCCTGGCCAATATACCTTTCAGAGTCCTCAGAGAACCTGACCTTTATTGCCGACGTACTTTTGATGGGGGCTTTAAAGCTGCTCGGGGGCTCGGTCGTCACTGATGACAACGCGGAATCTCAGGAATGGTGGAAGAAGTTCAGGCAAGCATCCTCACGCTGGGATGAGCTGTACGAGGATCGTTGGGGCGCCTAACCGGTTGAGCTAGGGATTTCCTGATCTAGGCTGTTTTACGGGTGAGCGATTGATGGGCCATGTGAGCGCCGCCACGATACCTACTGCGAAACCTCCAAGGTGAGCGAACCAGGCGATTCCCCCAGAGTTCGGGTCGGTACTGAGAGAGTCGAGACCCGAGAATATCTGTAGCACCAACCAGAAACCGAGTACTACCGCAGCAGGAAGCTTGATCAACCTGAAGATGATGATCAGGTACGCGAGATTGATCACCTGCGCCCTGGGATACAGAAGGAGGTATGCCCCAAGCACTCCCGCAATTGCCCCGCTTGCGCCGATGCTTGGGACGAATGAATCAGAGTTGAAGTAGACATGAAGGGCCGTGCCCACCACTCCAGCAAATAGATAGAAAGCGAGAAATCGGAGATGGCCTAGATGGTCTTCAATATTGTTACCGAAGATCCACAGATACAAGAGGTTGCCGCCCAGATGAAGAAGGTTGGCATGTATGAACATCGAGGTTATAGGCGGGACAAGGGAGTCCAGATTCATACCCTGTACGCCGCCAAGCACGGATATGGGCACAGCTCCGTATTCAAGAATGAAATCGAACAGCGCCACGGGCGTGGGACCACCGAGTGCCCATCCGGTTCCATAGTTCAGTATCTGATACCCGAACACCATTACGTTAATGGTAATCAGAGAGATAGTTACATAGGGGAACTGCTTGGTGGGATTGTCATCGTAGATCGGTATTAGCTGCACGAACTTGTTCTACTCCGCTTCTTTCGCGGCCTTCTGTTCAAGCTTGATGCGTGCTGCCAGCTCAGCATCTGATGGACGGCCGGATATCCGGGGAACATAGACTTCGTCGATGATTATCTTGAATATAGCGGCAACGGGAACAGCTAGGAATATTCCGACTAGACCGATTACCTCGGCCATAACAAGGACTGAGAATATTACGGCCAGAGGGTGAATGCCTACCTGATGTCCCATGATTTTAGGCGCAAGGTAGTAGTCGGTGATCAATCGGGTGAGGGTGATGAATAGGACTACATATAGACCAAGGATCGGCTCATGGAAGAAGGCTACCGCTCCCGCTACGACTCCGGCGATGATCGGTCCAAGGATTGGGATGGTCTCGAACAGGCCTGTGAACACAGCCAAGGTGAGCGCATAAGGGATCTTCACAACGTACGCATAGAAGATGTACGAAATAGTACTGGTGATTATCGCGATTGCGATGATGCCTCGAAGCCATCCACCGATTCGAAGATTGACTTGCTTGATAAGCCTGTCGGCCAGCTCGTTTTGGTTCGGGGGAACCAGACGAAGAAGCGAGTTCTTGATCTTGTAGGGATCCACTAGCGCATATAGGGCGATCACGATTACTAGGACCAGACCTACAACCAAGGCTATTACACCTTGGATCAGGCCAAGGACCGGTTGGGTGGCGGCAGTCGCCTGATCCACAATAGCTTGAGTGTCTATCTGATACGATCCCAGGAATGGCGCTCGGTCGACTAGATCTGTCCAGATGGAATTTGCGTCCCGCACCCAACTGGGAATACTAGCTGATATTCCTTGGACCTGATCGATGATGGCGGGGATGAGGTAAGAGATACCGACTATGCTCGCGGCGACCAGTCCACCGATGACCACGATGACCGAGAAGACGCGTCGAATCCGATGCGCGTCCAGCCACGCCACTAGCGGATTTACGGCGTAGGCTAGAATCGCGGCGAGCACGAACAGTATTAGTACGTCTCGAATCAGATATACAAAGACCAATCCGAGGATTGCTGCGATGAATACTATGACTGATTTATATAGGCTAGAGGTTGTGAGCTGCAGTTTTGCCTCCGCTGCGTAATAGTCCGGACGGTTCATTGGTCATTATATGACAGTGCGCTACGATAGGGACTGCAGATTACCAGGAGGCAAAGTGTCAAGTAGTGGTGAGTTCGGAACTTATAAAGTAAAAAGCGGCCTAGCAGAGATGCTCAAGGGCGGAGTGATTATGGATGTCACGAACCCTGAGCAGGCAAAAATCGCCGAGGATGCGGGGGCTTGTGCGGTCATGGCGCTCGAAAGAGTACCGGCCGATATTAGAGCTGCCGGCGGTGTGGCTCGGATGGCCGATCCGGTCATCGTGCAGAAGATAATGGATTGCGTGAGCGTTCCCGTCATGGCTAAGGCCAGAATCGGACATTTCGTAGAGGCTCAGGTCCTTGAGTCAATGGGCGTCGATTACATCGACGAGAGCGAAGTGCTAACACCCGCTGACGTAGCGAATCATATCAACAAATGGGACTTCAAAGTCCCTTACGTCTGTGGTGCAACGAATCTGGGTGAGGCGCTTCGCAGGATCGGCGAGGGCGCAGCCATGATACGCACCAAGGGTGAGGCCGGAACTGGCAATGTGGTCGAGGCGGTTCGTCACATGCGCCAGATTCGTGGCGACATCGCTAAAGTGGCCGCTCTACAAGAAGACGAGCTGTACTCAGCGGCCAAAGAGCA
>JAUVYG010000006.1 GCA_030603185.1 Actinomycetota bacterium | reverse complement strand
AATTTCTCCATATGCCTGTAGTAGGACGCTCTGGCGAAATTCTCCCGCAAGACCCCATCACCCTCGAAGTAGAGTTCCACCCACACTCCCAGTAATTGGCTCGACGATCCCGATGAATACTTTTCTCTCAGAATCTCATTGACCCTGTGCAGAACATCCCCATCAAGGGTGTCATTTGCCCATTCCATCAATTCTCACATCCAATACAGAGTGTCCCTTTTGGGACACTCGGAGGGTGTTACTAATACCCTCCGAGGAATCGTGTCACCTAGTTTCTCGACACTACCGAGGCTAGCCCAGCAAGTGACATAACTGTCCTTTGCGCTAGTTACAGTAGGGTCTGGAGCTATTGTTATAGTAGGATAGTTATCTAGAATACATTGGCAACAGTTATTACTGTTGCCAATGCGACATAGTGATTTGTCTGGCACAATGCCTCTACGTCACAAGTTGACTGAAAGGATACAGATGGCCGAGACCATCGGACAGTCAATAGCCAAGCTACGGGCCGAAAAAGGCCTTAGCAGGGCTAGAACCGCTCGCGAGGCTGGGATATCCAACGCCTACCTAGTTCAGATCGAGAAGGGCGATAGAAACCCCTCTGAATCAGTCGTACGAAAGCTCGCCTCTGCCCTAGATGCAAGTAGCTACAAACTAATGTGCTTGGCTGGCTTTGCAAATATCGAGCTAGACGAGAGCATCCAGAGCCAAGTAGGTGACAAGCTCCACCATGCACTGGTAGAGGGCGAGAAACTCCACTTAACGACGCAAGAAGCTGACTACCTCATGGAACTGGTGCAACAGGGAAAGAACCTCGAGGCAGAAAGTAGGACTGTCTCACCCCAAAGCCCTCCACCAGAGGGCTGGCAAGAGATCGGTGACAATGACCGGCGCATCATCCAACTACTGATCACAAGGCTAAGAAGAGCTGGTACGGACTAGATGAGTCCCTGCACCTTGTATATTGTTGAGAGCTCATCTATAACCGCATCATGAGTATAAACTCTGGAATCATCTCAGGTTTAGCTGGCCAGTTCACTCTTAGCGATGTGTTCGGGATCAAACAGCAGAGTGGTCGCCGCTGAGCTGCCCAAAGACCTCAGGCCGCACCTGAGCTTATGACAAGTGAGCTCTCTTCTGGATTCCATTTCGTGTCCGTGCCTAACTCGTCGCAGAGAGCGGCCATCTTCTCGGCAATTGCAGCCGCCTCAGCTCCAGCAAGCTGAGCTTGACAATCTCGTATTACGGTTGGGTGTAGCTTCACACGGAAGCTGCCGTTGGCGTCGATTTCGACGACATATATGAAAGACTGGTCATTGCGCTCAACTGCGGCTACGGCGTAGTCATCGATAAAATCCCCAGCCGAGTAGATTATGAGCTTGCCTTTGTATATCTCGACACCTCGACAAACGTGAGGTGAATGGCCAACGACGATATCGGCGCCGGCATCGATAAGCAAGTGGCCGAACTGGATGTCACCCGCAGTAGGCCGATACCCCCAGTTCGGCCCCCAATGCGCTGAAACAATCAGAAGATCGAGCCCTGCCTTAGCCCGCTCGATTATCCCAAAAAGATCTCTAGCTCGTGAATCGTCACGCTCGACAGGCACGTAGAAGAGACCGGGCTCGGTCTCACCAGCTTCCCACTGGGGCTCATTGTCAGTAAAGGCAACCAAGCCAACTGATCTTCCGCAAATCTCTTCCACAGCCGGCCGAGTGGCTTCCGCCAAGCTTGAACCCGCCCCGGCATAAGCAATACCTTCGCGCCCAAGAAGATCAATGGTGTCTTCCATGGCCTCATAGCCGAAGTCCAAAATGTGGTTGTTCGCCAGGGAAACATGTGTGATGCCAGACCGCTTCAAAACCTCCAGGTTCTTTGCATCCGACCGGAAGTGAAAGGCCTTGGGCGTTGCCGTCCATGGGAGACCTCGGTCCGAGACCGCGCACTCAAGATTGCAGAAGCAAAGATCGGCCTCTTGGAATCGACCGAGCGTGTCTCCCCAGACGTACTCAGGGGGGACTTCTCTCAGGGCTTCGTTTACCAAGCGACCCAACATTACGTCGCCGACAAAAAGAAGTTTCATCAAGGGATGTATTTCTAAGAGAGCAAGTATCGAAACAAAAGGTTCAATTCTCTGAGCGTCGGCGCTCGCGGCGATGACGCTTCAGGCAATCGATAAGGTCGACGAGATCGATCAGGCCGATGGTTATAAGGCAGCTAACACAAGAACTGCGACGGCAATACTAGCAACAACTGTAATCTTTGGCACTTAGAACTCTGTGCGGTAGAGGGTCCCGAAGGGAGTGCCTCCGTGTTCGCCTGAGCCCATAACTATCCCTTTTTCGTCGGGAGAGAGGGTGAATATATGTACGTCATCAAGGTTGATCGAGCCGGTCTCGACCGATTGCCAAGTCTGCCCACGATCATTGGACACGAACACGCCCTTGCCCATCATCATTCCCGCCGCGTACACCGCATCAAGGTCAGAGGGATGAGCGAGGAGTCCATGAACGTCACTCGCCGACTCCTTTCCATTGTTCGACGGCTCCCAAGAGTTGCCGCCGTCAATACTGCGGTAGACTCCGAAGTCGTGCGTACCCGCGTAGTACACTGAGCGATCGCTATTGAATGTGACCATCGTTATGTCCGTATTGGTCGGGATACCTGTACCCGCAATCTTCCATGTTTCTCCCCTGTCTGAGCTACTAAAAAGCCCTTTACCGTAGGCGCTCGCGTAGGTTGCACCTTTTTCTTTGTCGAAAGAGACAAAGTTGATGTCTCCGCCTTGGGGACCGCCAACGACGGGACTCCAATTCTCTCCGCCGTCAGTGCTCCTGAAGAGAGTTGGTTGCCCTCTCCACAGTCCGGCCCAGGCAATGGTTGGGTCATTCGGGTCGAACTGAGCGACATGGTACTCACCGACTGGCAATCCCTCAGGGGTTGTCCAACTCTTACCTCGGTCTTTGCTGACCATAAAGCCGGACGTGGTGGCAGCGAGCAGGTGATCTGGGTTTTTCGGATTGATACCGACATCGAGAACCGCGCCAGCCAAAAGGCCAAGTGATTTCCAGGTTCGCCCTTCATCTTGTGATGCCAGCAACCCTTCTCCTTGCGTGCCAAGATACTGACGCGATGGATCGGTTGGGTCAAAGACGAGCGATTGCATCTCAGCGTTTACGCTGCTCACTTCTGCCCAGGTAGCAGGAGCCTTGGCTTGCGAGCCTTCGTCGCTCTTGAGTGCACCTGCAACAAACCAAGCTGCAGCGACCACTATCGCAATCGCTCCAGCCACGATAAGCCCTATTAGCCAGGGGGAGCGATTACTACGAGGTGGGGACTTTCGATTCTGAGCCATCTTAGGCTTTCTAGGGCGACCGTATTGTCACCGGGAGTGAACTTGGATTCCATATAACGATACCGAGAATGGTTTGTGAGAACAAGGAGCGGTTAAATACAGAACAGGCAAATCAGCATGTAATCGAGGGGATATTGTGTCTGAAGAAATGCACACAATGATGTCTGAGGGCGCGCAGATGATGCCAACCGGCGGCGAAATGGGAGGAATGGCTGGATGGTGGTGGCTGATCCCGTTGCTCGGCTTCGTTTTGATCGTTGCACTGGTAATCATGGTCATTGTTGTTGTCATGCGACAGACGGCAAATAACCCACCGCCCCAAAGGCCTGAAGGTCGCCGTAGCGCCAGAGAGATCTTGGACGAGAGATATGCTCTCGGCGAGATAGACGAAGAGGAATACAGAAAGCGCAAGTCTCACCTAGAAGATTGATCTTGTCGCCTAATCTCGTGTCGGTATTTAGGGCTGATTTGAGCAGTGATGCTTACAAACCCCCGAAACGACAACAAGGTCAGAAGCATAATAACGCCTCTGACCTCGTCTTCATTTGGTAGCGGGGACAGGATTTGAACCTGTGACCTTCGGGTTATGAGCCCGACGAGCTACCAGACTGCTCCACCCCGCGATGCATCGAAAGCGGCACTCACTATTCATGGCACCACTTCCGGAAGAATGACGATATCACACAGGCCAGGGGAGGTAAAGCTGCCTCCGACTCCTAAAGTGATTGGATTAACTGTCGAAAAACAAAGAGAGGGTAGACGCCAGCAACCCCCTTTACCTTGCCTTATACTAGTTTGAAGGTGTAGCATTTGGGGTTCGCGCTCGGACTGAGGGTCGGGCATAGAAGACCAAGATGGAAGTGGTAATGAGGCGCACGACACGTGGCACTAAGATGCATCAGACATATATAGCCGTTTTGGTTATGTCTATAACCCTGGTCGCGTCTGCCGGAATCGCCCTTGCCGCGCCCACTGACCCCTTCGGAAACGATTCGACTACTTCAACAACCATCCCTCGCGAGACGGTCTCGCTTCCCGGTGGCGATGATCCCCTCCAACTACCACCGGAACTAGCGCAACACCAGGCATCCGCTGACGCTGCCGCGCAAACACTCGATGCTCTCGCTATCGAGATGGAAAAGTCCGCTGAGGCATACAACAAAGCAAAGGAAGAACTGGGAGAGACCAAACTCGCCCTGGCAGATGCTCAGCAAGAGCTAAGAAAAGTCACCGCCGATTACAGGAAGCGACAGAAGCTTTACGGCGACCGACTAAACAGCATCTATCATGATGGCGGGACCGTCAGTTTCGTCGAGATCCTGCTACAGACGACCAGCTTCGCCGATTTCATATCGCGCATAAACTACATCGTGATGATCAACAACTCAGACTCGACCATGGTTCGTCTGCTCGAAACCGACAAGCGACGAGTGGACATGGTCAACGAAGAGCTGAGTAAATTCAAGCGCGAGCAGGAATCCACCCAAAGGGTCCTTGAGTCGAAGCAAAAGGACATTCAGAAGATGATCGCCGAACAAGAGGCGATCCTCGCCGGCTTCGAAGATGGTATCCGTCAGATTCTGTCCAAGAACACCGAAGAGCTCCGTGAAGAGCAAGCTCAGTTCCTTGCCGACCTAAAAGCCAAGACACATCTGTTGCCGACCTCACAGCTACAAGCCATGTTCGATCAGACCTCCGTGGTTGCCACGGCCCTTCAGTACCTGGGGGTCAAGTATGTGTGGGGTGGCGAGAACCCCGATATCGGCCTGGACTGCTCGGGCCTCGTACTCGTGGTGTTCAGGCAGCATGGTGTGAAAGTCAGACACTACTCGGGTTGGCAGTTCGGCGATGCTCCGATGAAGGTCGAAAAAGAAGAACTGATTCCGGGTGACCTAGTGTTCTACGGAGCTCCCATTCACCACGTCGGCATCTATATCGGTGATGGCTTCTACATCAACGCCCCAGAGACAGGGTCTGTCGTTCGAATCAACTCGATCGAGCGGGACGACTGGGCTGGCGCTGTGCGCTATCCGCTTCGCAACAAAGAGTAGACCCGGTCGCGACCCTCTTCTTTCGCTTTGTAAAGCGCCAAATCCGCCGCTTGCACCAACTCTGAACTACCGTTCGCGTCATCAGGATAAGTCGCCACACCGATTGAGACAGTCAATTGAGGAAGTCTCTTGCCGCTGTGCACCACCGACAATTCCGCCACCTTCATCCTGATCGACTCGGCCCTTGTACAAGCCTCCTCGTGGGAAGCGTCGGGCATGATGACCAGGAACTCCTCACCGCCGTACCTGCAAGCCACATCCTCTTTACGGATATGGCTCCCAAGAACTGTGGCTAGGTGCTTAAGGACGGTGTCACCGGCGTCGTGACCGAACTCATCGTTGAAGGCCTTGAAGTGATCAAGGTCGAGCATCAGAACGCCGACGGTCGTATCATTTCGCTCGGCTCGATGAAGCTCGCGGAACAAGGACTCTTCCATAAATCGGCGGTTCATAAGTCCGGTTAGTGGATCGCGCACCGACTCATGCAACAATTCCTCTTTCACACTGAGATTGGCGACCGCAAGGCCTATGCTTTCAGCCAGTTTCTGGCCGAGGAACTCTACGGTCCGAACGTCAGCATCCTCGACTGAACTCTCCAGATATAGGATGCCTTGAGTCTTGCCCTTGGCGGACAAGGGGATGCACATGTGGGCGGCCTTCACCTCGGGATCGACGTGACTGCAAAGAATCTGTTCTTGTGGATCGCTGACCAGGTGGTTCTTGCCGGAGCGCAGTGCCCAACAAGAAGTCATGGAATACTCTGCGTCGTCGATCATTAGTCCTCCCCACATAGTGAGGGGCTCCATCATCTCGGTGTCGGCATCCAGAACATAGATCGCACCGGACCAGGTCGGCAGCAGTAGGCTACCACCGGCGGACACGACCTTAGCCAATTCGTCCCGTGATTCGCAGGTCTGCAGCTGATCGCTGAACTCGGTAACACTGACCATCCTGGTCATCTGACCCACGACCTCTTCGCAGTCCTCGGCCTGGCAGGTCTGTTCACGTAACGGGCGATACCATACTAGGTAGAGAATCGGAGAGGAAATGACCACTAGCATCAGTGCGGAGGCGGCTGCTACACCGACTGGGGAAAGATTCGCGACACTCGCGAACAGGTACACTGCCACAAAGGCAGACACGCCTACAGTCGCTATTGTCGCGGTGAGTGCCCTAGATCTATGAGCTGCATTTTCCGTTGCATTGTCGGTCATATGTCTCCCTCACAGGTCGTTGGTATCTTCATACCCCTGCCTTGAGAGAATCACTCGGACGAGTTAAGTCCTGCCACCAGAATACAGCTGATCACACCCGCAGCTATCTTGGGGCTGTTCTCGGCTGTGACCTCAGGAAAAGTCGCTATCTTCTCTAAGCGTTTCCATTCGAAACGACCGATCTCGTCCCGGATATCTTCCCAGAGACCGGTCCCCATGTTGACCGGGGATAGTGAGAGCGTGCCGCCCGAGATGCCGACCGGCTTCTTCCATTGGACGCGCTTGATGCCGGCCCGCCGGGCGTGAGTGCGAATGCGGCAGACATCGATCAGCTGTGTAACAGCCGACGGCGGAGGGCCGAAGCGGTCTGCCAGATGCTGAGTGACCTCTTCGGCTTCTTCATCGCTGTGGATACGAGCTATCCGACCGTACGCTTCGATGCGAAGTATCTCTTCACCGATGTAGTCCTCGGGAATAAATGCATCAACGGGAAGCTCGATGGATACCTCGGCCAGTTCCTCATCGTCACCCAGGATGTCCGTGCCGTACTCAGCCCTTCGGGCTTTTGTCGCGTCGGCGAATCCTGCCGCTATGTCTGCGGCGAGCTCAACGGGCAGCTCGCCGTCGGTCGCGGCCTGTTGGAGCTGTTCCACCTCGCGGGCGAGAAGGTCAGCGTACAGCTCGAATCCCACATCGGCGATCTGCCCATGCTGCTCGCCTCCCAGTAGGTTGCCGGCACCTCTGATCTCAAGATCTTTGAGAGCCAGTTTGAGACCTGATCCGAGCTGCGTCAGCTCTCCCATTGTCTTGAGCCGTTCCCCCGCTCCTCCGGTCAAAGTCTTACCAGCGGCTGTCAGGAAGTACGCGTACGCCCTGCGGCCTGAACGACCGACACGACCTCTTATCTGATATAGCTGCGCTAGGCCCAGCTGATCAGAATCCTCGACGATAAGAGTGTTTGCGTTGGGAAGATCGATTCCGGACTCTATGATCGAGGTACACACAAGGATGTCGTGCTCACCCGCGCCGAACTCTTCCATTATCTTTTCAAGTTCCTTCTCGGACATCTGTCCATGCGCGACGACGACCTTGGCCTCGGGAACCAACTCGCGCACCTTCTGGGCGATTGACTCTATTCCTTCGACCCGATTTCGCACGTAAAACACCTGCCCCTCACGAGCCAACTCACGCATGAGTGCGGCTCGACACAGGGTTCGTTCCCATTCCCCGACAAAAGTCAGAACGGGCTGACGATCAGGTGGTGGAGTCTCAATGACAGTGAGGTCCCTGATGCCGGCAAGCGACATCTGCAGGGTCCTAGGGATCGGAGTAGCCATCATCGTCAGCACATCCACCTGCTTCTTCAGCTCACGAAGGTGCTCTTTTTGGGCGACTCCGAATCTGTGCTCTTCGTCGATGATGACCAGTCCCAGGTCTTTTGCCTGAAGGTCCTTTGAGAGCGCACGATGGGTGCCGATGACCACATCGATGTCCCCGGACGAGAATCCCTTGATGACCTTGGTCTGCTCGGCTTTCGATCGGAAGCGGGACAATAGATCCACTTTGATGGGAAACGGCTCGTACCGTTCATGAAAATTAGAGAAATGCTGCTGAGCTAATAGGGTGGTAGGCACCAGGATAAGTACCTGGCGACCGTCCATCACGGCCTTGAAGGCGGCACGAAGGGCCACCTCGGTCTTTCCGTATCCGACGTCACCACAAACCAGTCGATCCATCGGACGCTCGCGCTCCATGTCAGTCTTAACATCGTTGATGGCCTTTGCCTGGTCGGGAGTCTCATCGAACGGGAACGACTCTTCCAGTTCCATCTGCCAAGGAGAGTCGGTGTTGAATGAGTGGCCTACCGACCTCGAACGCTCAGCGTAAAGCTTGACCAGGTTGATGGCTATCTTGCGGAGCGACTTCTTGACCTTGTTCTTGGTCCGCAGCCACTCTTTTCCGCCGAGCTTGGCTAGCTGCGGATCATCTCCGGTGCCGACGTACTTGGTGATCCGGTCGATCGAGTCCACCGGCAGGAACAACTTGTCGGCCCCGCGGAACTCAAGGGTCAGGTACTCGCGGGTGGTGTCTCCGATGTCCCGTCTGACGAGGCCGGTGTACTTTCCGATTCCGTGATTGATGTGGACGACCAGATCGCCTTCTTCCAGCTCGGCTAGGGACCGAAGCAGTTTCGTCGATCCAGCTTCGCCCGGGGCCTTTCCGGTTCGAGTGCGACGCTGTTGAGCGCCAAACAGATCCTGGGCTGACACGATGACCACGCCGGGCTCGAACAACTCGAAGCCGTAGGGGATCCCGGCTTCTGTGACGCCTAGCTCAGGCAGTCGGTCTATCGAATGAATGTCACTGCCGGCGACTGAGGACTCTTCAAGAGAGGTCGCCGGCAGCCCCATCTCTTGCAGTAATGAAATAATCCGTTTGGCCGAGTCCGTCGTACCGGCCGCAACCAGTACCTTGCGGCCGGCCTTTCGCCACTGATCGAATGTAGAGGCGATGGTCTCGTGGTCGCGCGCCGTGAATGCCACCGGCGCGCCCGCGATGTTAAAAGTTTCATCATGTTTTTGCCCGCCAGCCAAAGTGATCGACGCGAACTCGATACAGTCTGCTGTTACGCAGGCATGTGAAAGAACATTCTTGGATACGTCTTTTGAGTAATCGCGCCCCCCGCTGGCAGCTTCGATCAGACTATCAGGCGTGATTTTATCCATTATCGGTAGATAAGGTACCGGAGGCTTGGGAATCGCCCCGGCAGAGGTCGCCTCGACCAGGTAAGAACCTTCCTCTCGGATGACCTTGACCGCGTCATCCACGAAGAACTTGGGCTCGTCGATGATGGTAGTCGCGCCGGGTCTCAAGTAGTCACCGATGGACGAGCGAGCTCCGTAAAGAAACGGCAGGTAGGCTTCGATGCCATCAAAGGTCTCGCCGAGCTCTAGCCGCTCGACGTCACGACGAAGCCACTCATGCTGCTCCAACTGATCACTCAACATCTCGGCCGCCTTGGGGCCGGAGACTTCATCGACCATCACTTCTCGCAAACAGTTGAGCTCAAGGCTCTTCAGGTCACGGACGGATGATTGGCTGACGGAATCGAACTGGCGGATGGATTCCACCTGGTCTCCGAAGAACTCGACTCGGACCGGACCATCATAAAGCGGGGGATATATATCGATTAGACCACCGCGAACCGCGATCTGCCCGGGCTCTTCGACCCTGACTTCACGGGAATATCCCAGCCCTATCAACTGCTCGACAAAAGGACCCATCTCGATATCGGCGCCAGCCTTCAGGCTGACGGACTTATGTAGACCCTCTTTGGGAGATGGAACCGGGTAGAGGGCTGCGCGGGCTGAGACGACAACGACTCCTCCGCCCTGCTCTGTGGCTGCCAGAGCGCGCATGCGGGCGGCTATCACATCAGCTGCGGGGGAGAGCCGCTCGGACGGCAGAGTATCCCATGCAGGCAGATGATGAGCGACGACTCCGTAGCCGCTGAGGCTGTACACCCATTCCTCGGCGTGATGCTGATGGGCGCAGTACAGGACCGTCTGGTGTTCAGGATTCTTGTGCAGTGACTCACGTACCATCGCTGCTACGAGATAGGGCCGCAGCGGGCCAGCAGCGCTTACCAGGACCCGACCGGTAGAGCGGATCAACTCTGAGGCTTCACTGTTGGCTTTGGCTAAAGGAAGTAAGGGCGCAAGATCCATGTTGTTCACTCGTCTAACTGTTGAACTTGTTCATTGCGGGCTCGAGCCCCTCGCTAAGGGCATGCTCGACTGCATCGGCTGCGGTCTCAAGAAGTACAGCATACTCATCAAGTTCCTTTTGGCGAACGGGTTCAAGAACATAGTTCGAGACACTCTTTCGTCCTGGCGGTCTTCCCACCCCGAGTTTTACCCGACCAAAGTCCTTACTACCGACATGGTCGACGATGGACTTGAGTCCGTTGTGGCCACCCAGTCCGCCACCTCCGGCTCGCAAGCGAAGTCGAAAGGCTTCAAGGTCAACATCGTCATGGGCCACCCAGATCTGATCGTCGGCGCACTCAAGGTCCAGCTCACGAAGTAAGCATGAGACGCTCTCGCCGGACTTGTTCATGAATGTCTGGGGTTTGGCCAACACTACTTCCGTCTGGCTTGGGCCGGAGCCCACCAGGGTCTTCGAGTAATCCGAACGACACCTGGACGTGAAAGGCGGAGCGCCGAAGCGCTCCGCCAGTATATCCACTAATAAAAATCCCAGGTTGTGACGGGTCAGTTCGTACTGGGGCCCAGGGTTGCCCAGTCCGACAAGTAGTAGGCGGTTCCCGGCTACTACTCTTCCCCTTCTGCTTCGTCCTTGGCGCCGATGACTTCAGGCTGAGCCTGCTCTTCGTCCTCTTCGCCCTCAACCGTTTCTGGCTCTTCCTCAAGTCTCGGAGCCACAACGCTGACGACGATCTCGTCAGGGCTGGACAGTGTTACCATCCCAGCCGGAAGTTCGAGGTCAGCGATACGGATTGCTGACCCGATCTCAAGAGCCTCGATGTCCACGTCGAAGGACTCGGGGATGCTCTTTGCGATTCCGCGAAGAGTGAGCTCATGTACACCGTGCTGAAGAACGCCACCGATTCTGGTTCCTGCTGCCGTACCAGTAAGGTGCAAAGGAATAACGCGGTCGATCTCTTTGTCCATATCGATCTTCTGGAAGTCGATGTGAATCAGGCTGTCCTTGATCGGATGAATCTGAATATCTTTGAGCATGACGGTATGGTTCTTCTCTTTACCCGGAGCACCGTCGACCTCGATCTCGATAATGGCATGACTGCCGACCTTGGCGAGAACACGGCCCATCGCATGGGCGTCAATCGAAAGTGACATGGGATCTGTCTTCATCCCGTACATCACAGCGGGTACACGACCCTTAAATCTAATCTGCCTTGCGACACCTTTGCCGGTTTCCTCTCGGAAGGTCGCGTCGAGCTTTGCTAGCTCAGCCATTTCGTTGGTCTCCTTTTCGTCTTTTCTTAGAGGTGGTCTTCCCCATGGAACAGAGTACTGACCGATATATCCTCGAAAACATTTACTATCGCGCGCGCTAAAAGCGAAGCTACCGATATTACCACAAATTTGTCTGACATCCGACTTTTCGGAATCGGAACCGTGTCGCATAGAACCAGTTCCTTGATCGAAGAGTCGTTGAGTCGCTGAGTTGCCGGGCCCGAAAGAATCCCGTGAGTAGCGCAGGCGTAAATATCCTTTGCCCCTTGCTCAGCAAGTGTTTCCGCACCTGCCGTAATAGTTCCGGCAGTGTCGATCATATCGTCCACTAGCAAACACGATTTGCCCTTGATCTCACCGATGATCGCTCCGATCTCGACTTCATTGTGAGCCGGGCGCTCTTTGTGAAGAATGGCGAGGTCCGCCCCGAGCATCTCCGAGAACTTCTTAGCCGTCTTTACTCGACCAACGTCCGGGGCAACGACAACGAGATCCTCTAGATTCTGTGCCTTGTAGTGATCTGCGAGAAGCGAAAGCGCACTCAGGTGGTCGACTGGAAAGTCGAAGAAGCCCTGTATCTGACCGGTGTGAAGATCCATCGTGATCAGTCGCTCAGCACCTGCCACAGATATCAGATTAGCGACCAGTCTCGCTGTGATCGGCTCGCGCGGAGCGGACTGTTTGTCCTGCCTGGCGTAAGCATAGTGAGGCGCGACAACAGTGACAGCGCCGACCGATGCGCGCTTCAGTGCGTCGATCATTATCAGTAGCTCCATCAGCTGCTCGTTGACCTGGTTGGCCAGAGGCTGAATTACAAAGACGTGCTGACCCCGGACCGTGGTCCGGACCCTGCAGTAGATCTCTCCGTTGCTAAAGCGTGAAATATCCACCGGTGCCAACGGGATGTCCATCTTCTTGGCTATCTCTTCAGCAAGCGCAGGATGGGAGGTCCCACTCATCAACATCATTCCGCGAAAGATCAATTAATTCTCCTCAAGGTCATTCTTGTTGTTTCGTTTTCTCAGTCTAACGGCTGGGACCCCAGCGACAAGGTCTCCGTCTTCAACATCTTGGGTCACGACCGATCCGGCACCTGTGCCAGAGTCCTTGCCCAGATTCACCGGAGCCACCAGCATGGTATCGCTTCCGATGAACACTCCATCTTCGATCTTAGTCTTATGTTTGTTTGCACCATCGTAATTGCAGGTGATAGATCCAGCTCCGACGTTGACCCCGGTGCCGAGCTCAGCATCACCGAAGTAGGAAAGGTGAGGTATCTTGCTGCTCTCGCCGACCACGGTGTTCTTGGTCTCGACGAATGTACCGACCTTAGAGCCGTCCTTTAGGACGCTACCTTCACGAAGAGAGAAATAGGGGCCTACGCTCACGCCATTTCCGACCGTGGAGTTAGCGAGTACTCCGTATTGAACCGTTGAGTCCGTGCCTATGGTGGAGTTTCGAACGATAACTCCAGGTCCGATGATGGAGCCGGTGCCAATAGTCGTGTTGCCCTTAAGCATTGTCCCGGGTAGCACCGTAACATCGGTGTTAAGCCTGACCTCAGGATCGATCCACGTACTGGAAGGATCCAGAATCGTGACGCCTTCAGACATCCAGTGGTCGTTGATGATGTCTCGTGCGTACGCGTTCACTTGAGCGAGCTTGTCGCGGGAGTCGACCCCCAAGGTCTCGTGCTCATTCTCGCAAACAACGGGAATAACGGTCTTACCCTCTTCTACCAGCATCCCGATAACGTCAGTCAGGTAATACTCTCCCTGCTTATTAGAGGGAGTCAGCTTATCGAGGCACGGAAATAATAGTCCTGCATCATAACTGGCCGAGCCGGCGTTAGCTTCTTTTATTGCCTTCTCTTCATCGGTGGCGTCCTTTTCCTCGACTATACGAGCGAGGCTACCGTCATCCTGGCGAACGATTCTGCCGTACCCCTTCGTGTTCTCGGGAAGAAAGGTCATCACCGAGGCTGAGGCATCCTGCGAAGCAGATACTAGGGATGAAAGAGTTTTTGAGGTAACTAGAGGAACATCGCCGTAGACGACAAGGACCGTCTTGATCTCGCCGGATCGAATGGCGGATGCGAGAGCGCTCTCGCACTGCCGTACCGCATGACCGGTACCGCGCTGTTCGGTCTGAGCGACTGTCTCGAGCCTATCGGCCCATGTACCCTCTGCCAAGGTGCTTTCGAGCTGATCAGCACCGTGCCCGACCACCACTATTATCTTGGTAGGGTCTAATTGGGCGACCGTGTCCAGCACCCGGGCGATCATCGGCTTCCCGGCCACATCGTGCATGACTTTGGGTAGAGCAGATTTCATGCGAGTCCCTTGGCCGGCGGCCAGCACGACCACGGCAAGACCCTCTGCGGGTTGAGCTTCATTGTTTGATGGAATTAGATTCATGATCAACACCTTTTGGCTGGGGCGCCAGGATTCGAACCTGGGAATGGAGGCTCCAAAAGCCCCTGCCTTACCACTTGGCGACGCCCCAATGAGTGTCCTTGTCCGCAGGACAGTATAGGGCTACCCAATACGGAGTGTCAATCGGGTATGCGCAGGTAAAAGGGGGAGGGTGGCCTAATGTTCGGTGTTCTCGGCAAACTCTTGAGTGGTACCGATGGCCCGAGGTGCCGCCTCGCCTGCAAGCTCGCTGGCAGAGGTGCATCTTAGGTACTCTTCAATTACGGAGTCCTGAATCGTCTGGCGCGTGGCTGTGTTGATTGGATGAGCGACATCGCGGAATGTTCCGTTGGGTATCTTCCGGCTGGGCATGGCTACAAAAAGTCCGCCGTCACCATCTACGACGCGCAGATCATGGACGACGAACTCGTCGTCGATGGTGATGCTCGCAAGTCCCCGGACCTTGCTCATGTCTACTAACCGAACCTTGACCCTAGTGATTTCCATATGAAATCCCTCCCCGTTTGTATGGTCGTGCTATTGCTCGTAACGCGACCTTGGCACCGCTCCCCAGCGGTGCCAAGGCCCCATAATGACCGACCCCCTCCCGCATGGCCCCATGCCTCGGGTGTGATCAATCAGATATGACTAAGTCTTTTCTCTACTGCGTCGAGGTCTTCCGTCTTATCGACGTCAAAGCCTATCTCTGCGTATCCGGATGGGATCACCGCTGATGGCGCCCCGACAATCTTAGAGATCCTTTTATTCAATTCATTGATACTTACCATTCGGAAGAGAAACTTAACCGCGAACCCGACCCCGATTATCCCAAGCATCCTAAACGGACTCTTACGAGCCTCGAATGTCTTCTTAACCAGTGGCATCCGGGACAGCATCACCTCGGAGTCGACGAGTAGTAGATTCCCGCCAGTGAACTCACCGTCCCGCAAGCGCACCCAGGTTCGTTCGCCCTCAGGAAAACTTGCCTCGACCACATCACGCGGTATCAGCGGATAGACCACACTAGATCCATCATCAAGAGCTGTTTCCACGAAGTTCTCGATCGCTTCGCTGGTGATCAGGGGAATGTCCCCCGCAGCCACAAGCACAGTGCCCTGCCCACCTAGCTGCTTGAGACCCTGCTCAAGCTTGTGAATGAGCGGCTCATCATCTGAGATGGCCAACGTCGCGACACCGTCGATAGGACCGATTGCGTCAAGCGCGGGCTGTGAGGCGGAAAGCAAGATAGAATCGACGATACCTGTGTCGACCAGGGTTCTAGTGACTATAGTCACCATGGATTCCCCATTGATCTTGATGAATCCCTTTTCAGCATTGCCCGCGATGTCACCTTTGACTTTTCCGCCGGCCAGTATCAATACATTGATTTTCAAGTTGCGAGGAGCAGAATTCTGCTCAGTGCTGGTTTTTTCTCCCATGGAACACCCTTTCCTTTAAATACGGCTCCAACCGCAATCCGATGGCCCCACAACAAAAGATGTAGCTCCAGACCGCGACCCCTCCACCTCTGCTGATATCTGGTGAGCGCCCTCAATATTGTCACAGATCGCAAAGACGGCGGACCCGCTTCCAGACAGGAGGGCCCCTATCGCCCCGGACCGAACAGCCATGTCCCTTAGCTCAGCAACAACAGGATACCTGGGAAATACGACATGCTCAAAATCATTGTGCAGAGACGCGCAAATCATCCCCAAGTCCTGGGAGGCTAAAGCGTCCCTCATTATTTCGACCCCATCACCTGGAGCTCTAGAGACACCTAGCTCACCTGACTCCCTGGTTTCATCCAACCAGCCATAGGCTGCCGCGGTCGAGATGGACACCTCGGGAACCATCACCACGATGTGGCAGTCGGGAAGCGCCGGGAGCACCGACAATCGCTCGCCTCTACCTGCACCTTCCATGCAACCACCCATATAGCAGAAAGGAACATCACTACCGAGCTCAGCGCAAAGTTCTAGGACTGCGGCCTCTCCGAGGACCGCGCCCCCCAGCTGGGTCATCAAGTGCTCGAGCGCCCCCAAGACCGCAGCGGCATTAGAACTGCCGCCTGCTAGGCCAGCTCCCATTGGAATAGTCTTTGTGAGCTCCACGTTGATCTGTCGGCCAGCGAGCATCGATCGCGCTTCGGAGTTGCGTGCCATATACGTTTGAGCGGCAGCATGCGCAATGTTATCGGGCCCCGTGGGGAGCTCGTCGGCCAGGGTGGGGTCAGAGCTTTCTCTCAGCCTGAGCTTGATAGGTGGGTTCGCAGATTTAGAAGATGGGCTATCGGCCACTGAAACGGTGAGGTCATCGGCCAGTCCGACCGAATGGAATACTGTCTCTATGTCGTGGAAGCCCGAGGACTGAACATCCTGAACAGCCAGAAACAGATTGATCTTGGCGAAGGATTGAACGCTGATTGCGCTCATTTGAGTAGCCCTAAAGTGCTAGGAGGTGGGCTCGAGCCAAGGGAGAATGTTGTCCTGTGTCTCAACGTCACTCAAGCGAACGGTCTGAGTAAGCAGGTCAGCATAGCTGTAAGACAGACGCCTGATGCTGTCTGTCTCGTTGACCTTTAGAACGAAAAGCTTCGGATGAGCCTGCTCTAGAATGCCTACGGCCTGAACAGTCTTTGACCGTCCAAGATTGGCCTTGATGTGCATTTCGTCGCCGACCATACCGGCAAGATCACCTTGAATACGCTCGATGATCTCGGTTCCATTCTGCTGTGTTGTCATTCAATCCCCTTGTGAAAACTATCACATACTTGAGGTTACGTTACTCTACCTGGGCATGTTTGTCAATAACGAGCTTTTCGACAACCAGGTTTGTATATACCCACTTGCTTAGCTTTGAACCTTCTGCGCGCCCCAGGAGCAGTGAGTTAGGCCGAGAGCGCCTGGTTGAAGTCGTCGACCTTGACGACGCTGGGAGTGTAAGACTGAGCGTCGGCTTCGTCGTACATCGCATAGGAGACGATGATCACTTTCTCGCCCTTGCCGATAAGCTTGGCCGCAGCACCATTCACGCAGACCACACCTGAGTTGGGTTCTGCCGGAATAGCGTAGGTGGAAAGTCGAGTCCCGCTGTCAACGCTAAGGACGTCCACCTTTTCCCACGGAAGTATATCGGCGCCTTCCATCAGAACAGAGTCAATAGCGATGCTGCCCTCGTACTCGACGTTGGCATCGGAAACTCGGGCTCTGTGGATCTTGCCCTTCATCATGTAACGCATCTTGGGATTAGACATGAGCACCAGTCTAGGGTTCAAAACGGCTGTTCGCAACTAACAATCGCGGTTATCCATATACCCAATCAAGTGTATAATCTCGCAGCGGGCAAATGACCTGCTAGCCGGAGTGGCGGAATCGGTAGACGCTGCGGTCTCAAACACCGTTGAGGGAAACCTCGTGGGGGTTCAAGTCCCCCCTCCGGCACGGACAAGCCTCCAGATTCTCGAGTCACATCTATACATTACCAATATGGTTATGTTTAAATTCTACTGGGTAAGGTAGTACCTATAATGAAATTGCGCATTTAATCTGCAACGACTCTGGAGGTCACGATTGAGCGAGCTCACCAGAAATTTTGTTAAGGCCGCGCTTATGTACCTGGTGATAGGTACAACCATCGGAGTGATCATGGGCTTCGGATACTCCCAAGGATGGGGAGGCACCCTTCGCGCTACTCACGCCCATATCAACCTGCTCGGCTGGGTATCGATGCTGATGTTCGGTGTCGCTTACCACATCATCCCCAGGTTTCACGGGAAGATGCTGCACAGCGACAAGCTGTCCATTGTGCACTTTTGGATGGCCAATGCCGGACTGATCGGTTTGGGTGTATTCCTATACTGGCCAAGCGATATCGGCCTAGCGATTTTCGGATCGATTTGGGCGATAAGTGCCTACATATTCGCCTATAACATGTTGAAAACAATGGCAGGCGGCCCAAAAATGCCACCAGGAATGCCCAAATAGAAAGGTTCGCCAATGACTGACACAAACGACCAGAAGCAGGAAAAGACGGTTTGTCTCAACTGCGGCACCACATCAGACGATCGTCTGTTGATCGCTGTAAAAAAAGAGGATAAGGACGATTGGGTATGCGCCCGATGCCTCCCTCAGTTCATCCACGGCCCACACTAAGCGCCCCAGAAAGGAAGACGATGTCTACTCAGCTTCTTAACATCAACGAAACAAAGAACTTGGCCGATGACCGACCCATGGCAAGTACCGTGTTTGAGACCGAGCAATTAGGTGCCAAGCAGATATGCTTCAAGCCAGGACAGAGCTTGGCACCCCACCACACTGAGGCAACCGCCTTCTTCCTGGTCCGCGAGGGCTCAGGGGAGATCACCATCGGTGATCAGAAATACGATGTAAAAGAGGGCGAGGTCGTTCCGGCTCCTGCCTTGGTGGACCATGGGATCACTAACACCGGAACCGAGCCCTTGGTGCTCCTTTTGGTGCAGACTCCCAATCCGTTCTTCTGCTGCTAGACATGGGACTTACCCTCTCCTAGACTCAGGATAATGCTCGATTTCTTACTAATCCCGGGAGCGGTGCGATGGATCCACATCGTGGCTGCGATGTTGTGGGTTGGCGGCGCGCTGTTCATCTTCGTGGTGCTATCGCCGGTCATCCGGGGGGAGTTCGATCGCAAAGAGCGTACTTTGCTCTTCGCAAAGGTCGGGCGACGATTCAACTCTGTCTCGCTCGTCGCCTTGCTGCTGCTGGCCACTACCGGTGCATATAACGGTTGGTTCCGGCTGCGCAGCCTTGAGCTACTCTTCACGACTTATTACGGGCAGCTGCTGCTTCTTAAGCTGGCGCTCGTCGCAGTCGTGATTGCGCTCACCTATCTGCACAGCTACCGACTGACCCCAAAGCTTGAGAGTCTTGCTCTGTCGGGCATCGTCGAGTCCCCCGAGGCTAAAGCTCTGCGAGGAAAAACCATCACCCTCTCGGTAGTCCAGCTGATCCTGAACCTCCTTGTGGTGTTCATCGCTGTGCTACTGGGCTTTGTGTGACCTTCCTCATTCGACTCAACTATTGACCCCGGGCCTCGTCAGGCGTACACATGAACTCAGGCGTACACATAACTCTCGCAGGAGGTCACCGCATGGAAAACGTCATGGCAACGATCGTTGGGGCTGTACACATCTTGGCTGTGGCGACCTGGATAGGTGGTGTGATCTACATGTATCAGGTCATGCTCCCGGCTCGAGAGAAACTCGACCCACCTCAGCGCGGAGTGCTAATGGCGGCCGCTGGTCCCAGGTGGACAGTGATCGTCTGGACCGCGGCGACTATCATGATACTCACAGGAATCATCAAGGCAGTCGGCCTGGGTGTTCTGAATCCTGACACTCTGTTCAACACTCTGTACGGAAACATCCTGGCCGTGAAGATCGTACTGGTTGCAGCTGTCGTCCTGCTCGGCGCCATGGCGACCAAGGCCTCTATCGATGTTGGCAAGCTTGGCGAGGCAGGCGCTCCGCCAGAGGATATCGCCACGGGCGAAAAGCAGATCACTTACTGGTCAGCACCAAGCTTTGTCTTCGGCGTTATTGTCATCTTCCTGGCTGTTGGAATGCGAGTCGTCGGGATCGAGTAGCTAGTCCTTCGGACTACAGAGCGAGAATACCCGCGAGCTCTAGGATCTCAAGATCGAGCTCTTTTCCGTGGGAGTAGGCCTCAGTGAACCAGCAAGCGCTGACTTTGTTACCTACGAGGCCTACGGACATGCCTCCGCGGTTGGCGAGAAGGAGCTCGACTGCATGGGCGCCGAGTCGACTCGCGAGTATGCGGTCAAAGGCGGTCGGCGCCCCTCCACGTTGCATGTGGCCGAGCACTGACAGTTTCACCTCTCGGCCGACTTTTTCCTGAACGCGCTCGGCCACGTCCATGCCACTTGCGGCACCTTCGGCCACGACGATGACACTATGCTGCTTTCCGCGCTCATGGCCGCGAATTATTGGATCGGTCAGATCCTCGATGGTTTCAGGCACGTTTTCTGGGACCAAGATGAAATCGGCGCCACCAGCGAGCCCAGCATAAAGAGCGATCCACCCTGAGGTCCGGCCCATAGTCTCGATGACGAATACACGCTCGTGAGCACTGGCGGTGTCACGGATCTTAGATATCACATCAAGAACTGTGTTCACCGCAGTATCGAATCCGATGCTGTAATCGGTGCCACAGATATCGTTGTCAATGGTAGCGGGGACTCCAACCACGGGAAATCCAAGGTCAAACAGACCTTGTGCGCCTCGCAGCGAGCCATCGCCCCCTATGACGATCAGACCCTCGACGCCGTCTTTCTCAAATTGCTTAATGGCCTTCTTCTTGCCTGCAACCTCACGGAACTCACCGCATCTGGCAGTACCTAGAAAAGTACCACCGTCGTCGATTATCCCTCCGACGCTGCCCAGCTTAAGGATCTTGCCTTTCCCCTCCAGGACTCCCTGGTAGCCATGTTCGTAGCCGACGACCTCTGAACCGGAGTGAATGGCCATTCGTGTCACTGCGCGAACAGCAGCGTTCATCCCCGGGGCGTCGCCGCCACTTGTGAGCACGCCTATTCTGTGCAATTTGATCTCCCTGATTGATTCACTCGATTAGTTAACGGTTTAGCTATTTATCGGAGTTTTAAACTTAAAGCTGATAAAGAATTACGGAAAAACCAGATCAGGCATCTGAAGGGGGGAGCCGATAGTCTCGCCCTGTTCGGTCATGAACACGCCTATCGAGCGTATCTTCTGATACCTTTTCTCGACCAGTTCTTCCGAATCTGAAACGACCAGAGCGTCGATCTCGGCGACCAGAGTCTTCTTTAGCTCCCAGGCCGTCCAGTGGGGATCGCGATTGGCTCCGCCCAAAGGCTCTGAAACTACCCCGTCCACAACACCCAGTCCGGTGAGGTCTTCAGCTGTCAACTTCAGTAGTGATGCAGCCTCTTCAGCCCGAGATGAGTCACCGAACAGAATCGAGGCGCAACCCTCGGGAGTTATAACAGAGTAGTAGGAGTTCTGAAGCATCAGCACTCGATCCGCGACTCCGATACCTAGTGCTCCACCGCTACCTCCTTCACCAATGGTCACAGTGACTATCGGGGTGCGCAGCGACGAGAAGGCGGCGAGATTTACAGCGATGGCCTGCGATATTCCCCGCTCTTCTGAAGCAGTTCCCGGAAACGCACCTTGAGTATCTACAAGTGTAATAAGGGGGAGATTGCATTTTTCCGCAAGCTTGGCGACTCGAAGTACCTTGCGGTAACCCTCGGGGTGAGGCTGGCCGAAGTTGCGCTGAACCCGTTCGCGGGCGGTGCGTCCTTTCTGTTGGCCGATGACGGCGACGCTGCGACCGTCCATCCGACCTAGGCCCGCGATGATCGCAGAGTCGTCTCCGAACACCCGATCACCGTGCAACTCGACGAAGTCGTCGATTATGGATTCGATGTAATGCTGAGTGGTGGGGCGATTGGGATGACGAGACAGCTGCACAATCTGCCAGGGGGTCAGGTTGCTGTAAGTGATCTCACGAAGTTTCTCGATCTGCTTCTCTAGTTGATCCACCTGTGAGGCGGTCTCATCGGTCCCGTCCGCAGCTTCGTTCCGAAGGAACTCTAGGCGCTCTTCCAGGTCGACAAGCGACCGCTCGAATTCAAATGCGTACTTACCCATCAGCTCACCTCGCCGCTGGTCGGCGCCTCGACCGGGGTCGGAGGTGCCAAGTGCGCAATTATGGTTCCGAGTCGCTCACGCATCTCAGACCGGGGAACGATCTGGTCCAGCATCCCGTTTTCGAGCAAAAACTCACTGCGCTGAAAGCCCTTGGGGAGTTTCTGGCCGATGGTCTGCTCGATCACACGAGGTCCTGCAAACCCGATAAGGGCCTTCGGCTCTGCCAGCACGATGTCAGCGAGTGTCGCGAATGACGCGCTGACCCCGCCAGTCGTCGGATCGGTAAGGACGGAGATGTAGGGAATACCGTTGCGTCCCAGTCGTTCCATTACGGCGCTTGTCTTGGCCATCTGCATCAGGGAAAGCATCCCTTCCTGCATCCGAGCGCCGCCTGACGCACAGAACAAGACCAGCGGACATTTTCGCTCGATCGCTTTCTCGGCAGCAAGAGTGATCTTTTCGCCCACAGCTGAGCCCATGCTCGCGCCAACAAAACGAAAGTCCATGACCCCGATTACTACCGGGGAGTCCATGATGCTTGCCGTGCCATACACCACAGCCTCATTCAGATCCGTTCGACCCTTGGCTCGTTCAAGGGTGTTCACATAGGGCTTAGTCCCCTCGAAACCCAGGGGATCGACGGATGTGATGCCAGCGCCGTACTCCTCAAAGGAGCCAGGGTCGGAGACCAACTCGATGCGCTCAGCGGCGGTCATCTGATAATGATGGCCGCACTGAGGACAGACCATCAGGTCAGCCCGTAGCTCTTTTTGATAAATGATCTTGTTGCAAGAGGCGCATTTCGACCAGATACCGTCCGGCACCTGCTTGGCAGCACCCTTTTGTTCCCCAGCGCCTTGAGGCTTTTTACTGGGAAACCAACTGGATAAAGGCATTCTTGTCCGTTCGTAAAGAAGGCAAGGTCAGAATGGGGATTTTACCACCTTTGGGCGCTCGCTTGAAGCACCTTGGTCGGCCTAGAGGACCCGATCGCCTCGGTCCCCGCCTCCCAATGACTCAAGATGATGCGTGATGTTGAGATGGCTGATGATGATTCCGGCAGGATACACGTCGACCACGCTGACCCCTCCATTGTCGGCCCTGATCTTCCAGTAGCCATCAAACGAAAGACCCAGAGAATGAGCCAGGATAGTCTTCACGACTCCCCCGTGGGTCACTATGATCGCCTCAGGAACGTCCTTGATCGTCGTCGCGCCATCGTCTGCGGGGTCGCCCGTCGATAGATACCCGTACGCACCCTGCGTGTGGTGGCGGACGATGGAGTCGATCTTGCCGAGCACCCGGTCCCGGAAGTCCGCCCGTGGCTCAGCATCCTTGATCTCGGCCTTGATGGGGTCCTCGCGCCACTGCTCCCAAGCTTCAGGAAACCTTTCAGCGATCTCGTCGAAACTGAGACCCTCCCATTCACCGAAAGCTGCCTCTCTGAGGTCGAACTCATAGGTCGGAGTCATGCCGAGCTTTTCGGCAACAGGACTCGCGGTGGCCTTTGCCCTCGATAGATCACTTGAGTAAAGGCTGCAGCTGTTGCAGGCCATCCCGGAAAGCAGTTCGGTCGTCGCTTTCGCCTGGGCGTGCCCAAGATCACTCAGCTCGCAGTCGGTGTGCCCCTGATATCGGAGCTCTCCGTTCCACTCTGTTTGACCGTGACGAACAAGATATAAACGCATGCCAGACAGGATAGCAGTGTGTGACTACACCCGTTGTCCAGCAAGAACCGTCTCGAGCTCTTCCACTGTGTTCACGGGAGGCAGACACTGCGTCCCCAGGCAGATCACGGCGGCCGCGATGTCGGTCTTGTCGTGAACGATAACTGCGTGGGCAGGACGGTGGGCCATCGCGGTGGCCAACAGCTTCCTATCACTGACCGTTATCCGCATCGGCTCAGCCAGATAATGGGAGATGACCCGGGCAATGGGAGCTGCCGACAGCCCGTCTTTCCAGGCTTCGCCCGCGAAGTACCTAAGAGTGCTGGCAGCCCGTTCTATCATCAGGTCGTCTTCTGTGATGCGGCCGAGTCGCAGTAGCACCTCGGCCGCCACTGCATTGTCCGCCATGTCTTTGGCCCGAATGGCTAGGTGACCCTTCGTGCCCTCCCGTACCGGGACATCGAAAAAGCCTCCTCGCTCATCCCATAGCTGACTGAGGGAGACCCTCGTCATCATCATCGCCCGGCCAAGATGACCCTGTTCACCCGTCTCTTCATAAGCTCGAACGCTGGCCAGAGCGATCCATGCCAGATCACCGAGCATATTGGTGGGGATGTCCTCGGCGGAAACGCCTTCAGCTATCTCAGTTGAGTGCTCTGCATTGGCTGATCCGTAATGCAGCAGATGACCGGAAAGTAGAAGTCGCTCATCCACCGCCAAGAGAACTCCGAGAGCAGTCTGTCGCAGCTGAGCCTCTTTTGCCCCAAGGGCTCTGGACGCCTCTAGAAGAGCGAGAGCGATCATCCCTGACCAATCGGCATAGAGGGTCTTGTCGATGGAGGGTACATCCAGGTAGGTCCTGTCCATCGCATCAGAGGTGTAATACTTCTCATCCGCGTCCTGGCTTCCGTAGTACGCACCGATCTCGGGATCGAGTAGCGAGGTATGCAGGTAGCAGATGAGTGAACGTGCGAGGCCCCTCAGCCCTATGTCGCCAGTAAGTCGAACTGCCTCACTCAACACCGACAGCAGTCTGGCGTTATCGCTCAGTAGTTTTTCGTAATGGGGCTCGCTCCAATCCACCTTGGTGGCATATCTGAAAAAGCCTCCCTCGACTGCGTCGTACACCTCCCCATCTCGCATGGCCTTCATGGACCCTAGGACCTGATCAGCCATCCACTTGTTGTGACTTTTCGTGCTGGAGTCAAGCAGCAATAGATGGGCCTCGGGAAACGGAAATTTCGGAGCCCGTCCGAATCCTCCGTTGTCGGGATCAAGCATCTCTGTGGTGGACGCGAGTACCGCTTCGACAGTTTTCGAAGTGAGAGTCTCGTCGCCTGACGGATTCCAGGCGGTATCGATCGCCTGAAATTCATCGGGGTTCATCAAGTCTTCTGAATCCCCGGAACGGATGACGGCTGACATCTGCTCAAGCATCCCCTTCATCCTAGAAGGGGGGATATAGGTTCCACCTGCGATCGGCTGACCACTCGGCGCGAGTATTACCGTACTCGGCCAGCCACCCATGTTGTATCGACGATCGATATCGGGCCTTTTGTCGCGGTCCACTCGCACCGCGATGTATTCACGGTTGATGAGATCCGCCACATCAGGATCGGCATAGGTCGTCTCGTCCATGACGTGGCACCAGTGGCACCAAGATGCACTGATTCCGAGAAGAATCGGAATCTCTCGCTCTCTTGCATCATCGAAAACCCCGTCATACCAGCCACCCCAGTTGACCAGGGACTCAGCCATAGGCCTTTGCCTCCAGCTCAACACCCGGGTAAGCGTTATCATGGTGCCCTTTTACATAGAATGGGCAAAACGCACTCTTGCAGGTGGACATGGTATGACCTGCGCGGCAGTTTGGGACATAGGTAACATCGACTTCCATTCTGTCGTACGCGATGACGTTCACGTCTTCCTCGATCTCCCACTCGAACTGCTTGCAGTCAGTATGTAATTTTTGTCGATCAGTTTCAGTTAACATCGTAATCACCTAATTCCTTATTCCCACTCTTCGGCCCTAGAGCACCTCATCCGTGAAAAGTAAGTTCGGCCAGCTCTCTAACTCAAACGGACCATTCCGCCGATAAGAATCTAGATATGAGAACTAGAGTTCCGAGCGCCGAAAGACAAACAAGACATATCATCGAGGGCCTGGCCTGGTGGGGCGTTGTAGCCTCAACCTTTGCCGCGTTCACGGGCTACGTTGAGAACCAGCAGATAGTCTTGATGCTGGCATCTCTTGGTGCCATCGTGACTGTCTATTGGTTCCATCTGACCGACGACCCGTTCCGCAGTCGTTTCATTGCGGGCTCAGCCATCGCCGTGTATCTAGCCACGATCTCAGCGATCAACTATTACACTGGTGGCGTTGCGAGCCCCATGTTCATCCTCTGGCTCATCCCCCTGCTGGCCGCGTTCTTTCTGTTCCGTCCGTCCATGCAGATCATTTTTGGGGCTGTCGTTCAGACTGCTTTCACTGCCCAGTTTCTGGCCCCCTTCTTCCTCGAAGGGCTCGCTCCTGACTGGATCACGTACATAACTCGCAGCCTCCAGCTAATGGCCCTGGGAGCCTTCTCGGTTCTTGCCGCGCGAGCAGTCAGGTCCAGACTGGAAATTGCCGACACTAAATCCGACCTAGCGGAGGAGCAGCAGGAAAAGCTGATGGAGGTAGTAGAAGCAGGTGCGAGGATCGAAGACAGCGACGACCACCACAATGTTGTCTACCAATCGCTGCACACAGCCACCGAGATATTCGACTCACACGCGGCCTTCCTGGTCCGCTGGGATGGGGACAGATTCCAAGCGAGTTCTCAGTTCCTGATAAAGTCGGGTGACAGTTACGAGCATTTAAGGGAAGAGGTCGTGAAGAACCTTCCCGCCATCGAGCGCATGAAGCACAACCAGATGCCTTTTCTATACATGGTGGACTCGAAGACCCTGGGTCAGAGCGAGCTCGCAGCCAAGTACGGCATCACTGCCTGCGCCCTGGTCCCCCTGTATGAACAGGACGAGTTGACCGGGGTTTTCGGCACCTGCAGGAACGATCATACAGAGTTCACCGACGACGAGCAGAGACTTCTGAGCCTCTACGCTCGAGAGATCGGAATTCACCTTCACTCTTCTTTCAAGAAAGAAGAGGAAACGCGGGAGCCTCCTGATACCGCAATCCCAGAATTGATACACACCGTTTCAACCAGTATTGATCTTGATGACGCGGTCGAGGCGACGACTCACTTCATCAATGGCCGATTCAAGTCCAGCGGCGCCCTAACGGTCGCCCTTCACAGTAGCGGCTCTCAGGTCGATTCGAACTCGGTCTCAGGTGACCACTGCAGTTTCCCTGAGGACCCCAGAAAGTGCCCATCGATCAGACACAGCTGTCTGGTCTCAGACATGACCCAAGGGGAAGATGGAAGCATCAACGGATGCGAGTTTATGACGCGGGGGGTGAACTGGCTGTGCCACCCGATAGTCCAAAACGATACTCCGGTAGGAGTGATCCAAGCGGTTTCGATCGACAGAGATCCCGCGGAGGTCGCCGGCGAAATGAACACGTTAGGTGAGTCTCTCGGCGCCCCGTTCATCGGGCTATCCGCCATGGAAAACACATCTAAACAGTTCTACGATCAATTGACCGAAAGTCACAGCTGGGCATTCTTTCACGCTCAGGCCGCCCTGTTCCATGACCTTGCCGGTAGAACCGGACGGCCCTATACCCTTGCCGTGATGGACATCGATTCCCGGGGCGATCTTTTGAATGCCGTCGGACAGACCGTGGTGGACCAGATCATGCGTTCCATCTCTGCCCTGATCGATGAGGACATATTAAGCGGAGGAATACTTGGGCGCTTAGAGAACGGCAACTTCGCGATCTGCTTGCCCGAGAGCGAAAAGAACGAAGCCTTCGCTTGGATAGACCAGATTCGGCAGAGGGTCGAGAAAGAGATATCACCATCATTTTCAGGCGTTGAGGTGACCGTGAGCTCTGGCATCATGACCTCGTTCGGTGGCGGTACGATCGATGAGAATATTGCCGAGGGAATGTCGCGCATGGAAAAAGCTAGAGACTTTGGCGGAAACAGAGTGCGCGTCTCCTAAGGGTCGCGATTAAACCGCCGATACCAAGCATTGTCGGGCACTAGCGATTCCGGTCAACGGAGTAAGAGCTCACCAGCTCCAGTAAACGTTCGTTGTCCACACGCCCTCGGGGCGAGATCCTTATGTGGTCCGAAAGTCCGAAGCTCTCACATGATCGCACCCGCACCCGGTTACTCAGCAGATACTGACGAAGTGCACCTGCTTGACCCTGTTCTTCACTGAAATCGAGCAGAAAGAAGTTGGCGCTCGATGGCAGGACCTTTTGTCCGGCGCTTTTCAACCCGGCTACCAGGAATTCCTTTTCTTCCCTCAGTCTATTTATATTTCCCCTCGACCAATCCGTGTCGGCTAGGGCTGCCCTCCCCGCAGCTTGCGCTACAGAGCTGACAGTCCAAGGGGGCTGGACGGTTCGCAAGCATTGGATTATCTCGGGTGAGCTCACCCCGTAACCTAGTCGTAGTCCGGCCATCGCATGAACCTTGGTAAGGGATCTCATCAGAATCAACCGTCCGCTAGCAAGCTGAGATCTGAGATTCTTTGGAGAGGCCGTGAAGTCCCGATACGCCTCATCCACAACCACCAGAACCTCACCATCAAGGTCCAGAACTCCTTCGATCAAGGACTCTGAAAAGGAAAGACCGGTCGGGTTGTGCGGATCGTTCAGCAGTACGACCGCAGGCAGTCTAGGTCGGATCCATTCGATGAATTCCTCTTCGTTCAGCGAGAACAAACCAGTGTTGGTGTCATGGCTGAGCGGATAGGCCTCTACCCCAGCGCCCATCGTCTGAGCCGGTGGATGATACTCGCCGAAATGTGGGTCCAAAGTAAGAAGTCTGCGTCCCGGTTCAAGATAGGCGGACGCTACCAAAGAAAGAAGCTCGACTGAACCCGCTGTCGAAATGACCTGATCCGGTCCTATTGAAACGCCGAGTTCGGTGCTGACCGTTGCAGCGATATCGGCGGTCAAGCCAGGCGCGCCGGGATCAGGATAGGCGGACAGATCGATAGCGCGAATCGCCTCAATCACCTTTGGGGACGGCCCATAAGGTGAGACGCTGGCAGAAAAATCAATGATCTTAGACTCATCAACGCCGAGGTAGCTACTCTCGTGCGAGTCAGTACCACCATGTATTCCGGGTTCGACGTCGCCGATCGCCCCCCGGGGGTTCAAGAGTGGTTTATCCACCCTAGAGACTCACGATTCCCGGAGTCCCCAGAACGAAAGGGATTGCAGCGAGTATCACGGCAGACATAACCATTGTTAACCCAGCAAGGGGCAGGGATGCACTGAGGTCCCGGTATGTAGGAGGTCGGTATTCTGCCCCAAGCACATACTGACCGGGCTTCTCGAGGCGAACTCCAAGAGCACCGGCCGTTGGAGCCATCGTCCATCCGGCATTGGGGCTGTCGGTGGCGCCGCGGTCTCTCAGAAGTGCTCTGACCGCGGCGCGTATGTCCCTACCAAGAAGGGCCGTGCTGATACACAGGGTCACGGCCGCCGCCCGCGCTGGTATTAGATTCAGAACATCATCGACGCGGGCGGCCACCTTCCCGGTCCACTCATGCTCCCCCCGGTATCCGATCATGGCATCAGCCGTATTAACTGCCCGATAGGCCCATGCACCGGGGAGCCCGAACAGCACGAAGTAGAACAGGGGAGCAACAACAGCATCTGTGATGTTCTCGGACACCGACTCTATTCCAGCGGCGCTGACCTCACCGACGGACAGCCCGTCCGTCGGCCTGCTTACAAGGGATCTTAGCTCTTTCCTGGCTTCATCCAACCGACCACGCGAAAGACTGATCGCCACTTTATGTCCTGTCTTGATTAGTCCTGCCGGGGCTATGGCCAGCTTGAGCAGATATCCGAGCAGCAGTAGCTTCAGCGCCACGGGCAGGCCTTCCAGCATCTGGACTACTCCAAAGGTAATGCCGTAAGAAACGATCATTGAGGCCAGCAAAGCAACAGCTCCGATAATGAACTGCGAGCTCTTTGAGCGACCAGCAGCCAGACTGCTGATCCCCCCGATCAGTGAGCCGATCCAAACAACCGGATGTAGCTTTCCCTTGGGATCCCCGACCATCAAGTCGAGCAACAAGGCGATCAATATGACCAATGCCAGCTGAGTCGGGATCAACTGAACATCCCTGACGATGAGGCGATGACGACCGCGAATAGGAATACCAGTTCAGCTAGTACTCCCATCGCCCCGTAGATATCACCGGTGAGTCCGCCGAGACGACGTGATATCCACCAGCCAAAGAGTAACGTCAGGGCGACCGATCCGGCAGCGAGCATCAGACCGTCCACCGACAAGGCCAGCAACACGAATGCCAGGCTCACGAGTGTCGTGGTGAGAATGATCACTGTGGGCAGCTTCTGAAACAGCCCCCCCATACCCTCTTTCCGCGCGTAGGGGAAAAGCCCTATAGCCAGGACCATGGTCCACCTTCCAACGACCGGGACGACAAGGACGATAGCGATCATGAGACTGGGGTGGATAGCGGCGATCAGTGTGAAGTAGAAAAGAAGACCGAGCACGACTCCGATCAGACCGAACGCCCCGACCGTGCTGTCCTTCATTATGGCCAGTCGTTCATCTCTGGTCCTTGGAGCGAACACTCCGTCGCAGGTATCAGCTACTCCGTCCCAGTGAAGTCCACCTGTGATCCCTACCATGTAGATGACGACCACGGATGCCATGACGAGGGTCGGGACCAGTCCATCAAGTAGACCGGCCAGAACTGCTGCACCCAGCCCGATCACAAGTCCCACGAACGGGAAGTAGATCAGTGATGATGACATGTTGTCCGAGTCTTTCGGTCTTCCGACGGGCAGGATAGTCAGAAAGCGCAGGGCTACGAAAAGTCCCCTCATTATTTGATCCTGACCGGTATGCCGGCGGTGGACAGCCACACATCATCACAGGCCGCCGCCAGCTCTTGGTTCATATGGCCATTGATATCCCGGAACACCCGACCGAGCACGAACGGAGGCACCACACCCTGACCCACTTCATGGGCAACGATCACGACATGGCACTTGGAGGCGCTCAGTTCTTGTACCAGCTGGGCGATGCGAGACTCCGCGTGTTTCTCGGCCGGCAATGGGTCGTCTTCGTCCCAGTCCGCGAGAAGCTCGTTGCTTATCCATTCTGCGACCGAGTCGATCAGTAGGATGCGATCGTCACCTGAAGCATCGGTTACAAACTCGGGCAATGCATTCGATATCTCCTCGGTCTCCCAATCATTCGGTCGGTCTTCTTGATGCTTCTCGATCCTGCGAGCCATCTCATCGTCGGTCCTGACTCCCGTGGCCACGTAAGTGATGGGCAGACCTGTCTTCTCGCCCAGATCAGTGGCGATTTTCTGACCGTAGTTACTTTTACCGCTTCTGGTGCCACCGAGGACCATAGTTATCACGATGAAGCCTCCAGAAACGACTGGGCGGCTGCCTTCGAGCCGCCAAAGTGAATATGCATATAACTGGCTATGACATTGGGGGGGTTGTCTCCGACCCGACCTACCAATCCATCGATAGAACTGGAGCCCGCGCTACTGACAACCTCGAAAGCGTCTTCCCAGTCGATACCGTTATGGGTCGGACCACCGGCAATGAACATGCTGTCCTCAAGTGGATGCAGCGATGACCAATGGAACTCATGTGCTCGAAGCTCGGTGCCGCTTGGTCCCACCGGGGAGTCTGTGCCGGTCGTGAGAGCCTTGTACCCGAGGCCGGCCCGCTTCTTTCCCATTACTGCATTGGCCGGTATCGCGCCGACCATGCCATGCGAAACTCCCTCTAGGTCGGTCAGGCTGTCACACAAATAGGTAAGGCCGCCGCATTCCGCGAAAACGGCTCCCCCTCCTTGGACATGCTTGAGTAAGTCCTTTCGCATGGTCTTGTTCCCGCTCAACCTGGCAGCGAACACTTCCGGGAAGCCGCCGCCCAAGATGATCCCGTCGACCTCCGGCAGATGCGGGTCGTCAAGAGGACTGAAATCGATAAGCTGGGCCCCGAGCTCTTTTAGGACGTCGAGACCTTCTTCGTAATAGAAACTGAACGCATCGTCACGAGCTACGGCTATCCGAACGTCGAACCGGGCAGTGTGAGAACTCTCATCGCTGACAACCGGCTCATTCCCCCGGCTGTTAGCTATCTCAATGATCCGGTCCACATCAACATGCCGGTCGATCATCTTCCCGGCCTGGGCGATCACCTCTTTGGTCGACTCGCTCTCTTGTGCGGGAACCAGCCCTAAATGCCGCTCAGGAAGACGAATCCCTTCGGTGCGTGGGAGCCTTCCGAGGACCGGGATCCCCGTCTCACTCTCGATCGCTTCGGTGATCACTTTCCCATGGTTCTCGGAGGCTACGTTGTTCAATATGACGCCGGCGACGCGGACGTCCGGCCTCATAGAGGCAAAGCCATTAACGAGGGCGGCCGCGGAGCCGGACATACCCTTGGAGTCCAGCACCAGCAGCACCGGGGAGCCTAGAAGGGACGCGATCTCGGCGGTGCTGCCATCCATCATGTTGGCGCCCCGACCGTCGAACAGACCCATCACACCCTCGATGACCGCAATATCAGCGTCCGCGGCTCCGCGAGTAAAGGACTCTTTGACGCCGTCTTTTCCGGTCAGCCAGCTGTCGAGGTTACGGCTGACCCTGCCTGCGGCAACGCTGTGAAAAGCAGGATCGATGTAGTCCGGTCCGACCTTGTACGGGGCCACTGTCATGCCTCGCTCTTTCAGCGAGGCCACAAGACCCATCGATACAGTCGTCTTTCCAGACCCACTAGCGGGGGCCGCGATGACCACCCGTGGCAATGTTGTTGTGCTCATATGCTCGCTATCATCGAGTCGATATCGAGATCCCGCTCGACAATATCGGCCAGTCGGTTGAGTGCGGCCTCCTCGATCTGAGAGTGAGACACACTCTCTGCCGGAGCTGGAGTCGCATGAATCAGCTGAACAAGAATGTCCCTGACTGTCGATTCGTCGAACAGGCCATGTAGATAGCTGCCGAAACACTTTGCATCCCTGCTGATGGCTCCTTCGGGGCGCCCGTCTTCCAGCGTGAACAGTGGGTTCGCACCATTGAGCAGTTGGGTTCTTCCCATATGTATCTCGTAACCGCTGATCTCACCGTTCGAGCTGGAAATAGGTGCTGATTCAGCGATGGAGGCCTTGGTCCTCTCCAGGGTCTTGTGAGCCTCGAAGTAGGTAGCAGTATCTAGCAGGCCAAGCCCCTCTACTGTGGTGCCAGCCTCCGCCTCGATTCCCTGGTCATCATGAATGCGACGGCCCAGCATCTGGAAACCTCCGCAAAGGCCGATGACCGTACTTCCCTTGGAATGGCATTCCAAGATCATCTCAACCGCCCCTGAGCTGCGCAAAGTCGCCAGATCCTTAATGGTCGTCTTCGAACCCGGAATTATGACCACATCAGGAGCCCGACCGCTATTGGACAGGATCGGCCGACCCGGTTCTACCCAACGCACCTTGAATCTCTGGTCACCCTTTAGCGCATCTATGTCGGTGAAGTTGGAGATTCGGGGGAGCCTGACCACAGCCACTTCTATCGGGCCCTTGATCAGCCCACCATCATCAGAGTCGGTCGGGCTCGCCGCAGGAGCAGGGATCCCGAGGCTGTCTTCCTCGGCGATCCCAATATCTTCTATGTATTCGATCACACCTGTGACTGGCACTCCGGTCTTTTCGGTGAGCCATTCAAGGCCAGACTCTAGAAGTGCGCGGTCGCCGCGGAATTTGTTGATGATGAACCCGGCGACCAGTTCCTTTTCAGTTTCGGACAACAACTCATACGTTCCATATAGCCAAGCGAACACACCGCCATTGTTTATGTCACCCACCAGGTAAACAGGGGCTTTTGCGTGTAGAGCCACCTCCATGTTCACAATGTCTGTGTCCCGCAGGTTGATCTCGGCCGGACTTCCGGCTCCCTCGATCACGACCACGTCGAACTCATCCTGAAGTGCCTCAAGATTCCTTGTGACGACCGGCCAGAGTTCACCCTTGGCGGAGTGGTATTCGGTCGCGCTAAGCGTGCGCCACACCTCGCCCTCGACCACTACTTGGGATACAGAGTCACCCTGAGGCTTTAGGAGAATCGGATTCATCCTGGTATCTGGCTCAATACCGGCAGCCATGGCCTGTACTACCTGGGCACGCCCTAGTTCTCCGCCGGTTACCGTAACACCCGAGTTGTTAGACATGTTCTGCGCCTTGAAGGGGGCAACCGATAGCCCTCGACGTTTGAGTATCCGTATTACAGCGGCGGTCAGAACAGACTTGCCTACATTCGAGCCGGTCCCCTGAAGCATCATCACGCCCATACTGCCACCGCCTCGACAGCCGCTTGTACGGTATTAACGGTTTTCGGGTAATCGATGGAGGGTCTGCCCACGATGATGATCGGAACGTTCAAGGCCTCGCAGGCGACGATCTTCTCGACCGTGCCCCCTGTGATCCCGCTGTCCTTACTGACGACCGCAGTCGGTTGTATTTCGTTAAGTAGGTCAAAGATGTCGACTCCGTCCTGAGAGCCGGAGAACTTGATGATGCCTTCCTCTGTGAGGCCGGCCTCGCGAGCGGCCTCAAGTGAGGCCGGTACATCCAAAACGCGGGCGAACACCTTAACGCCGCAGCGTTTTGCCACATCAGCGAACACGCGGATATTCTTGGAGCCCGTGGTGACCAACATCCGGGGGCCCATCGCGGCCGCCATTCGTGCCGCTGACTCAATGCTGTCAGCCATCTTCACCACCGGCGATTCAATAGGACCGATACCAGGCCGTTCAAACCTCAGATAATCGATCCCAAGCTCGGCAGCGACATCAATAACGTTTCGAGATACTTCCGCCGCGAACGGATGAGATGCGTCGACGATATGTTCAATGCCTTCATCATGAATAAGTTGTTTCATTCCATCAGGGTCCAGTCGTCCTACCAGGACCTTAGCTGCGGGACAGTGTTTTTTTAGTAGGTCGCCACCCAGATCCGTCGCGACCGTTGCGACAGTCTCGCGACCCTCTTGGTAAGCGATTCCTGTGATGATGTCGCGGACGTCACTTGTGCCCGCGACGACCCAGGTAGGTCCAGGTCGGCTCACAGTCTAACCTCATAGCCCCGGGGTGTGACGATCCGGCCACCGATGATTTTGGTCTGGCTGTTCCCGACAAGCACCAGGGTCAGCATGTCCACAGACGCGTCCTCGATCTCATCGAGAGTCGTGACGACAGCGGTCTGGTCATCTCGGGACGCGTTACGCACCACGCCTACCGGCGTGGTGCCCTCCCGTGTCTCGGCTATAACATCCAGAGCAGCGCGCAGGTGACCTGGCCTTCCCTGGCTACGTGGGTTATAGAGCGCAATAACGAAATCTGCCTCAGCGGCGGCCTTGAGCCTCTTAAGTATCAGTTCCCATGAGGTCAACAGATCCGAAAGACTGATCGAACAAAAATCATGCATCAGTGGAGCACCGAGAGCCGCGGCGGCAGCCGACAAAGCGGTAACGCCAGGGACCATCTCGACCTCGATCGTCTCGTTCATACCCTTCTCGTTTACGACCTCGAGTACGAGCCCGGCCATCCCGTAAATACCGGGATCACCACTGCTCACGACCACGACGTCATCACCCAGACTAGCGGCTTCGACCGCTTCAACGGCGCGCTCGATCTCGCGGCGCATCCCGCTTATCACGACCCTCTTACCTGCTATCAGGTCGGTGATGTTGTCGGTGTAGCTCTTGTAGCCGATGACCACATCGCACGCCTCGATGGCAGCGAGCGCCTTTGGAGTTAGATGCGAGCGGCCTCCCGGACCGATACCGACAACGGTGATCCGACCCATTTGTTCCTCAGCCATCAGATCACTCCCTGCCCATCGGGCCTGCGGGCAAGTGCCACGGTGACCGGCCCATAAATCGTTTTTCCAACTATCAGTTCGCCGGAGGAGACCAGCAGAGCGGAAGGCTCGGCCACTCCTCCGACCCCGACTCGCTCCATTACTGCCTCAGAGGCAGTGAACTTGTCCGATACCGACTCGATATCCGCACTTGTGACGAATTCAGTGTCCACGCCTAGCTCACGAGCAGCCTCGAGGATTCCGGGCTCGTCACTCTTGATGTCTATCGATGAGATCATCGAGAGCGAACCCACAGACACTTCGGCCTCGGCGAAACAGTCCCTGATCGCTGTCAGGACCTCGCTGCGAGTCGCACCCTTCTTGCACCCAACCCCGGCCACGATACTGCGGGGCCGGACCACGGTCCTCTCGGGCGTGCCCATGTGCCAGGTGCTGTCAGTTACCAGTATGTCTGCCGAATTGTTATCCGTTTCTTCGGCCAGTTGATCCCCGGCATGCTCAGGTAGCGGGGCAATATTCGAGACCGAAGGATCCAGCGCATCAAGCAACAGTCCTGCGTCCACCGGACGATCGGTGTATATGTCTAACGGTTTGCCGGCTAGCAGATCAGCAGCCAGGGTGGTCAACGAGGTATGGTCATCCACCGTAAGGCCCAAGTCCCGAAGAACCAGGTCCACGGCCGGAACATCCCTGGTGTCACTGGCAGTCGTGATCACAGGATTAGCACCTATTGCTTCAGCAAGCTCGGTCGTAAGCTGATTCGCCCCGCCAATGTGACCGCCGGCCACGCTGATCACGTTGGCCAGCGCCTCGTCTGCCACGATCACAGCGCCATCAGTCCGCTTATCTCGTAGTTCAGGACCAACAGTTCTAATAACGACGCCCAGAGCCATGACGGCAACGAGTGCCTGATGTTCTTTTAAGAGAAGGGGGAGGTCGGAGGTGCCTGCGAGGTGTTCCACATCGTCTCTGTCATGTCGTGACGCGGGCGCGTACACCGACGCGCTGCGTCCCATGGACCTCAGCGCGTCGGCCACTTTCACAGCAGCCTCAACACCCTTTTCGGTCAAGGCGGCAACAGCCACCTCGGCAGTCGTTGGCTCTGTGACAACTGGAGTCTCAGCGACCTCGTCGGTGGCTGAGGACCGCTTGCCGTCCCGATACTCGTGCGTGAACGCAGGATCATATAGCTTGCTCTTTCGACCCTCAGCCTGCAGGAATCTCCCGACCAGGATCAACGCGGTCTTTGTGATGCCCGCGACCTTCACCTTGTGAGCAATGTCGGCAAGTGTACCCTCGACGATCTTCTCATCCGGCCAACTGGCCCGGTACACAACAGCCGCAGGGGTGTCCATCGGATAGCCTGCAGCCAGCTCTCCGACGACTCTTTCAATCGAACCTACGCTCAGGTACAAGGCAAGACTCGCCTGATGGGCGGCCAGTGATGCAAGTGACTCAGTACCGGGAACCGGTGTCCGGCCCTCGATGCGTGAGACGATCACGGTCTGTGCAAGCTCAGGCTGAGTCAGTTCGCGACCCAAGGTGGCGGCCGCTGCGAACAGCGAAGTCACCCCCGGGACTATCTTGTACTCGATGTCCCGCTGTTTAAGTTCCGAGATCTGTTCCTGAATCGCACCGTAAAGCGCTGGGTCACCGGTATGAACGCGGGCAATATCGTTGCCCTCCTTCGTCGTATTGACCATCACTTCGATGATCTCTTCCAGGTCCATCGAGGCGCTGTTATATACGTCAGCATCCGGCGAAGCATGCTTCAAGATCTCTGGATTCACTAAAGACCCCGCATATATGACCACGGGACTCTCCGAGAGAACCGTCGCACCCCTCATGGTTATCAGGTCCGGGGCTCCAGGTCCTGCTCCGATGAAATGGACCATGCCCCTTTTGCTGCCCTTTGCGTCAGTCACAGTTTCAACCACAGGAGCAGGGGATAGTACGATCGTCAGGTACTCATCCCCGGTCTCTTTCCTTTGCTCAAAGGCATTTGCTGAGAGAACAGACTCGCCCTCCATCCCAAGCCTTCGAGCCACAGTCGCCGAGTCAATACGACCGGTCCGTCGTAAGGCCTCAAGGATCTTGGCGGTCCGTCTACCTGCTTTGAGGAATACGACCGCGCCTGTCTCATCCTCCAGCCTGTCCAGATCCGCCTCAGTCACCAGGGGCAGGACTTTTAGTGCATCCGAGCCTTCTACCAGGGGTTGAGCGGTCTCAGCGGCAGCGGCTGCAAAAGAGGTCACGCCGGGTATGACCCTTGCTTCAACGTCTGCCTCCTGGCGATGAACCGCTCGGACTAAGTATGAGAATGTCGAGTAGGTCGATGGATCGCCAAGCGTGATGAATGCCGCATCATTTCCGGCTCTCAGGATCTTGAGCACAGCATCAGCGGCCCGAGTCCATGCCTTGTCCAGTTCATCCGAGTCTGAGGTCATGGGAAATATCAGCTCACTGACCTGTGAGCCTTTCCCTACATACTGCTCGACTATCTTAAGTGCGAGGCTGTCCCCGTCACTCTTAGACTTTGGAGCGAATACCGCAGCTACATCTCCGAGGATCTGTTGGCCCTTGAGCGTCATCAGCTCCGGATCTCCGGGGCCGACTCCTACTCCGTAGAGTATTCCCAGACCGCTGGAGTTATCATGCGCTTGGAGTTTCGGGCTCATCGCCTGCCTCCTTTTCAAAAACAAATATATGAATGGGATTTTCGCCCCTTAGTATCCAGGGCCGTTCCTTTGCTCGCGACAACTGTACGAGTAATGATTCTTTAAGTGTTAGACCCACATCTTCACCGGCGGATATTATTCCGACCGTCTTTCCAAGGGTCACCGCGGTCGCCACCAGTCGGGCACCTTCGGCCATCTTGGACGAACAAGCCGTCAGTATCTCGCGCAACCTGGGGCCAGAGCCACCAATGAACACAGCAGTGGCTTCGGGGAGGTCAGCTAGAGCATCCGGGGCCTCACCCGGCACGACCTCGACATTGCCCACACCAAAGCGTCGAGCGTTTTCTCGGGTGAGGCGAAGCGCTTCTTCCTTCTTCTCGATCGCATACACGCGACCGCTAGAGACGGTTCGCGATATCTCGCTGGTCACAGCCCCGGTGCCAGCTCCGATGTCATAAACGACAGAGTTCCGAGCCAAAAGCATTTTGGCGCAAACGATGTGCCTGATCTCTTCTTTGGTGACCGGTACGTTCCCCCGCATCAACCGTTCGTCCTGAACGGCTACAGGCTGACCGGGTACATCGGCGATCTTCGAAACGTACATGATCGCGTTCCGGAACACCTGCTCGTCAGCGGCTAGATCTTTGGCAGAGGAGTACTCGATGATGGTCTCGTCCGGCCTACCAAGTGAGTCGAGCACAGTGATGGATCTATTATCAGCACCGGATGCAATCAGATGCGCTGCGAGAGCAGCCGGATGATTAGTCTTGTCCGTAAGCAATAGAACCGCATCACCGCCGACTACCAGAGGGCCGAGGCGTCCAGGATCTCGACCATGCACGGAACCAATACGGACATCGGGAAGCTCAAGCCCAAGATGGGCGAGAGCGAGCTGAACCGAGGAAATACCCGGAATAACCTTGATGTCGATATCGTTCAGCTCGCGCCGAAGGGTGCCAAGCAGCGAATATACTAGGGGATCACCAGTGACGATCACCCCGACTACCTGGTCGGCAGCCGCAGTCCTTATGTCATCGACAGTCCTGCTCAAGTGCCCGGCCATGGTTATCACCTTGGACGGGGGAGTCGTCTGGCCGCCCATCACCTTAACGGCCATCTCGCTGCCGACCCATAGGTCACAAGAGGCCGCGGCTTCTATTGCAGCTGGTAGGACATACTCAGGTCCGCCAGGTCCGATCCCTATTACGACAACGTGGCCACTCATCCTGCGTTCCCTCCAAGTCCAGTCGCAACACCACTAGCGTCCCCGACCCACAGAACCTCGGAGTCCCGGTTGTACAGGGCGACCCCGACTCGGACGGAGTCACCGCAAAACACCCTTGCCCCGTCAACGATGGCAGAGCCCAAAAGGTTGAAAAACATCTCGGCGCAGTCCGGGCGGATCGACAAAACCGGTAGAAACTCTTCCACCGTGTTGGCTTCACTCACCATCTTGACGACATCTTCATCGAAACCGGATCTTTCCACTAGCGTTGCCAACATCTCGAAAGGTACGTCTACGTCTCGGCTATGAGAGGTGGCGCTTCCACCTGCGAGCTTGCTGAGTTTAGATGGGTGGCCTGCCAGCAAAAGCTCGCGGACGCCCGCTTTCTTGGCGGCCTCTAGAGCATGACCCCACTCATTGCTGACCTGGACCATACGTAGCTCATCCAGACCAAGAGTGTCCATGGCCCACTTTTCGCCTTTTCTTCCGGGAGTGAACAAAAGATCCTTGGAGCCCTCGGCGACCGCCACCGATATCTGAGAATCAATGGTCGCCCGAATGGCTGATTCACTCATCGGCTCTATGATCCCGTTGGTCCCGAGAATCGAAATACCCTTCAGGATCCCAAGTCTCGCGTTCATCGTTTTTTTGGCGATCCGAGAACCGAAGGGGACCGCGATGATCACCTCGGCAGCCATGTCATCCGGCAGCTCGCTTAGTACTGCCTCTGCGATCATCCGCCGTGGCACTGGGTTTATCGCGGGCTCCCCCGGCTTAACAGGCAGACCTTTCTTGGTCGCGACCCCGACTCCCATGCCGCCATATAAAGAGATTCGATCGCCGTCGATGTCGTCAGGCCACTCGGTCACAATAGCCAGCTCGGATCTGCTGCTAGTCTGGTTTTGCTTCTGTTCAGCGTCTACCGCCTCGAACAGCCTGACGGTCGCTCTGATCACCGCGCCATGAGTGACATCCGGATCTTCGCCCGCGTCCTTCATGACTTCAGCCCGGACGTTCTCGTCAGCTACCCTACCGGCAAGAACTCGCACAGGAATCGTGCGAGTGGACCCGCCGGGAAGATCGACCTCTACCGAGATGGGGACGGCACCTGACAGAGCGGCCAGCGTTGCCGCTTTCGCAGCACCAGCAGCGCACGCGCCTGTAGTCAGACCTCTGCTGCCCGAGGACATTCCTAGACCTCACTCCTCACAGGGCAGTTGCGAAGGATCGCATTCACTGTGGCAGCAGCGCAGGGTGAGCCGCCTCGATAACCCTTGATGGTGATGAACGGCACACCCTGCGCCGCCCTGATCAACTCGTCTTTAGATTCACTGGCACCCACGAATCCCACCGGCATACCGATCACCAGCGCCGGTCTGATTCCCTGGTCGATCAGCTTGATGACCTCGAAAAGGGCGGTCGGAGCATTTCCGATCGCCACGATAGCGCCGTTCATCTTGTCCGACAGTGCGGACATCGCCGCCGCGGATCTTGTCGTCCCCTGTGCCTCAGCCGCGGCGGCCACCCCGGGGTCGTCGATCATGCAATGTACGACCCCTCCGACCGACAGAAGGCCGGACTTCGGAATACCCGAACGCACCATCTTCACGTCGACGATGATGTCCGCTCCGTCGCTTAGAGCCTTCACTCCGGCCTCGCCGGCATCAGCTGACATCTCGACCTGATCGGCGATTGCTGGATCACCGGTCGTATGGACTAATCTGTGGACGATATCAGCCTGCACCTTTGTGTAGCCACGGTCGCCCACCAGACTCTCGATCTTCTCAAAACTCTTTTGCTCAATCGCCTCGGGAGTCACCGGCAAGCCCACCTGGGCATCTCCCAGGGCCACACTGATCCGGTCGCGCATGGCGTCCACCAGACGAGCGTCGAATCCGAGACTCTTGGTCATGCGAAAGCTGACTCCGGGAAACTTGGCACCTAGAGCTTCTAGCTCCTTGGGAATGTCTTCTGTTACATGGTTTCCGGTGTATAGGAAGAACGGGGCGACGATTATTTCTTTTGCTCCCAGACCCACTAACCGTGTGACCTCGGTCTCGATATCGGGATCATTGAACTGCATAGATGCCACAGAGACATTGTCGAAGTAGCTGGATAGCGCGTCGCCGACTGCGCTTAGGACCTCGACCGCATTTGTAGCTTTGCTGCCGTGCCCGACGATAAGAACTGCTCGCATAACTCCTCCTGTGCTTCATCCGCGTGAAGCCTATGGGGACTAAGAAAGGTAGGTTTCCTGACTCCCGGTCTAGCGGACCGGATACAGTGGCGGGACCGCGCCGGATTCCAACCGGCTTCCCCTTTGTGGCCTGCGTGGCCACCTTCCTCGTCGATTGCTTTAGTAGAGCCAAGATTATAGCACCGAGTGCTTCGTGTTCTACCTGCGAATTCGGGGTAAGAAGTGGATATAAGAGGTAGGTACCGATGTCAATCAATAGCAGGCACGAAGATGAGTATCGAATCTGAACGTCCACCTGGTCTGCGCGTGGCGGCCACACCAGAGGAACTGCACACGGTGCGCACCGACTACCTGTACTTTATGAAGGACGAGAATCACAAGCTCAATGCCTATATGGACTCTCTTTTCTCGTTCTTCAAGATGCCCAAAACCACCTTGAACTTCTCTTCCCCATTTTCGAGCCTGAGCGAGTACATGTCCCTCGGAGAAACCAAAATCGACGACTCCGTCCAAATGGTCTGTTCGCTTCGCCTCTTGAACGATGTATATTGCCTGGTCATTGCGTGGAATGGTCGCTCCCTGCCGGACATCACCCCGTTGGCCGAAGCCCAGCTCGGCGCCAAATCGGCAGACAGTCAGTACTTTGGCCGCACGACGGTCACCCTGTCAGACGGCGAGGCATTAAGGGACGTCCTAGGTCACGACATGCAGCTGAAAGAGGATCAGGGTTCGCTGATGTTCCTGGATCCAATACCAGGGTCTCGGTTCCATGGTTACGCGATCCTTCGCTACATGAGTGAAGTATCGCCTGCCGACCCGACCCTACTACTGCTGCAGCGCGATCTCCCCATGCTGGACATAGGCATTAGACGACTGCTTGAAAAACTCACGCTCTTCGAGAATCGGCGCGAGGCGATATCGGCAGAAAGACGAGCTCTAGACAAGACAGTCGCTCAGTTCTTCCATCGAGAAGTACTCAGCTACCAGCAGGCAGAACAGAAACAGGTCGAGAGCCTTTCCCAGGAAATCGGCAGACTTTCCAGTATCTATGCCACCCTGGCGAGCGACGCTCAACTGGTGATGGAGGCCATCGCCGAAATCTCAAGTGAGCGCGATTCGATCCAGGCGATGATCCAGCGGATTGCCGGGGGGAGCAAGGGCAAGAATAGCAATCTGGCCCATCACCTCAATAATCTGGCCGACTCAGGCGCCACCAGCCTTAGAGACGAGTCAGATTCGCTCAACCTCTTGCTTCAGCGAATAGAGGCCGCCATCGGCATCGTACGCACAGAGGTCGGCCTCCTCAGGGGAGCTGAAACCATGGAGGTGCAGTCTCAGACCAGAGAGCTCATCAAGGTGAATGTGGGACTTCAGAAAGAGCGGATGGCCCTTCTTGTAGCAGCGCAGGTTATCGAGTTCGTCATCATCTTTTACTATTCGTTGTCATCGTGGCAGTCGCTCGTAGGTCCAGATCTGATAATCAGTATCCCAGCACTGATCCAGCTACCTGCCGTGGCCCTATTCGCTGCCGCAGGAGTGGCTCTCACCCACCATATAGCCCGAAGCCTTCGTGATGGTACCGCCCACTACAGAGGTCTGATTTTGTCGGTGGTCGGGCTGCTTACGTCGGTTATTCTGATGGTG
>JAUVYG010000111.1 GCA_030603185.1 Actinomycetota bacterium | reverse complement strand
GTGTAGATCTGGGTGGTCTTGGGGCTGGAGTGACCGAGCAACTCTTGGATGTAGCGAATATCGGTCCCTCCTTCCAGAAGATGGGTCGCGAATGAATGGCGCAAGACATGGATAGAGACGCTCTTGTGGATGCCAGCTTTGGTGGCTGCGTCCTCGAATACCTTTTGTACGGTACGTTCGGTCAGGTGTCTTTTCGGCTTTGTTCCTGGGAACAGCCAGTCATGGGGCACATACTCCTCGGCGTAGTTGATGAGAAGTCGTGCGGTTGTGGCCGAGAGCACGGTATAGCGGTCCCGCCTACCCTTGGACTGCTGCACTCGGATGAACTTACGGTCCAGATCGATGTCCGAGCATCTCAGGCCTACGATCTCGCTTACCCGCAGGCCAGCGGAGTATGCCAGGGTGAGAAGGGTTCTGTGCTTGAGATTGTCTGTGGCGGTCAGGATCTGCATCACTTCGCGTTCGCTCAGTACCTGGGGCAAGCGCTTGTGGGGCCGCGGGTGAGCCACACCCGCGGTAATCTCTCCCCTGCCGATGATCTCCCGGAAAAAGAACGAGAACGCGGCCAGGGCTTGGCTGGCGTTCGACGGAGATACTTCTCGCTCTTCCAGAATGTATGCGAGGTAGGATCTAATGTCTGCCGTCTTGATCTCGCTTGGCGACTTCCCGGTATGTTCCAGCAATCTTCGCACCTGGGATAGATATGCCCGCCTGGTGTTTGGACTGTACCCCCGGGACGATAGGCGTTCGGCTAGTTGGTCTTCGTCCTCTGAGCGGGGCTCAGCTTTTGCGGTGGGACGAGGATTGTTGGATGGTATGAGCCGTGCGAGCTCTCGGTTGGTCGGGCCACTGTGTTCTATCATGTGGCTCAGAGTATGGGCAAGCGCTGAATCGGACTAGAGGTTTCGGCCAGACTCCCTTGGTCGCGAGCAACGGTACCTGCTCACTCAGGCGCTGGACACACCAGGGAGATGCCGTGGCGGGCGATGGACAGGCGCGATGCACGATCTATGGTCTGCCCCATGAACCGCTGGAAGATGGCTTCAGTAGCCCCCAAACTATTCCCGAGCCACCCCAGGAATCCCTCGGCAGATACATCCTCAAGAGTCTCAACGATCAGGTCCCAGTCGTTTCTTGTTCCGCAACCATGCTCGATCAGAGCATCAGCTAGGTCGACGTAGTCATGGGCGATGGTCATCAGGTAGGTGGTCAGCTGAACCTCTTCATCGAACGCCCAGTCGCTGGTAAGGACTCCGTCGCCCTTGAGGACAGCGAACACATCCTGAACATCATCGGTAAGCTCCATTGCGGCTATGAACTGCTCTGAGTCCTCATCGTAGAGCTCTGGCTCCTCTTGAGCTTGGCTGGCAACTCTCAGTGAGTACCTCCACACCTCTTCGGACTCGGGACTGAAGTAGCGCAAAAGGTCGTTCTCGCCGAACGTCTCTTCAAAGGCCACACTTCCATAGACGCCTATATACCAGCGCTTGAAGAGTACCTCGGACAAGGCGGCAACCCATTCGGGATGGTCGAAGTGCTTGAGGCGCTCCGACACCTCCTCTATGAATCGAATGGCGCTAGTGCCGAAAGCGGCTTCCTGCGTCGGGAACCTGGGGTCCTCGTAGTACGCCTGATAGTACTTGGCCATGATGCGGTAGTCCGCAGCGACCCGAGCTAGTGTCTCAGCTCTATCGGTCATCGGTTTCACCGCTCCTTTGCTGGACTAGTGGCGGAGAGGGAGGGATTCGAACCCTCGGTACGGGGAATACCCGCACAACGGTTTTCGAGACCGCCGCATTCAACCACTCTGCCACCTCTCCGGGATGGGGGTCGATTGAGAATGTAGCACAGAAGGTTACTCGCCGGAGGTCGCGTACTCCGGAAGAGGCAGACCGTTGCGCATGGCATCTCCGATGCCATCAAGTTCATCCTGGTCATACACACCATAATAAACACCCGAGATCTTCGTTCCCTTGGTGGGTAGCTTCCCCTTTTCAAGGTTGTCGCGGGTTCCGAGCATGGCGCGCCCGGTGCCGATCATGGCACTCAGTTTCATATTTGTACTTCCGTGCTCGGCGATAATCCCTGCTATCCCAGGAAGTGACGTCGGTTTCGAGGCCATTTCATCCGCGATAGCGGCTATCATCGCCTGCTGATTGGCCATGCGAGAGAAGTCACCATCCGCGTACGCCTTACGACACCTGACAATCGCCAGGGCCTCTCTTCCGGGACGAAGCAGGTCGCCCTTGCGCACATTGGTGTCAAGCTCCCAGTCCATGCAAGATCTGTCGGTCTCGAACTGGACCCCGCCCAGGGCGTCGACCACTTGCTCAAGACTTTCGAAGTCCACCTTCATAAAGTAATTGACGTCCAGCGAGAACAGCTCGCTGACGGTTTCGATGAGCAATGGAGCCTCTCCGAAAGCGTATGAATGATTGATCTTGTCCATTCCCCTGCCGGGAATGTTGACTCTAGTGTCCCTTTGAACCGAGATCATGTAAGACCGGTCGTGGTCGGGATTGGTATAGAGGAATATTATCGAATCCGCCCGGGCTTGTTCACCCTCGGTCCGCTCGTCGGTCCCGACCAGCAGAATACTCATCGGCTCGCCGCTCTCGGGAACCTCGGTCACCCCAGCTACCTTGGCGGCTTCTTCAGGATCCATCGCAAACTCTGCCTCAAAGGATTTTGCCCACATGAATACGACGATCCCGCCCAGGACTATCCAGGGCACGGTGAGCAGCAAGGTTATCTTGAGCCAGCGACGAGGCTTCTTCTCTTTGGGGGGTTCGCCCTCCCCATCAAGCTGCACGTCGCTTGCGCTGGGCTTGACGCCACCGATGGTATGACGTGCCACTAGTTAAGTACTTCCACTGTTGGTTTGACGACTGAGGGTCTTTGAATGTTCCCGCTCCGTTCTAGGGCGTTCACTGGCGGAGAGCCAGGGATTCGAACCCTGGATACGAGTTAACCCCGCATACACACTTTCCAGGCGTGCGCCTTCAACCACTCGGCCAGCTCTCCAGATGTACGTCGTAAATAACGTACCTGCGAATCCTAACAGAACCTATTCGCGCCTTCTACTGGCCCTTCGAGCAGGAGCAGCACCCGGCTTGCGCGGCGCGGGTCGCTTGCGCGGCGGAGTATCCACAGACCGCTTAAGCTCTTCCACTTCATCAGGTAGCAGCTTGCGCCACTGTCCGCTGCTAAGAACTCCCAAAGTGAGAGGTCCCTCGCTCATGCGAACCAGTCTGTCGACGGTGATTCCGACGTGAGATAGCATGCGACGGATCTGGCGATTACGGCCCTCTCTGAGCCTAAACTTGAAAACGACGCGATTGTATCCTCGCCTGTCAGCGCGGACCCAGCAGTCCTGCACAGGCTTACCGTCCAGCACGATGCTCCCGTTCCGCAGGGTATCAAGGGTCTCTGGGGTGAACTGACCGGTCGCCCAGATTTTGTAACGCTTCTCTTGCTCGTAGCGTGGGTGAGTCATCTTAAGAGCAAAGTCGCCATCGTCGGTCAGCAGTATCAGACCCTCGGACGCCTTGTCCAAACGGCCGACGGGATATAGGCGGCGGCCGGGTATTTGCACCAGGTCCACAACTGTCGGCCGACCACTCTCGTCCTTGGCCGTAGCTACGATACCTTTGGGTTTATTAAGCAGTACGTATATCGGTGAAGTGTTGACCTTCAGCCGTACTCGTTCGCCGTCCAGCCTTACCTCGTCTGTCTCCTGATCTATCATGATCCCGAGCTTTGTGACCACTTCGCCGTTCAAAGATACCCGTCCGGCCTCTATGAGCTCATCACAGTTGCGACGGGATCCTATGCCGGTGTGAGCCATGAACTTGTTCAGTCTGATTTCCAACGTCTACTCCAGTGCCTTAGTAAAACTAAGGACGATTTGTTCTTTGGTCTGATCATCGGGCTCGAAGGACTCCAGCGGAGGCAACTCCGCTATCTCAAGCATGCCCATCTGCTCCAAGAAGTACGGAGTAGTACCATACAGGAAAGGCTGCCCGGGCGTATCATCCCGGCCCACCTCTTTTAGATATCCCTTTTCAGTAAGGGAGCTCATCGCGGCCTCAGCATTGACCCCACGAATACGTGACACCTCGGACCGAGTGACCGGTTGCTTGTATGCCGCTATTGCCAGAGTCTCAAGCGCAGCCTGTGTGAGGCGGCGGCGGTCGATGGCTGCCAGGAACTTCTCGACGTAACCGACCACCGCCGGGTGGGTGTACATGCGGTAGCCCTTAGTAAGTTTCCGCAGCTGGATACCACGCTCAGATGCTTCCAGCTGCTCTCCCAGGCGATCCAGCGCGGCCTCAACATCCTCTTGTGTCTCGCCCGTCACCTCCGAGAGTCTCTCAGCACTCATGGGCTCATCCCCCAGGAACAGAATGGCTTCGAGCGCCCTTACTAGCTGGTCCATGAACCGATCGCCCCCCTGTCCCACTCTTCTGCTTTTAGAACTTCTATGTCGCCGAATGTGACTGCCTGCCGAAGCTCGATCAGACCTTCTTTGCACATCTCGAGCAGCGCCAGAAAGACCACGATCTTTTCCATCTTGGTCTCGCATGCCTTGACCAGAGTCCGGAAGCTAGCAGCCTTGGTATCGGACATCTGCCTGCGGATGACCATGATCTTGTCCTCGACCGAGTACTTCACAGACTTCATATGACTGAAGGTCAGGGTCCTTTTAGCAGCATCGGAAAAACAGTCATAGGCGGTTCTTGCCAGATCAATTGCTGCGATGTTCTCGAGCAGGTTCTTGTCGATGCTGAATACTTCCTGTCGGACCTCACCACGGGTGTAGAATCTCTCCTCTAGCTCCAGACGCTGCTCGAACTCGGCAGCGATATTCTTGAAGGTCTTGTACTCGAGAAGGGCGGCGATAATCTCGCGCCTGCTGTCCTCGGGTGATAGGAACTCTTCTTCTGGCTCATCATCCTCTTCGTCTCTGGGAAGAAGAGCAGACGCCTTGATGTCGATGAGCGTGGCCGCCATCACCAAGAACTCGCTGGCCATCTCGATGTCAAACTCATCTGCCATTCGTAAAAAAGTCACATACTGGTTGGTGAT
>JAUVYG010000073.1 GCA_030603185.1 Actinomycetota bacterium | reverse complement strand
TGAGCATAGTCAGGATAGTCCACTGATTCTTCCGAATTCGTCCCTGCATCGATTACATCATGACCTTGCTTCACCAGATGGTCTCTGATCGAGTCCTTCATGGCTAACCCGGCATGATCACTTCCAATCGCGATCCTCAATTTCCCGGCTCTCCTCTCGTTGTCCTTATTGCTCCCCAGAGATCACCGATCTGGACCTCAAGTGTTTGAGCAGTAACATCATACTCCCCTTGGCTACCCCCGTATGGGTCCCTTACCTCATACTCGCCACTTTCACTCCCATAGTCAGAGTCTCTGACAATTCGGGCCACGGCCAACAACTCGTCCAGCTCTGACATACCCAGATTACGCGCGGCCTCTCCCAGTTCCTTAAGCAGGAACACTTTTCCGGAACCGGTTGTGGTGGTTCCTTCGATAGCGGCCCTGTGGCCCTCTGTCATGCATACGACTATGTCGGCCCCATCAAGCATTGGCCTTGTGAGCCTTCTGCTGCGATGAGGGGTCAGGTCGATATCTCTCCACTTCATGACATCTATTGATTGGGGTGTCGCTGCATCGCCGTCGAATGCGCTCACTCCAGCTGACTCAGCAAAGAATTGGTCTGCTAAGCCGTCCGCCTCAGCAAGATTCCGAAGCATCGCCTCAGCCATTGGACTTCTGCAAATATTGCCGGAGCACACAAACAATACTCTCACTCGAAGGATCCTTCTTCGCTTTCTGTTACCAGTTTTGATGCCCTTCTGATGGCCCTATCCATCAGAATTGCGTCCTCTGTCTGGCTCGATCCCACACATATTATCTGCCCGACCCTTCGGCCCTCAGCTTCTCTGAGTATCTCGTAGAGCCGATCCGCAGTGACCAGCCTATTCACGATCATACCTTCGTGATCATCGAGGTCTCGCTCGGACACACTCTGAGCTATCTCAGAAGAGAACAATAACCACACTGGTCCTAGGTCGATCTGCGCGACCGCAAGATCATAGGCAGCTTTTGCAGCCCACTCCGGTGCCCCAACAACGGCGACCAATCGAGGTCCGGGGTGCACGGTGAGTTTGGAGACTCTAGGGGGTTCCGCTTCAACCTCAGCTATCAACCCCTCCGCTAATAGTGCATCTCTGATCTGATCTGCGGAAATCGCACCGGGCCGGATGATCCGTGGTGAATCAGATGTAAGGTCTAGCACCGTTGACTCGACCCCACCACTGGTCGCTCCGCAATCCACATATACATCAACGACATCACCAAAATCATCCATCGCATGGCTCATCTTGGTTCCGGTAGTTGAACCGGATAAATTTGCACTAGTACCCGCGATCGGAACTCCAGCCTCATGCGCTATGGCTCGCACGACGTCGTGGTCTGGTACCCGAATCCCGACGGTCCCTAGTCCCCCGACCATTGATGCCGGCACGCTCACTGACCTTGGCAGCACTAGAGTCAGTTGGCCCGGCCAAAAAAGATTCGCTAGATACTCAGCTTCTTGAGAAAATCCGGAAACATAGGACAATGCCTGCTGCCTGTCCGCGGCATGTAATGTCAGTGGCAGTGAGCGGTCGCGTTTCTTGGCGCGATACAGCCTGTGGATCGAAAGTTCAAAGTTCGGATTAGTGCCAATCCCGTAGACGGTATCAGTCGGAAAGACGATCAATTGCCCCTGGGAGAGCGCCCTGATAGCTGGGCCGAGATCAGCGACGCTGGAGGTACTGGGAATTACGACGACCGGTGAATCTTCCTGGCCATTGTCACTCAACGGTACCCGCCTTTCTAGCCAGCACCACGCGGTCCATGCCACCCAGATCCTGGTGAAGTTCCGTTCGCACCCAGGACGGTGAGGACAGCATGTCCACAACTGCCGGACCTTGGTCAAAGCCTATCTCTATTGCAAAGATACCCCCAGAGCGCAATACCGTCACAGCCTGATCCATTAAGCGTTCAATGATCTCTAGGCCGGTCGCTCCGCCGTCCAGTGCTGACATGGGTTCATGCTTTCTAACCTCGATATCTAGCTCAGAAATATCTGCGGTAGGTATATATGGGGGATTCGAAATGACAAGATCGAGGTCACCCGGGGAATAATCAGACAATAGATCAGACTCACGAAACTCGACCCGATCACTCAGACCGTTCCTCTCTGCATTCTCTATAGCAACCCCAATGGCATCCGCACTGATATCAAGTCCAACCAGCGAACTGAAGAGAAACTTTGCCTCCTTGGCCAGACTGAGTATGAGCGCTCCAGACCCGGTCCCTACGTCAGCCGCTCTCAGTAGCGGTGCGTCCGTATCACCGGCATTGGAGGAGAACTCCTCGTCTAAGACTCTGAGGACATGATCGACCAGTATCTCAGTCTCGGGTCTCGGGATGAGCACGTTTGAATTAACTATCAAGTCCAGATATCTGAATGCTTGGCTCCCAATAAGATGCTGGACGGGTACGCCCTCCGTCCGCATTTTCACAAGAGCTTTGTACTGATCACGCTCTGACAAAGAAAGTGGTCTTTCATAGTCTAGATAGAGATCCACGCGTTCAACTGACAGAACATGGGTCAACAGAAGCTCCGCGCACAGCCTAGGGCTGTCCACTCCTCGCTCTTCGAAGTAGGACCGGGTCCACTCAAGTATCCGTTTCGTCGTCCATAGTTCCGGATTCTTTACTTCTGTAGCGCCCATATCATTGCTCGGATGGTTCGCCGTCAGTAACCAAGGCCAACTTCTCGGCTCTGTCCGCCGCGCTCAAGCCTTCCACCAACTCGGACAGGTTACCTTCGAGAACCGCATCAAGTTTATGGACCGTCAACCCAATACGATGATCTGTGACTCTTCCCTGCGGGTAGTTGTAGGTCCTGATGCGCCCGCTGCGATCACCTGTTCCGACCTGCATCTTACGGGTCCGCGCCATCTCAGCTTGCTGCTGGGATATGGCTAAGTCATATAGGCGGGCCCTGAGTATCCTGAACGCGCGCTCTTTGTTTTGCAGCTGAGAGCGCTCATCCTGACAGCTCACCACCAGTCCTGTTGGCACATGTGTTAGACGAATAGCGGAGTCGGTAGTATTGACAGACTGACCACCCGGTCCGCCGGATCTGAAAATATCCACACGCACCTCATTGAGGTCCAACTCGAGTTCAACCTCTTCAGCCGCAGGCAGTACCGCAACGGTGGCCGCGGAAGTGTGAATTCGTCCGCTGGATTCAGTCACCGGAACCCGCTGAACTCTGTGGGTGCCGCTCTCGTATTTGAGCCTACTGTATGCACCCTCGCCTTTGACCTCGATAGAAACATCCTTGAACCCACCTATGTCGAAGGGGCTAGAGCTCATAGTCTCGACCTTCCAGCCGGACTCTTCAGAAAACTTGGTGTACATGCGCAGAAGGACCCCAGCAAAAAGAGCTGCCTCGTCGCCCCCGGCCGCTGCCCTTATCTCAATGATCACGTCCTTGGCGTCATTGGGGTCACTGGTGATCAAGAGCTCTTTTACAGACTCCTCTAGCTCGTCCCGCTGCTGACTAAGGGTCTGAATCTCGAGGTCAAGAAACTCTGATGTTTCAGCATCGGTAACATCGGATCGCATTTCTTTGGCATCATCTATCGACTGCAGGGTGCCCCGATACTCATGGATCTTCTCCACCAGTGGGCGCATCTGTGACTGCTCTCTTGCCAAGACTGCAAGGACTTTCGGATCCCGCAAGACTTCAGGATCACCCAATTTCATTGTGAGCTCGTCAAATTTCTTTTCAATTTTTTCAAGGTTATCAAGCACGGTAAAAGGCTCCTGGGGGGTTGGTAGGTATCCGGCTAAGCAGGAGCTTCAGCTGCGGATGATTGACTAGGTTTGAGTGCCTCCTCAGAGGACAGGGCAGGTTCGAACCCTTCTACTGTCAGCAGGTGCTTCAGGGTCGCGATCGCTACTTCAATCTGGTCTTGGTCCGGTTCACTGGTGGTAATCCGCTGCATGAGTAGCCCCGGAGAAACTATTGCTCGCATCCAAAACGATTTGGAATGCTTACCGACCATTTTGATCACTTCGTAGGATATCCCTGCTACCAGGGGAATAATTGCAACATGCAGCAAAATCCTCTCGAGGGCTGGCGGTCGACCCATGAAAGTGAATACGATAACACTGACTATGAATACAAGGAGCATGAAGGAAGTGCCGCACCTAACATGAATCGTAGTGTGCTCGGCCGCCTTCTCTACGCCGACAGGATCGCCTGCCTCATACGAATGAATAACCTTATGTTCAGCCCCGTGATATTGAAATAATCGTTTGACTTCATTCAATCGGGATATCGCAACTATGTAGAGAAAGAACAGCCCTATCTTGACGACCCCCTCGACAAAATTAATGACTACGCTCGACTCAATGGAACCGTAGAGCTGAACGGCGAACAGCGCAGGTAGGGCCTTGAACACCACAACGAATACGACAGCGGCAAAAAGTATAGAAAGGGCGATGTCGCGAGTGGACAGCTTCTCTTCCTCGCCTGCTGCTCTCTGGGAAGACATGATCAAAGCTCTCATGCCAATGATCATGGAATCGACCAAGACTACCGAGCCTCTGACGAAGGGCAGCTTGAAAACGGGGTTCTTCTCTAGCAGAGATCGCAGCTTGAACTCTTCCACGTTGATGCCGCCGTCAGGCTCGCGAACACCCAGCACCCAGTGATGCTTTCCTCGAAGCATGATGCCTTCCATTACGGCCTGACCGCCAATGGCAATCGATTGCCCGTCTATTGAGAGTTTCTTGTCGTCGTCTGCTGGATCTTTACTCAGCTTGCAGAACACCCCAAACGATGAGTTGGCGCTTTAGTAACTCCTTAGATTCTAGCACGGGGAGTAAGGAGTTACGTCCTACCTACTCGGAGCCGGAACCGGGGGCTTCGTTCCCCTTTTTCCATGGTTTACCGCAGTAGAACTTGCCTTCAGGGCAAGGTTGACGAACGCAGTATGGACCAGCGTTTTCAAACAATACAGGAGCGATCTTCTGGACCTGCTTAAGCATTCTCATCGCCATAGCCCGAATCTCCCACTGCGCGCGGTCGCAACATCTCAGAGAGAAGAAGTGAAGCAACTCTCGAGCATTCATCGTCATTACCAGCTTAGTCTCAGACGCATGAGGAAATATGAAGCGAGCATCCTCGGCTTCGATCCCAAGCTCTCTGAGCTCTTGATACAGATCGACCGAGTCCTGACAGAGCTTCTCGAACTTTGCCTTTGCCTCAGGGACTCGCTCAATGGAGGGTGGAGTGATAAAAGGTAGACCCTTGTCATACTTCACATACCTTTGAGACTGCTGGTTGTACGATGCGAGCCGATGTCTGACCAGCTGATGTGAGCAGACTCGTGATATTCCCTCTATAGCAAAGCTAAAGGAAGCATGCTCGACGGCGGACAAGTGCCCCGATCCAACCACAAGACGGACCATCCGATGCACCTCGCCCTCTTCGAGCGACTCGAACAGCTCTTCGGCACCGATCGGCGCGTAACAAATTCGCGCAGCAGTAGCTATCGCGCGTTCTGGGTGTGGTGTGTGCTCTAGAAGATCAACCCTCATGAGCTGGGAACCCTAAAGGACTACTCGTCAGAGGAGGCCTTTGTGTCAGCCTCTTCCTTGGCGCCGGTCTCTTTGGTTTCCTTCTGAGCCATCTTGTTCTTGTATTTGTCGCCGTACTTGTCCTGGAATCTCTGGACACGACCGCCTGTGTCAACGATCTTCTGTACGCCGCTGTAGAAAGGATGACACTCTGAGCAAAGTTCGATCCTAATCTCCTCTTGAGTAGAGCGAGTTTTGAACTCAGTACCGCATGAGCAGTGTACTGAGGCTTCTTTGTAATCTGGGTGGATTCCGCTTTTCATATCATCATTCCTCTCGGGACCGTCACAACTTGCGCTCCACGGTCGGCTAGCGACCAGAATACGCGGGACAATACTACCATAGGTATTGGCTCTTCTCTATTAGGCAGCACTAGGTGTACTGATTAAGCTTTGTCTTGGCAATCGATATCAAGAACTCTGGATTCGACTTGGTCTGCTTTAGTTTGTCGATCAGCAACTGGATAGCAGCGGTCGAATCAAGTGCATGGAGAACACTCCTTAGGCTCCATACAAGCTCAGCCTCTTGTGGCGTCATAAGCAGTTCTTCTTTTCGCGTACCGGATCTCTCGATATCAATGGCGGGGAATACGCGCTTGTCAGCAAGTTTGCGATCAAGGTGAATCTCGAGGTTTCCGGTGCCCTTGAATTCTTCGTAAATGACCTCGTCCATGCGGCTACCGGTATCAACTAGCGCAGTAGCCAGGATAGTCAGGCTGCCACCCTCCTCAATATTGCGGGCCGCTCCAAAGAACCTCTTTGGAGGGAACAAGGCTGTTGAGTCGACTCCACCGGAGAGAATCCTACCGGATGCGGGGGCACTAAGGTTGTACGCTCTGGCTAGCCTAGTTATGGAGTCAAGCAGGATGACCACGTCCCGTCCCGCTTCCACCAATCTTTTTGCTCGTTCGAGCACGAGCTCGGCAACATTGATGTGATTATCGGAGGGCTGATCGAACGTAGAGGAGACGACCTCACCTTTAACAGAACGCTCCATGTCCGTGACTTCCTCGGGGCGCTCATCTACCAGAAGAACTATGAGGTGTGTCTCTGGATTATTCGTAGTCACAGAATTGGCGAGAGCCTTGAGAACCGTAGTCTTTCCAGCCTTTGGCGGGGATACAACCAGACCACGCTGCCCCTTACCAATGGGAGCCACCAGATCAAGGATCCTGCCAGAAAGATCACCGCCAGGATGTTCGAGCTTAAGGCGCTCTTCTGGATAGAGAGGAGTCAGGTCTTCAAACTGTGGTCTCTGAAACGAAGTCTCGGGGTCCTGACCATTGATCTCAGATATCTTGAGCAGAGCCTGATATTTCTCGCCGTCCTTTGGAGGCCGAATAGCCCCCATGACCTCGTCACCACGGCGAAGTCTAAAGCGCCGTATCTGAGAGAGAGATACATAAATGTCATTATTGCCTGCCAGATACTGTGACACTTGACCCTCACGGGCCTTTGCATCGTCTGAACTACGCAGGAACCCATAACCATCAGGAAGAATGTCAAGGATCCCCCGCTTGATGATAGGTTCTCCCTGATGCTGCTGCTGTTGTTGTTTCTGCTGAGGGTGCTGCTGCTGGCGATTGTCCCTATGGTCTCGATCCCCGCGGCCTCTGCCACGGTTGCGACCGCCGCCACGATTATCGCGCTGGTCCCTTCGCCCGTCAGGGCGTCCCTGGCGACCTCTATCGTCCGGCCTTTGGTCTCTTTGTTCTGGCCGTGGGCCCGAAGGATTCTGACTTGGCTGATGCTGAGGTGCTGGTTGCTGTGCGGGTGGATTAGGAGCGGGTACCTGCGCCGGCGCTTGGGCAGCTGGCGGGGCGGGAGGTCTCTGGTCTTGGGATCCGGTATTGGCTCCCCCATTACTTGGAGCTGAAGCCTGATGGCTCGCGCCACCATTGCTTTTACCGGCAATAGCGGTGATCAGCTCGTCTTTTTTTAGCTTGGTCGGAGAATTCACTCCTACCGCTGTAGCAATCGTCCTTAGCTCAGCGACTTTCTTCGCCTCAAGGTCAGCCCTTTGCATAGGCTTCATTACCTCCCCTTCGGGAATATTGGATAGATTAGAATCATGCCGGTCTCTCGGAAATTTCCCATTGATGCCCATTACGAATGGTCAAAAATAACCATAGGATACTGAAACATTCGAACGAACTGATGGGTATGTGTGCCAAAGAAACTCGGCACTTGGAAAAGATACCACTTAAATACCGGAAACACCAGCTTCAAGAGCTATTTGGGGTCTCCTCCTTCAATGACTCTGCGGCTGATCTCTTCCATCACCTGAACCACCGCTTCATCCAGCTCCTCGGTCTTGATTACGGTGACCTTCTGCTCCTCAGCGCGAGACTCAATGAATTTACCGACAGTTCGAATCTGCTCGAAGTTGGCCTTGTATCGCTCAAAGGCCCGAGCTCCGTCTGTTTCTACCTCGCGCAAATAGAAATGACTCTTGTGCATCGACTCTTCCTCTACAGATACCACCAGTGGGATCACGAAGGCCTGGTCCCACTCAACATCCAGGAATCCAGGAACTATGTGGACCCCCTCCATCACCATGTTGTAACCCTCTTTGATGGCCCTAGATATGGTCGCCTCGATACCGATCCTTACCGTTCTGGTCTGCTCCATGAATCCCACTGTCACGGGGTCTGCGGCCTCGGGCAGGGGAATTTTCACGGCCTCCCAGGCATTGTAAGAGGATTTGTATAGAGCTGGCATCAACTCATTCGAGAAAAGGCCTCTCATGACCTCGCGAATAGTATCGGTTGCCACTATTCGGGTGATGTTCAACCTATGAGCGACCTCGGTGGCTATTGTGGATTTTCCCACACCAGTAGTTCCCCCGAACAAGACGATGAGCGGCTTATCCAGCTGGCCCAAGGCCTGCCACCTTAGGTACTTCTCGGCGACCTCTTCACTGATCTGAGACTCGAGGACCTCGTATACCAGCGATCTCAGTTGCTCAGCGCTGAGGGCATG
>JAUVYG010000066.1 GCA_030603185.1 Actinomycetota bacterium | reverse complement strand
GAGCTTTGGCTCAAAGGCCTCAATGGAAGCCCCGGATTTGGTCTCCATGGTCTCGCACATGGGACACCCGTCGATGGGGCAGTCTGTGTCGTGGAAGACGTTGTAGCACTTCTTGCCGATCAGCGACTCGGGATTAACGCCCAACATCTCTCCGAGCGCAGAGTTGGCTCGGACAATAGTGTGGTCGGTGTCATGGATCGACACCCCGTCGCTGAGTGAACTGAAGGTCAAATTCCACTCTTCGGCCGACGCGAGCAGCTGAGCCTGGTCCTCACGTCGGCGGGCGAGGGCGCTTCCAAACAGGAACGAGAAACCGACACTGCCTACCATCATCACTATCCATAAAAGACCTAGGATGGACTGACGGTCGGCATCCCCGGCGGCCAGCTGACCTATCGGCACGAAGTGGATCATCTTCCACTCGAACTTCTCGCTCTCCGACCCGATGTCGGTCAGGGCCTTGCCTCCGAGAGGAAGGATGGAGCGTATTGTGTGGACACCGCTCGCGCCGATGTTCTGGCCCGAGTCCATTGCCAGTAGGACTGGCCAGTCATCGGTGAATTTGTTCTGAAGGATTTCCACGGTGTCACCGATCTCGACCCCGTTCATCGAGAAGGACATAGTGGTCTGCTGAGTGATGATGACCATGTTGTGGTTGTCATGGGACGCGAATAGTTGCTGCAGCATGTCATCGACATACGCAGTGATGAGCACTACGCCGACCGTTTCGCCTGCTTCATTTTCGATGGGAGCCCCGAAACGGATCACGCTTCTGGGTCCGTCAGAGTCACTCGGCTGATGCATACCGATCGGTGATGCATAGATGTTCTCTGCCGAGATCCCAATCGCCCCAGAGAAATAGGGCATTCCCGATTTGTTTACGAGCTCACTATCATCGACCAAAGCCGGCTTCTCTTGGTCTGCATCCACCTTGATCAGCTCTTGGCCCCGGTGATCCATGATCTGGATGCTGCTGTAGTAGTCGGTGTTAGCTGCGATATCTATCAGCTGCCTGCCAAGGTCCACGCTGCTCGAGCTCTCGGCGAACAAGTCACTACTAGTTGCTGTCCGGGAAACCAGCGTCAAGTCGGAACGAATCGCAGAAAAGGCAGTCTCGATCACCTGCTGGTGTAAGTCGGCGTTTACAGCCTCTTCATGCGCAGAGATTTCGCGATCCCGATTTGTCTCGAGAACGTAGGCGATCCCGATAACAGTAGATACCACTATTACCAGGGGAATAAGTAGATAGAAAGAGTAACGTAGCCGCCTGGATTTTGCCTGGCTGCTACCGTCGTCCTTATTTGGAAGTGCTTTTTTGGCCTTCGCCATCCTGGCGTCCCGTCGCTTTGGGTCCTTGTTGCGTGCCTTATTTACATCGGACACTGGGCGATGTTTCTTGATACTCATGTATGGGCTATGAGTGGTTTCTAATATGATGTTGATTGAACGGTAGGGTCGGGCTACTGATGGGTGGGGGTCTAGTCGTGAAGGCTAACTGGGGAATGCTCTTATTTGGGATTGTCGTCTCAGTAGCTCTTTACTTGACCGGAAACCACTCATCTTTTATTCCTGCCTTTCCTCCCATATCAGCACTACAACTCGCGCTCTTGCTGGTGGGGCTTGGTGCCTTTTGGGTGCTGATAAGCCGAATCATCGGGTCTGAAGCTCGCGCATTGCCCGTATGGTTGTTCCTGGGAGCCACACTCGTACTGTTGCTCAGTTTCAATATGGATTGGCCCATCCCCTACCGGCTTTTCCTTCTGACCGCGATCATGGTCGGACTAGCGCTGATCAGCTCGTCACGGATCTGGGTGGCCATGATGGTCGTATCCGCCACCCTTTTTGTCCCTTGGATGGTAAGTGGCGGATACGAGTCCTTTTATGCCTCGTTGCCGCCTTTATACCTTCCCTTGGCCGCATCGCTGGCCTCAGCCTCATTCATTCCACTACTTCTTTACGTGCAGAGGATTCGAGCTAGACCTCGAATGCACATCGGACCCTGGGTGCACTTTGTCGCGATAGGTGGGGTCCTCATTCTGGTGGCCGTGGTCTCTTACTCTTCAGGAGTATCGGTTGCCAGCGAGACTACCAGGATAGGCACCTTGCAGATGGCCACTGATCGCAGTGGGGCAATCCAAAGAGTGGCCGACTCGATCGAAGCCGAGATAGATGAGATCTCACTGCAAACCGGTGGGAAGAATGTTACTGATACCGCTATTGAGTTGGCAGCCGGCGGGGGCTTCAAGGTGTTCCTGTACGGACCGACCGGGCCTGAAGGTGAGGACCCTACGTTTGTCCTGGGGGCGCTTCCAACGGGTGCGATAGTCTGGCCTGAAGAATACTATGCAGATGGCTATCGAAGCGAAAGAGAAGTCCTGAATGACTATCTGATCAACGGGATCGGAGTAGAGGACCCCATTTGGCACACATGGGGAGGACCTCCGGTCGCAAAGCTCATCGGTGATGATGATCTTTCGGTCGTACTGGTATCGTCTCACCCCTTTTGGTGGGGACAGGCCGAGACTGGCCTATTTGCTCGCAGAGCTCTGGACGCTTTCTATGTGTGGATCTATCTCGCCCTTCTTTTCCCGTTGTCCCTTTCTCTGTTCGTCCAGGCAAAACGTGAGGACGCGCTGACCAAGGCGGGCGAGGAACAAGAGAGAGCGAGAGTTCGACAGGACGTTCACGACCGGGTCACCAATCGTTTGAGCGCGCTAGCTGTGGAATCTGAGACGGTTACCGTTAGCCGAAGCGGAGCGGAAGAATTCAACCAAGGCCTCCCCGGCGTTCTGCGCAGAGTGGTTGAGGAGTTGGCGTTGATCTCTGGACCAAAGAGACAGGGAGAGCTCGGTTCCCTGGTGGACACCGTGAGTCTTCTGTCCGCCGAAAGATCCGGTGAGCTCGGTTTGTCCCTCGACATTCAGATCGACGAGGGACTAAATGACGTGGTATTGACCAGAGACGAGACTCTGACGCTAGAGGCCATTCTCGGGGAGGCCATTGCGAATGCCTCGAGGCATTCCGGGGCCGGCAAGGTCTCGGTGTCTCTTCGCTCTATCGGTGAGGGCGTGATCGAGCTGGAAATCGCTGATGACGGTGCGGGTTTTGAAGTTCCTGCGGATCTGAGCTCTCTGGTCGAGGAGGGTCACCTCGGCCTGGGGGGAATGGAGCGGCGAATGAAGGGGATGGGTGGTCGGCTGGATGTCGTTAGTTCCCCGGGCCAAGGATGTAGGATCATTGTGAGGTGGACCAATGAGTGAGCGGATAAAAGTGTTTTTGGTCGACGATGAGATGCCGGTTCGCGACGCGTACTCAAGGTGGCTCGAGGTCGACGGCAGGGCTACCGTTGTCGGCGAGGCGGATTCAATCGAGACTGCGAAGTCGAATCTGCAGACAGTAGCGGCACATCCCGGACGTCGTCCGGACGTGATCCTGCTTGATCTGTGTCTACCGCCGGTTGCCGGTGCCCAAATACAGAGAGATGGTAGCAGCCATGTCATTGCCGACCTGATACGCATCTGCCCTGGTTGCAAGGTTCTTGTTATGACTCAAGAGACCGCCGATGAGCCGATTCTCGCAGCCTTTGCCGATGGAGCGGACGGTTACATCTGGAAGGCAGAGACCGCCGATGCTATTGCGACGGCGGTAGTAAAGGTGCACCAGGGAAAATTGGTCACAACCATATCGGTGGCAGAAAAGATGCTCGGGGTATATCGGGACCTCACCACCCGTGATCGTGAGGTCCTCCCGCAAAAGGAACGTCACAGACTACTCTCAGACATGCTCTATCGGACGATGAAGCTGTACTGTTTTGATGGTCTCTCAGCCAAAGAGATCGCTGATATCGAGAATATGAGCCTTGACGGGGTGAACTCACGCATCAAGAAGGCCAAAGAGATACTAGGGGTGACTACCCGCCGCGAAGCGTTTCGTATCATGTCTGAGCTGGGAGAGTATACCTCCTGAAGTAATCCTCGTCGTGATCAGGCCTTTTTCGGTATACCGACTCGAACAGTATTCTCATCTAGGAATTCATACGGTACGGCCAGGAGGTTGCCGCCTGTCGGACCCTTTATCGCTCTGCCGCTAAAATCATATAGCGACCCGTGACAGTCACATTTCCACGCGACCTCGCCCCTGGGGTTCCAGTTGGGGATGCAACCAAGATGCTGGCAGGTCCCATTTACGATGAGCCACTTCTCATCCTTGACTCGGTCCGCGTCATCCTCTGGTTCTATTGTGGTTGCCGACTTAGCTTTTGCGATCATTTCTTCAGTTCGATGAAGGAAGAAGACCGGCTTGCCTTGCCAGAGAGTCTTTTTAAAGTCGCCAGGCTTGAGGCCAGAAAGGTCAACCTCGATTGTTCTTTGAGACTCAACATCGGATGACGGGGCGAAAGATTTGACGAACGGAACCGCACCGCCACCGACCGCGGCAAGGCCTAGTATCCCCGTTATGCCGGCGATGAACTTTCGGCGCTCCACTAACAGCTCATTGCGGGTGGCTTCTTTGCTGTCGTCCATGGGGTGCTCCTTTCAGTTGGGCCCCTCGGCCCTTTTCTAGTTCTAAATACATTGTTCCCCCCAACAACTTCCAAGGGCAGCCCAGGTAGGGGTGGGAGTTGACACCAGTAAATGGTGAATGGGTATGAATAAATAGGAGGTACAAGATGGGCACACTAGAACAAACCGGCAAAGGAAAAGTGAGAGTAGGGGGTAAGGCCCCCGAGTTCACACTTCAGAGTCACGATGGCAAGACGATCAGTCTCAGCGATTATCGAGGCAAGAAATCGCTGGTAGTGTACTTCTATCCAAAGGACGAGACCCCAGGATGCACCATTGAATCCTGCACTTTTCGAGATTTCTACGAAGAGTTCACCGAGGCCGGGGCTGAGGTGATCGGGATCAGTTCAGATTCGGTCGAGTCTCACGTCAATTTCGTTGAGCATCATGACCTGCCGTTTATTCTGCTCACCGATGAAGATCAATCAGTCAGATCGGCCTATGGGGCGGCCGGCCTGTTCATGCCGGGCCGCATCACTTATGTCATCGACAAAGTGGGTACGGTCAGGTATATCTTCTCATCACAGGCACAGGTAAAACGGCACGTCCGGGAGGCCCTTGAGATCATCAAAGGACTCCCCGCGTAAGCTCTGATATTGGAGGAAGCCTTGGTACTTACCCCGTCCACAATGCTCCCGCTCGGAACTGCTGCTCCGGAATTCTCACTTCTGAACACGGATGGAAACACCGTATCCCTTGCTGACGTCTCGGACGCACCCGCCCTACTGGTGGCCTTCATGTGTAATCACTGCCCCTATGTGAAGCATATCGGGGACGGACTTGCCAAGATGGCTCGGGACTTTCAGTCCAAGGGTGCTGCCGTTATTGCCATAAGCTCCAATAGCGTTGAATCCCATCCGGCGGACGGACCCGACAAGATGGCGGAAGAGGCTCGCGAGAGAGGCTACACATTCCCGTACCTGTACGACGAGACGCAGGAGGTAGCCAAGGCATACACCGCGGCTTGCACTCCTGATTTCTTCCTGTTCGACGGAGACCGTAATCTGTACTACCGGGGTCAGATGGATGACAGTCGCCCGGGAGGGGACATTCCCGTGACGGGATCGGACCTTAGGTCCGCCCTTGAATCGCTTCTCGCCGGTGAGGTCCCGCCTGACGGGCAGAACCCCAGTATCGGCTGCAACATCAAGTGGATTCCCGGCAACGAGCCAGCGTACTTCGGGTAGTTCAAAAGCGTTATGGGAATCTTGACATAACGCTTTAGCTTGCCTTAAATGAGCGGGTGAAAAACTTTGCGACCCTGCTTCTAATATTCTCTATATCTATGACCATGGTCGGTTGCGACCCGAGCAAGAGTGTCGTGACCCTCGCATCTACCACGTCCACTGAGGATTCAGGACTCTTCTCTGTACTGGCTCCTGCATTCGAGGAAGATAATCCGGATTACGAGCTCAGAGTTATCGCTGTCGGTACTGGGGAGGCACTTGAGCTCGGACGCAGAAAAGACGCTGACATCCTTCTGGTCCATGCTCCAATCTCCGAGATAGAGTTCATCGAATCTGGTCATGGAGTGAATCGCAAAGAGGTGATGCGGAACGATTTCGTACTGCTTGGACCGAGCGATGATCCGGTAGGCATCGCTTCTGCCGCTGACTCCATCGACGCACTTGAGATGATCGCAAAAGCTGAATCTGACTACGTTTCTCGAGGTGATGAGTCCGGGACCCACAAGAAGGAAACGTCACTTTGGGACGAAGCTTCTGTCCAGCCTCCCTTTGAGGGTGACTGGTTCATCTCGACCGGGCAGGGCATGGGTAACTCTCTCACGATCGCCTCCGAGAAACAGGCCTACATTCTATCTGATAAGGCCACCTATCTGACACGACAGGACAACTTAGAGCTGTCCGCACTGTTCCAGGGCGGGTCAGACCTTAGTAACTTCTACTCAGTGATCGAGGTGACCGATGCCAGTGAGACCGAGGGGGCCAAGGCTTTTTCGGACTGGATCACCTCTGCTGCCGGCAAGTCGGTGATATCCGGATTTGGTTCGGATGAGTTCACCGAACCGCTTTTCATTCCGACGCAGGAGTAGGGTCATATGAGCGAGACTCTTCTGGAGATAGTCATACGGTCGATCTTTGTGTCGGGCATCGCCACGATGATCGGACTCGCGATCGGTATTCCGGTCGGGGCCGCCCTCGGCCTTTGGAAGCTGCAGCGTAAACGGGCAACCCACGGTCGACGCGGCCGACTTCTGCTGCTCGCCCTGGTCAACACCGGGATGGGGCTCCCTCCGGTCGTTGTGGGTGTGTTCATTGCGATCACTCTGTCTCGCTCGGGTCCACTTGGATTCTTCGAGCTACTGTACTCAGTACCGGCCATCATCATCGCGCAGGTCGTACTATCAGCACCTCTATCAGCCGGGATCACCTATGCCACGGTCGCATCGTTGCCAGAGAGGTTCATTTTGCAGCTAAGAGCCTTCGGAGCCAACGGACGTCAGGTCTTTCGGGAGCTATTGTGGGAGTCTCGTCTGGGCATTCTAGCTGCAGCTGCGGTCGGTTTTGGTCAGGTCATCTCGGAGGTAGGGGCTGTGACCATCGTCGGGGGCAACATCGAGGGATCGACCCGGGTGATGACGACCGCAATTGTTCTCGAGGCCCGCAAAGGCGAGTTCATCGCTGCTCTCGGACTCGGGCTGGTTCTATTGGCCTTGGTGTTCGGGGCCAATCTGCTGGTAGCCAGATTTCAGGAGTCTCGTAGATGAGCAGGCTTGAGGCGCTGGGGCTTCGTGGGGTTCGATATTCCCATCCTTTGCTGGGTGAAGGGAAGGACTCTGGGGGCCAAGAGGGATTCACTTTGAGTATTCCCGAGCTCAGCATCTACGAGGGAGAGGTGGCTCGGATATTCGGACCCAATGGGTCCGGTAAAACGACTTTGATGCATGTCCTAGGCGGCGTGATCCAGCCGGATGAGGGGGTCGTGAAGATGGGGAAATCGGTCTTCACGGTCATACAGCAACCTTTTCTGTTCGACAGATCCGTGATCCGCAGTGTGATGATGCCATTGTTGATGCGGGGTGTCGACCAGGCTGAGGCAAGGGCGCGCAGCCACGCAATGCTCGACAAGTTTGACCTGGTAGCGTCCGAAACAGCTCAGGCCTGGACCCTTTCCGGGGGCGAGCAGAGAAGACTTGCCCTGGCTCAGGCTTTGGTGTGCGAGCCCACTATCTTGCTTTTGGACGAGCCTGCGACCAATCTTGATGTGGCCTCAAAGGAGTTTGCCACTCGGACCGTGGTGGAGGCCTGTTCAGGTTCGGACAGGACCCTGGTCATTGTTTCCCATGAGGAGCTTGCCGAGATCCAGTTCGACCGACACATCGCCTTAGAGTCCGGACAGCTGCTAGATGGCTAGGCCATTGTGCTTTTGAACATGTTCGATCAGGCCGCCCTCGGACAGGATGAGCGCCATCACAGCGGGAAACGGCGAAAACTCTATTACCTCGTCCTTGGTGAGATTCCTGACTTGGCCAGCGGCCAGATCGAGTTCGAGCTTGTCGCCATCGTCGATTCGATCGGTATCACATACAATCGCTGGAAGCCCGATGTTGATGCAGTTGCGGTAAAAGATGCGGGCAAAGCTTTTAGCAAGAACTGCCCCTACCCCGACTATCTTGATGACAGTGGGTGCGTGCTCGCGGCTGGACCCCAGACCGAAGTTCTCGCCTCCTACCACCAGGTCACCCAACTGAGCTTCCGAGGCGAACTCGGGCCGGACGTCCTCAAGTGTGTGTTTCGCGAGCTCAGGCAGATCAGAACGCAGATAGAACAGTCGTCCGGCTGCAATGTGATCGGTAGAGACGTCATCTCCGAATTTCCATGAACGTCCGACTACTACTCCCATTACGCGGCCACCCAGGGGAGGCCGGCGGCCTCTTTGAGTTCAGCTTCGAACTCGCGAGGATCGGTGATCACACCGGTCACCGCACTGGCAGCGGCTGTCGCCGGCGACGATAGATAGATCGATGCGTCAGGATTCCCCATTCGACCTTTGAAGTTGCGGGGCCCCGTCGAGATGCATACGTCGTCGTCGGCCAGGATGCCCTCGTGGACTCCAACACATGCACCGCAGCCAGGACCGGTGATGATCGCACCGGCTTCAATAAGTGTCTGAGCGGTGCCGTCCTTGTGGGCCTCGATAAGGACCCGCCGGGAACCGGGCGTGATAAGGAGGCGGGTACCGGGAGCGGCTTGTTTGCCCTTGAGTACCCGGGCCGCGATCTGTAGATCTTCAAGGCGACCGTTACACGAAGTGCCGATAAATACTTGGTCAACCTTGGTACCAGCTACATCGCCGACCGTTGCGATATTGTCCACGTAGTGTGGTTGAGAGACAGTCGGCTCCAAGGCAGAGACGTCGATGTTCACGACTTGTGAGTACTCTGCGTCTGCGTCAGGACCGATCTCGCGGTAGTCCTGTTCTCGCCCAATGCCGGCTAAGAACTGTCGAGTGATCTCATCGGGTGGAATGAGTCCGGTCTTGGCCCCTGCCTCGACTGCCATGTTGGCGATGGTCGAACGGCCTGCCATTGAGAGGGAAGTGATAGCCGAGCCTCCCCATTCGATGGCCTGATAGGTAGCGCCGCGGCTACTCAGCTTTCCGATCAGATGAAGGATGAGGTCTTTGCCGTAAACACCCAGCGGCCACTCGCCTTCAGCGTTAGCGCGCACCGTGGTCGGGACCATCATCCAGGTCTGGCCTAGGGTCATCGCGACCGCTAGATCCGTCGAGCCCATGCCGGTCGCGAATGCTCCGAGTGC